>NZ_JBSGVG010000015.1:0-147513 GCF_053608345.1 Nocardia sp. NPDC055050
CTGGTACTGCCACGCGGTGAGGATGAAGTCCTCATCGGGAGAGAGCTCGAGCTTCTTCTGTACCTGTACCGCGTCCATCCGCGTGACATTAGCGACAGGGCCCGACAAGCAACGGCGGATCCGAACAAACGCAGGACGGGACACAGGCGAGGGGGCCGGTGGGGCCACGGAAAGAACGCGGGTGCCTACCTCACGCATCACTCGGCTAACAGTCCCGACGAGTCCGAGTTCGATGAGGTTGGATGCTCTGCAGAACGGTAGGCAGGATGGAGGGTCTCCTCAGATCACAGGCCTCGACCCGCGCGCACTGTGGCCAGCACCTTCCAAGCCTGTAGTGCCGCACCGAGATCGCGTACTGCGGCGGGGTCGGTGAGGGAGCGGCCGGTGAGTTTCTCGATGTGGCGGAGGCGGTAGCGCACTGTGTTCGCGTGCAGGTAGAGGCGTTCGCCGGTGGTGGCCGCGGAACCACCTGCGGTGAACCAGGTTTCGAGGGTTTCCAGGAGGCGATGGTGGTCGTCGTGGGGGAGGGCGAGCACCTCGTGTAGGCGCAGGTCGACCATGCGCGCAGCCTCCAGTGGCGCGGCGGCGACCACCATGCCCAGCGGATTGTCGTCGAATCGGGCGACGCCGGAGGTGTGATCGCCGAGGCCGACCACCGCGAGCCGGGCGAAATGCAGCGCCTGCGGGGTGTCGGTGAGTGACTCGTACGGTGGGCTCATGCCGACGCGCGCTCGGAATTTGCGCAGCGTGGCCAGCGTGGTGGACTCCTGATTCGCCGGGAGCGCGAGAACGCCGATCTGCTGATCCGGGCGGAGTCGCCAAGCGGAGATGATCTGCGCACGGCGCAACTCGGTTTCGATGCCGGGCAGCGCCTCCCGGCCCGCGGCGCTGACCTCCGCGGCGACCACCACGTAGCGTCCCCGCGGCGGCAGCCCGAGAACGCGCGTGGCCTCGCCGAGGGTGGCCGGGTCGGCGATGACGCCGGTGAACAACGCCTCGACCAGCACCGACCGCTCGTGCTCGCGCTGCAGCACGAGTTCTGAGCTCATCTCCCGGTAGGCGGCCGCGACGGCGACGGAGTACTCGCCTGCCAGCGCCCACACCTCGGCCGCCAGATCGACGAGGACGGCGTCGGTGACCGCCGGATGCCGTCTGGCTTCGGCGACCAGTTCCGACCACAGGAATTCGAAGCCGATCCGGAAGGCGTGCAGGGTCTCGGCCAGCGGCACACCCTGCTGGGCGCGCAGCCTGCCGGTTTCCTTCGGCGGCTCGGGATCCACCGGTTCGGCGGTGGTGAAGTGCTGCACCATCAGCGTCAGATTGCGGGTGCAGGAGGTGCGGATCGTGTCGAACGGAACCTGGTTCTCGTTGCGGTAGGTCTCGAGTTCGTCGACGAATCGCCGGGCCAGCTGCAGTCCGAGATCGTCGATGCGCGCGAGCAGCGCCGCCGCGACGTCGACGATCGGGCTCGGTGGCGATGTTCGGACCATTTCCGCAGCTTACCGGGGGTGCGGTTGTTCCCGCGGACAATGCTTTCGCGGCGATGTTGTCCGGCGATCCATGGGATCGCGGTCACAGCGGTGCGACGATTTTCGCGTTGTCGACCGCTTTCGTCCCCGAGGATCTGCCGATGCCCGCTCTGAGCGAGAACCTGCTCCACTCCGCCCTGCGCCACCCGAACCGGCCTGCGCTGCGCTCGGGTACGACCGTGCTGACCTACGCGGAACTCGAGGAGCGCACTGCTCGGGTCGCCGCCTTTCTGCGCGAGCGTGGGATCGAGCCAGGGGATCGGGTGGCGCTGATGCTGCCGAACGTGCCGGAATTCGTCGTGCTGTACTACGGCATCCTGCGATCCGGCGCGGTGGTCGTGCCGATGAACCCGTTGCTCAAATCGCGCGAAGTTGCCTATTACCTGCGGGATTCAATGGCGGCGCTGTTGTTCGACTGGGTCGACGGGCCGGGTGAAGGTCCGCATGGCGCGCAGGAAGCCGGGTCCACGGCGCTCACCATCGACGCCGACCTCCTGGCCGAACTGCTCGCCGGGCACGACCCCCGCCGCGACGATCGCTCGATCACCGCCGAGGAACCGGCCGTGATCCTCTATACCTCCGGCACCACCGGCACGCCCAAAGGCGCCGCGCTGTCGCATTCCGGGTTGGTCCACAACGCCGACGTCTATTCCACGACCGTGCTCGATATCGGCACCGAGGATGTGATCCTCGGCTGCCTGCCGCTGTTCCACACCTTCGGCCAGACCTGCGCGATGAACGCGGCGATCCGCAGCGGCGCCTGCCTGACCCTGGTGCCGCGCTTCGAACCCGCGGCGGTCTTCGAGGCGATCGCGCGCGACGGTGTGACGGTGTTCGCCGGTGTGCCGACGATGTATTCGGCGCTGCTGCACGACTCCGGCGCCGCCGAGGCCGATGTCTCGACCTTGCGCCGCTGCGTCTCCGGTGGCGCCTCGCTGCCGGTGGAGCTGTTGCACGGCTTCGAACAGCGTTTCAGCTGTGTGATTCTCGAAGGATACGGGTTGTCGGAGACCAGTCCGGTGGTCGCGTTCAACCATGCGGGACAGCCACGCAAACCAGGCTCGATCGGTACGCCGATCCGCGACGTCGAGGTCGAACTCGTCGACAGCATCGACGGAATCGGCGAGATCGTGGTGCGCGGCCCCAACGTGATGCTGGGGTACTGGCGCCGACCCGCCGACACCGCCACGGCGATCCCCGACGGCTGGTTTCGCACCGGTGACCTCGCCCGTCGCGACGAAGACGGCTACCTCTACATCGTCGACCGCAAGAAGGACATGATCATCCGCGGCGGCTACAACGTGTATCCGCGCGAGATCGAAGAGGTGCTCTACGAGCATCCCGAGATCACCCAGGCCGCGGTCATCGGGATCGCCGACGCGCATCTGGGCGAGGAGATCGTGGCCGCCGTCGCCCTGCGCGTCGGCGCGAGCACGACCGGCGAGCAGATCCAGGAATTCGTCCGGGATCGGGTCGCGGCCTACAAATACCCGCGGCAGGTGTGGCTACTCGACGCCCTGCCGACCGGGCCGACCGGCAAGATCCTCAAACGCGCCATCACCGGTCCGTGAAAGCCGCTGTCGCACAACACTGTCCGCACATCACACAGGAGTGATCCATGTTCAGCTACCCCAGCAGTGACGGCACCACCATCCACGTCCGGTCCTGGCTGCCCGCCGGCGACGACGTCACCGGCGTGGTCCAGATCGCGCACGGCATGGGAGAACATGCCGCGCGCTACAGCCATCTCGCCGAACGTCTCGTGGCGCTCGGCTACGCCGTCTACGCAGCCGACCATCGCGGACACGGACACAGCATGGCCGGTACACCCGGTGACCTCGGCGACAACGGCTGGAATCTGCTCGTCGAGGACATGGCGGCGCTCACCACGATCCTGCGCGAGATCCATCCCGATCGGCGCGTGGTGTTGTTCGGGCACAGCCTCGGCTCGTTCGCGGTCCAGCAGTACCTGCTCGATCACGACGCGCTGGTCGATGCCGCGGTCCTGTGCGGTACCACCGCGGTGGATGAACTGTTCGTCGAGATCGCCGCCGCCGACGGCGATCTGCTCGCCCTGTTCAACCGGGAGTTCCAGCCGACCCGCACGCCCGCCGACTGGCTCAGCCGCGACGAGGCCCAGGTCGATGCCTACCTGGCCCACCCGTGGTGCGGGTTCGAGATCGACGCGGTGAATATGGCATCGCTGGCGAAGCTGGGCAACGAACGGCTCGCCCGGCCCCGCGGCATCCGGACCGACCTGCCGCTGTATGTCATGGTCGGCGGCAGTGACCCGCTCAATGACGGTGCGCGACTCAGTGATCTGCAGGTGCGGCGTTACCGCGACGCGGGGCTCAGCGACATCACCTACCGCGTGTACCCGAACGCCCGCCACGAAATCCTCAACGAGATCAATCGCGACGAGGTGGAGAACGAACTCATCGCGTGGATCTCGCGGGACCGCGTTCCGGCGATCTAGGTGCCGGCGCGTCGATCCGAACGACCACGGCACTTCGATGTCGAGATCGATACCGAAGTGCCGTCGTGGTCGGTCGGGGGCGGAACTCAGTGCGCAGCAGCGACTTCCGGTGCGGGAACCACGCTGAGCAGAGCGTCGACGACGGTGTCGATCAACGCGTCGGCGCGTTCGGGCGACAGGAGTCCGTCGATGTAGCCGAGATTCAGCGACAACGCGTCGGTGCCGTGACCGACGGTCAGCATCATCAGACCACTGATCGACATGCCGGAGACGACTTCGGCGCCGGAGACCTCCCAGTTGCCGATACGGGCAGGGAAGTCACGAGTGTCGACGAAGGTCAGGCACAGATTGCCCGGCCCGCGGGCGTCCAGCAGGCCGACCACCTTGTCCGGTTGCGCCGGTGTCTTGGGCAGCATGAATCCGATTCCACCCAGGTTGGCCAGGTGCTGGCGCTGTTCGATACGACTCGCGAAGTCGGTGGCGAAGTCGGTGGCCGTCTGCCACAGCGGTTGTCCCGCCGGTGTGGGAAGGGCGATCATCGCCTGGTAAGCGCCGGTGTGGGTGGCGTCGAGCGGTCGCTCGAGCTGCTCGCGGAACAGCACCGAGACACCGACCGGGAAGTGGGCTCGCGGTGCATCGGCGTCGTTTCCGGCGGCGCGCGCGAGTGCGGCGGCGACCAGACCCGACAGTGGTACGTCGCGTGTGGCGCAGGCGTCGAGGAGTGCCTGGTACTGGGTCCCGTCCACCACTCGCCGCGTCAGCTTGGTGAAACGCTGCGCAGGTGCAACTTCGGTGCCCGCGCTGACTCGCACCGGCTTGACCCGCAGATCGCGCACCCCGTCGGCCGCCAGCCGGGCGATGGCCTTGCGCTTGCCTCGCCAGCCTTGGAAAGGCCGGGGGAACAACGCTTCCGGCGCGGGTGGCGCGGGCACTTCGGCAACCCAGCCGCCGGTTTCGGCGGCGAGCTCGAGCACCTGCCGGGCGAACGACAGCACGGTTACCGCGTCGGCGATGGTGTAGGTGGAGGTCAGCACGAGGTCGTGGACGTCCGGTGCGACGGTGATCAAGGTGGCGCGCAGCAGCGGTGCCTCTGCTTCGAATCGTGTCCGCAACTCGGCGTCGACCTCGGCGACCCAGTCCTCGGATATCACCTCGCGCAACGGAATCGGGGCAATCGCGACCGGGACGAAGCGTGGATTGCGGCCGTCATCGCTGCGCACTTCGGCATGCAGCATCGGATGCCGCCGAGTCAGCGCGGCCAGACCGGCACGGACCGTATCGGCGTCGAGGTCGCCGGTGACGCGCACTCGCGAGACGATGTGCAGCGGCGCCACCTGATCCACGGTCCAGTGCCAGCGTTCCAGCGTGGACAACGGCCGCGGCAGCGCGGCGACCGACTCGAGGTCGCCCAGCCCGGGCCACGTCATCGGTTCGGCGAGACTGGCCTGCAGTTTCGCTTCGACGCTCTTGACGATGAAGCCGTCGCGAACGACGATCAGCGCACGATTGCGGGTCTGTTCGAGGCGGCCCAGCTTGCGGGATCCGTCGACGAGCATCGTGGTGCGCGGAATCCGCCGCTGTTCGTAGACCCGCAGTCCGGCCGCAGCGTCGTCGTGGGTGGCCAGCGCGTGCGCGAGCACCACCGCGTCCTCGATCGCCGAGTTCGCGCCCTGCCCCAGACTGGGCAGCATCGGGTGGGCGGCGTCGCCGAGCAGGGTCACCCGGCCGCTGCCCCACGCGGTCAGCGGCGGGCGGTCCTGAGCGGGCAGTGCGAGAATGTCCGATTCCGGTGTGGCGGTGATGATCTCGGTGATCTCGGGCGCCCAACCCGTGAATCTGGCGAGCAGATCGTCTTTGCCGTGCGGCCAGTCCGCGGCCTGCTCGGCGGTGGTGGTCAGGGTGGCCCACCAGTAGACATTGCCGTGTCCGATGTCGTGGATGCCGAAGCGCATGCCCCTGCCCCAGTAGTGGATCGAGGCGCCGGGCTCGATCGCTGGGTGCGCGAACGGCACCAGCGCCAGCCAGCACACGAACTTGCCCGGCCGCGGAGCCTCGGCGCCGTGCAGCTGGGCGCGGATCGCGGAGTTGATTCCGTCCGCGCCGATCAGCACATCGGCGCTCAGGGTGCGGCCGTCGGTGAACTCGACCTGCACCGCGTCGGCGGTCTCGGTGAACGCGACCGCCTCGGCGCCGAGCTCTACCCGCAGGTCGTCGCCGCAGGCTGCCAGCAGCACGTCGTGGAGGTCTTTGCGGGCGAGTGCGACCGCGGGAGCGCCCAATTCGGCGTCGATGCCGGACACGTCGATGCGTCGCATGTCCGAACCGCCGGGCCGGCGAAAGGTGAACGATCGCGCCTGTGCGCCCGCTCGGAGCAGTTCCTCGTCGATGCCGAGATCGAGGGTGCGCAGGGCGTTCATCGCGTTCGACTGCACCGACAGACCGAATCCGGCCGCGCGCAGTTCCGGGCCGCGCTCGCACAGCACGACATCGATTCCGGCCCGGCGCAGGGCCGCGGCGGCGGTGAGACCGCCGATGCCTGCGCCGACCACTAGTGCCGACTTCACGGGTGAGTTCACTGGATTTCCTTGCTGTGTCGCGGGATTCGTCAGAGTCATGATGCGGTCGCTGCCGCTTGTTCGAGCAATCGAGCCAGTCGGGCGGCCACCTCGGCGACGTGCGGGGACTGGATCAACGTCAGATGATCACCCGGTACCTCGACGACCTCGAGATGTCCTGCCGCGTAGGCATCCCAGCCGTTGGTCGGGTCTCGGTGCAGTGTGCCCGCCCGATCATGGGCGGGACGAAGCACCTGCGGCAGCGGCAGCGCGGCGCGCAACAGGGTGATGTCGCCGTCATAAGCCTGCGGCCGGTAGGCGTCGATCGCGCGCCACCCCGCCACGAACACCTCGAACAACCGCCGGACCAGCGCACGGGATCCGGTCGGCGGCAGCACGCCCGCTTCGACGGCGGTGGCGAGGATGAAGTCGAAGACGGAGTCGTCGGTGTCGAGCTCCTGCGGGATCTCGATCACCGCGGTGTCGGCGCCGCGCGCCAGCCACAGCAGTTCCCACAGGAAGAACTCGTAGAGCGCGTGTTCGGGCACCGGCATGCCGTCGCCGTGGCGCACCGTCATGGTGTCGATCAGCGCCAGGGTGCCCACCTCGTGACCGGCCTCGGACAGTTGGCGCGCCATTTCGAAGGCGACCATCCCGCCCAGTGACCAGCCGCCCAGATGATAAGGCCCCGCCGGTTGGACACGGCGCAGTGCCGCGATGTAATTGCTCGCCATCTCCGCGATGGATTCGGCCGGGGTGCTGCCCGTCTCGAGACCCGCGGCCTGCAGGCCGTACAGCGGCAGCCCATCGGGTAGGTGTTTGCTCAATTCGATGTAGCAGAGCACATTTCCGCCGATCGGGTGCACGAGGAACAGCGGTGTCCCGGTACCCGGTCGCAGGAGCACCAGCGGATCGACACCCGCCTCGGCACGTTCGTCGAGCTGCGCGGCCAGGGCGGCGACTGTGGGGCCGGTAGCCAGGGTGGAGACCGGCAGCGACACCCCGTAGCGCTGTTCGATGGACACGATCAGGCGCATCGCGGTCAGGGAAGTACCGCCGAGAGCGAAGAAGTCGTCGTGCACGCCGATTTCGGGCAGGCCGAGTGCTTCGGCCATCAGCGCCGCCAGCCCTGATTCCGCGGGCGTGCGCGGGCGAACCCGGCCCGCCGAGGTGGCGGCGGGCAGTGCCGTTGCGGCCAGGACCGCGTCGGCCCGCTTGCCGCTCGGAGTCAGTGGCATCGCGTCGAGCCAGACCAGCCGACTGGGAATCATGTAGTCCGGCAACCATTCCCGCAGTGCGGCGGCGATCTCCGCCTCGTCGGCACCGGCACGGGAGCCGACCAGGAACGCCACCAGTACGGTGTGGGCGCTGGAGGCCCCTGCGACGGTGGTGTGCGCCACCACGGCGACTTCGCTGACGCCGGGCAGCTCCGCGGTGACGCGGTGCAGCGCCAGCTCGACTTCCATCGGTTCCACCCGGTGACCGCGGATCTTGACCTGTCCACCACGGCGACCGTCACTGATCACCTCGCCGCCGGGCAGCCGGCGACCGATATCGCCGGTCCGGTACAGCCGGCGCGGCGGTGCGAACGGGTGCGGAACGAAGGCGGCCTCGGTGAGATCGGGCCGGTGCTCGTAGCCGTCGGCGAGGGCGGCGCCGCCGAGGTAGATCTCGCCGGGCACGTGGTCGGGAACCGGGCGCAGCCGGTCGTCGAGGACGAGGATCTCCACGCTGTCGATGGCGGTGCCGATCGGTGGCAGCACCGGGAACAGCGCCGGGTCGCCGGTCATCGTGTATCGGGTGGCGACATGGGTTTCGGTGGGGCCGTACTGGTTCTCCAGCAGCACTTCGGTCCCTGCCGCGCACAGCGCCCGGATCTCGTCGGTGACGCGGAGTTGCTCGCCGGAGGAGATGATCACCCGCAGCCCGGTCGGTGCCGTGCCGAGCCGGATCGCGGCCTCGGCCAGTTGCTGCAAGGCCACATAGGGCAGGAAGATCCGTTCGGTGCCGGTGCTGGTGAGTACGCGGGCCAGGGCAGGTAGATCGCGGCGCTGCTCCTCGCTCAGCACGATGAGGCGACCCCCACCGCACAGCGTCGAATAGATCTCCTGGAATGACACATCGAACGACAAGGGGGCGAATTGCGTGGTCGCCGGGGCCCGTTCGGCACCGGGGAGAACTCCGCTGGTGGCCGAGAGCTGCCAGCGGATCAGGTTGGCGAGCGCGCGATGCGGCATGGCCACACCCTTCGGCGTCCCGGTGGAGCCGGAAGTGAACAACACGTACGCGGTGGCCTCGGGATCGCTCGCCGGCAGTTCGGCGGTGATTCCGGGTGCGAGCAGTTCGTCGAGGGTGAGTCGCGAATACCGGGTTGGTACCAGAGTCTCGTGGCCGGCGCCGGTGATCACCGCGAACGGCTGTGCCTGGTCCAGCATCGCGTGCAGGCGCGAGGTCGGATAGCTGACATCGAGCGGCACGCAGGCCGCGCCCGCCTTGGCGATTCCCAGAACTGTCGCGATCTGCTCGGGTGATCGGTCCACGGCCACCGCGATGCGGTCGCCCTGGCGTGCCCCGCGCGCCACCAGTGTTGCCGCCACCCGATTGGATAGGGTGAGCAACTCCGCGTATGTCATTGCCCGACTGCCGACTTCGACGGCAATCGCATCGGGTGTGCGGGCCGCGCGGGCATCGAAGAGGTCGATCACCGTGCCAGAGGCAGGTGCGGCGACCAGCGTCTCCGGGGAGGGAGCCAGCGAGCCGAAGTCCACTGTGGCCGAGGGATCGCCGGTGAGCAGGTCGAGGACGCGCAGGTAGGTTTCACCGATGCCGACCAGCTGGTCGCGGGTGTAGGTCGCGGGGTCGCCGTCGACGCGCAGTGCCAGCGTTCCGTCGAGCGGGTTGCGGATCACGTTCACCAGCAGCGCGAAGTTGGTGTCCTCGCGAATGTCGATGCCGAGCAAGGTCACGTCCAGCGCGTCCATGGCCGCGCCCGCGGCATGGAAGTGGACATAGTTGAACGCGGTGTCGACGACCACGCCTACTTCGCGCTGGATGTCGGTGAGCGGGAACCGCTTGTGCTGTGCGCTGTTGCGCTCGCGCTCGAAGACACCGGTGAGCACCTCACGCCCACTGCGGCCGCTGAAGTTCAACCGCAGTGGCATCGTGTTCAGGAACAGTCCGGCCATGCGCTCGGCATCGATGCGCTCGGGCCGCCCATGGGTGACGACGCCGGTGGTCACATCCGTGCGACCGGACAACAGGCCGACGGTGCACAGGTGTGCGGCCAGCAGGACTGCCTTGACCGGGATATGCGCGGCGGCGGCCACTTCGTCGGCGCGTGCCAGCAAGTCGGCGCCGACCGCAACCGGTACCGAAACACGGGCCTGCGCCGGGCCCGCGGTCGGTGTCGCATCCACGGGGACATGGGGGCGCAGTCCGGGGACACCGATCGTCTCCGCACCGTCCAACTCCCGTGCCCAGTACTCCCGATCGGCCGGATCGTCGAGCGAATCACGCTCGGCACGAACATATTCGGCGAAGGACGGAAGCTCGGCGGGGAACTCGCCCGCGCCCCGATAGTCCGCCAGCAGCTCCGAGATCAGCGTCGCCACACTCCAGCCGTCGAGGATGGCGTGGTGGAACGCCAGCACCAGCTCGATCCGGTCGGCGAGCCGGTACACCGTGAGATCGAACAGGCCCGGCTGGTCGAAGTCGTACCGGCGCAGGCGTCGTTGCTCGATATGGTCACGAATCAATGCCTCGGCCTGGTCGGCTTCGGTCGCGCGCAGGTCGACGATCGTCAACGGGGGATCGAGGTGGGCGTGCACGAGTTGCAGCGGCTCGGAGTAGCCGGCGAGCTCGAAGGAGGTGCGCAGCATCGGATGCCGGGCGACCGATCGCGACGTCGCGGCACGCAGTGCTGCCTCGTCCCACGGCATCCGCAGCGAATACCGGAAGACATCGTGGTAGAGCGAAGATTCGGCACGTTCGCGGCTGTGGAACAGCATGCCCAGCTGCAACCTGGTCAACGGGTACGCGTCCACCACATGCCGTAGGCGGGCTCGGTCGATCCCGGCCACCAGTTCGAACGGGGCGAGGGCGGTCGCGGCGACAGCACCGGTGCCCGCCCGCTCGGCCAGTTCGGCGATGGTGGGGCATTCGGCGATGTCACGAGCGCTGATCACCAGCCCCCTGGCCTCGGCCCTGGCTCGCACACGCAGCAGCAGAATCGAGTCGCCACCGAGGTCGTAGAAATTGTCGAACACCGATACCGACTCGCGGTCGAGCACCTCGCGCCAGATGAGCGCCAACTGTTCCTCGACCGGTGTGCGGGGTGCGGTGTGCTCGACGGTCGAGTTCTCGGCGGTGATCGCCGCGAGCGCGGCGCGGTCGGCCTTGCCGCTCGGGGTCAGCGGGATCGCGTCGACGCGAACGAACAGCGACGGAATCATGAACTCCGGCAATGTCTTCGACAAGGCAGCACGCAGTGCTGCGGGCTCCGGTGCGGATGCCGCCACGCAGTAGGCGGCCAGATAGGTGGCGCGGTCGGGGGCAGCCCGGTCGATGACCGTGGCGGCGGTGATGCCGGGCAGTGCGGCCAGTGCGTTCTCGACCTCGCCCAGCTCGACCCGGTTGCCCCGGATCTTCACCTGCCGGTCGATGCGTCCCAGGTACTCCAGTTCACCGTCGGCGAGGCGGCGAGCCAGATCGCCGGTGCGATACATCCGCTCGCCCGGGTGGAACGGGTCGGCGACGAATTTCTCCGCCGTCAATTCCGGGCGATCGCGGTAGCCCCGCGCCAGACCGGCTCCGGCAATGCACAATTCGCCCGCGACGCCGACCGGTTGAGGCTGGTCGGACGGGCCGAGCACGTACAGGCGGGTGTTGTCGATCGGTCGGCCGATCGGTACCCGGGTCACCGTTCGGGCCGGGTCGACCGGGCAGTCGTAATAGGACACGTCCACGGTGGCCTCGGTCGGGCCGTACAGGTTGACCAGGCGTGGCGCGCGGGCACCGAGCCCGGCGAAAGTCTGATTCCACCGGTTGACCTGATGGGGGAGCAGCGCCTCACCACTGCAGAACACCGTCCTCAGACCGGCGGCCTCGTCCACCGCGGTCGGGTCGGACTCGAGCAGATCCAGGAAGGGCGTCAGCATCGACGGCACGAAATGCATGACCGTGACACCGAAGTCGGCGACGGCGGCGAGCAGTTCACGGGGATCCTTCTCACCGCCCGGCCGCAGCAGCGCCACCTGGGCACCCTCGAGCGCCCACCAGAACAGCTCCCACACCGACACGTCGAACGAGGACGGCGTCTTCTGCAGGATCACATCGGTGGGGCCCAGCGGATACTGCCGCTGCATCCAGCCGATCCGGTTGAGCACCGAATGATGCTCGACCACCACACCTTTGGGACGACCGGTGGAGCCGGATGTGTAGATCACGTAGGCCGGGTCGGTGCCGGTCGGGGCCGGAGTCCGCGCCGGGGTGTCCGTCGACCAGTTCTCTGGCGACAGCACGAGCCCGCCGGACATCTCGGTGTCGGTCAGCACCACCTTGGCGGCACTGTCGGCCAGCAGGTAGGCGATGCGGTCGGCAGGATAGCCGGGGTCGATCGGGACATAGGCGGCTCCGGCGTGCACAGCGCCCAGGATCGCGACGAGCATGTCCGGCCCGCGTTCGAGCAGCACCGCGACCAGATCGCCGGCCTCGACCCCGGAATCGCGGAGCACACCGGACAGGGCGGCGGCACGGTCGGCGAGCTCGCGGTAGGTGATCGAGGCGTCGGTCGCGGTGTGGACCGCCACCGCGTCCGGCGTGCGCTCGGCGTGAGCCATGATGCGGGCGATGACGGTGGTCTGGTCCTCGTAGGGGCGCGCCGTCGCGCGAGCACGGTCGACCAGCAGGTCGTGCTCGGCCGCCGACAACATCGGCAGCAGCGCCGGGTCGGTGTCGACAGCGTCGATCCCGGCGTGCAGCAACGCGATCAGGTGCTCGGCGACGGACTCGATCGGGTAGTCGGCATCGAAGATGTCGGCGGCGTGATCGAGGCGGATCAGCAGCGGCCCGTTGTCATCGATCTCCGAGATCGTCCAGGCCATCGCCAGCGGGCTGTACCCCTGGGAGGGTTGCTGTACTTCCTCGAGTCCGTCGATCAGGCCCGCGGCCGAGGGCAGGCGCGGGTAGGCGACCGTCACGTCGAACAGCTGTCTCGCCGGGTTGCCGAGGCGGCGCAGCTCACCCATGAGATCGCCGAGCGGATAACGCTCGTGCTGCTTCATGCGGCGCACATCGGCTTTCACCGTGGACACCAATTCGCGCACGGTGCGAGGGCCCGCTGTCCGGATGGACAGTGGCAGCGTGTTGGCGAAGTGACCGATGGTGGCCTGCTCGGTGGGGTTGGCGCGATTACCGAACGGGATGCCGATGGCGACCTCGTCGGTGCGCAGGACACGCGACAGGTAGAGGCCGAGCATCGCACAGAAATACGGGTACAGCGACAGCCCTGATTCGCGAATCCGGTTGACCAGCAAGCGATCCAGCGTGAACTCGTACGCCGTGACCGGTGCCAGCCCCTCGGTGGCGCGGGGCCGGTCGAACAGTGCGGGGGTGCTGGTGGTCAGCGCGGCGACCAGAGCGTCGCGGTCGAGCAGGTACTGATCGCTTGCCCGATAATCACGTTCGAACGGCAGGCATCCCAGAAACGAGGACCCTGGTAGCTCGATCGGATTCCCGGTCATCGTCGTGGCGTAGTCGGTGAGGATCTGAGCGCCGATATGGAACAGCCCGGTCGCGTCGGCGGCGACGTGGTGGGTGGTCAAGACCAGGTAGGTGGCCTCCGCGCCGACGCGGATGATGTGCGCCCGGAAGGGCACCGCCCCGGTGAGGTCGATCGCCGAACCGGTGAGCACCTCGATCCGGCGCTGCGCCTCGGCATGTGGATCGGGGGCAGCACCGACGTCGATGACCTGGACCTCCGGCATCGGGTCGGACGAGAGCTCCTGGTAGGGAACACCGTCGAGGACGCGGTACCGCAGCCGCAGACCGTCGTTGCGCGCCCAGGTCCGCTCGATCGCGGCGACCATCACGTCGACGTCGACGGCGAGGGAGAAGCGGCCGACCACGTTGGAGAGGTAGCTGGGCAGACCGGGAAAATGTTCCACGATCGTCCAGATGTCGCGCTGATAGGCAGTCAGTGGATGGCGCATGGAAACGGACATGGATATACCCCTGAGGTGAAGAGCTGAAATGTGCTCGATCGCGCGGCGCTGCAGCGATCCGAATTCCGTCCGGTGGCGGTCTTCGCCCGGCTGATCGGGCGATTCACGAGTGGTCCGTGCGCCCAAACGGCGCTCGTTTCACTGTGTCATTCGGGTTGGTCGATAGCCAATGTTGTTGTGCGGTAACGGAAGTCACTTATCGCGGAAATGGACCGGCGGAACGGCGGATTGTCCGGATATTTGGTCCTGTGAGACGAATACGGAGCCGAAGAATTGCACCGGGAGCCAAACCGCCGCGCAGGCGATCGGTCAGTTCTCACGCACGGCGATGTGACGATGGACTCGTCGCAGGAACGGCGGTGCCCACCAGTTCGCGGCGCCCAGCAGGCGCATGAAGGCAGGTACCAACACGCCCCGGACGACGGTCGCGTCCATCAGCACCGCCAGCGTCAAGCCCACGCCCATCAGCTTGGTGAACGCGACCTGTGAAAAGGCCAGCCCCACACAGACAATCGCCATCAGCGCGGCGGCCGCGGTGACGATGCGGCCGGTGCGCTCCAGTCCGTACGCGACCGCGTCGGCTGTCACACCGCGCGTCCGGTACTCCTCGGCGATCCGTGACAGCAGGAACACTTCGTAGTCCATCGACAATCCGAAGGCCAAGCAGAAGACGAGCACCGGTACGGGCGCGGCCAGATAGCCGATCTCGGTGAAATCGCCGACCAGCCATTTCAGATGCCCGTCCTGGAAGATGTAGACCATCGCGCCGAAGGTCGCCGACAAGCTCAACGTGTTGAGCAGCACCGCCTTCAACGGGATCACCACGCTGCCGGTGAACGCGAACAGCAACACCAGCATCGCGACCACGATGAGTGCGACCACCAGCGGCAGGCGCCCTGCCAATCCGGATTTGGTATCGGTGTTCTCGGCCGTGGCGCCGCCGACCAGCAGAGGCGCGGGCGAATCGGTCCGCCGGATGTCATCGAGCAAGGTTTCGGCTGCCGGCGAATACGGGTCGACGCCGGGGATCACCGTCAGATGTGCGCCCTCGGGCCCGGACTGGCCACGGACCAGCCGCACATGCGAGAGGTGCTGTATGCGTTGTGTCAGCTGGGCCAGTTCGTCCGCGCTGATCGGCCCGTCGACGACCACATCGAATCGGCCCGCCGAGGTCGCCGGGAATTCGGCGCGCAGCACGTCACCGACCTGACGGCTCTCCACCGTCACCGGCAATGCTCGGTCGTCGGTCAGTCCCAATCGCAACCCGGCGAACGGGACACCGAGCAAGACCACCACCAGCAGCGCGGCACCACCGAATACCCAGGGGCGCGCGGTGACTCGCCGTGCGGTGCGATACCAGAAACCGTTCTCGGGCCGCATCGGTGCTGGGTCGGCTCGCCCGCGTAGCCGCCGGAGGCCTCGACGCAGGTCGAGTGAGTCGATGCGGTGCCCGAACAACATGAGCAGGGCAGGCAGCAATGTCACGGTCGCGAGCGCGGCCAAGAGCGTCACCGACAGGCAGGCCGCGGCCAGTGAACGCAGGAACGGCATCGGGAACAGCAGCATCGCCAGCATCGCGATGACGATCGTGGCGGCCGAGAACAGCACCGTGCGCCCGGCGGTCAGCACGGTCACCCGCACCGCGGTCGGTACGTCGCGACCACCGTGGCGCTCTTCTCTGAATCGGCTGACCAGGAACAGGCTGTAGTCGATGCCGAGACCGAGTCCGAGCACCGTGGTCAGGTTCAGCGCATAGCTGGAAACCTGGGTGATCTCGGTGAGCAGACGCAGGATTCCGAAGGTGCCGATGATCGACACCACGCCGAGTACCAGCGGCAGCCCCGCGGCGATCAGACTGCCGAAGATCAGCACCAACAGCACCAGCAGGATCGGAATCGTCACTGCCTCACTGACTTTCATGTCATGCGACAGTTGTTCGGTGACATCGTGATAGCTCACCGCGGCGCCACCCAGCCGCAGGTGGAGCTCGCCGTAGTCCCGATCCCGGTAGCTGTCGATCAGCCGGGACACCACGGTGTCCACCACGATCTCGTCGCCGGGAACATCCACGGCGACCAGCGCCTTGCCGCGATCGGTAGTGCGAAGGAACTCTGGCGATCCGGTGGACCAGTACGAGCTCACCGAACGCACACCGGATACCGCGGCCAGCTCGGTGGTCAGCCGTAGACCGGTGGCGGCGACCGCGGGTGTATCGACGGTTCCTCCTGCGGCCGGAACATCGACCAGCACAATGACATTCGGTGTTCCTGTGGTGTACTCGTCCGCCAAGATCCGCGCGGCGCGCGCGGATTCGGCGTCCGCGTTCCAGAACCCGCCGCCGGACAATCGCTGCTGCAGCGAGGCGCCACCCGCACCCGCGAGAACGAGTAACAGCGTGATCACCGCGATCACGGTCTTCGGTCGACCAACAGCTGTCCGCGCGAGTACTCGCACCGTCCCTCATCTCATCGCGGGCCCCGCACGTGCACTCCGGCGCCGTCTTCATCGCGACGGCCATCACTACCGCCGCGACCCCGGGCATGGAGGGGGCGGCGCCGGTGCCATCCCGCGACCCGGGTCGAAGCAAGTATCGATGCGGCGAACGGCCCCTGTCACTGCATCCTCCGGAGAATTTCCGCCGGAGAACTTGTCGTAGCGACAGGATTCTGAGTTGGATTCGAGCGGCCCGCCGCTGTCAGTCGAGCACGTGCGAGCGGATGCCGGCTGCCCACTGCACGTATTCGACGTTCGTGCCGTCCGGGTGGCGCGCGTACACCACCCGACCTGTCGCCGAGACAATCGGTCCGCCGGTGATTTCGCCGCCGATGTCGGTGACGAACTGCCTCGCCGCGTCGAGGTCGTCCACGATCACCGGTCCGATGGTGTCGCGGTATGCGCTGACCGCGTCTTGCGGCCCGGCGATGACAAGGCCTACGCCCGACTCTTTGTCGCCTACCTCGAGCAAGCGCTAGTTGCATCGGTCGGTCGACGGCATCAGCTACAAGATGCTCACCCAGACGCTACGTGGGTTGGAAGCCGACGGAGTCGTTGCCCGCTACGACCACCACTCCGCCAACCCCCGCGTCGACTATTCGCTCACCGCGGCCGGGATCGACCTGCTCACGACCGTGCACGAACTGTGTGGCTGGTCGCGCACGCACCTGGAGTCACTGCTCGCCGCCCATCCCACCGCGGACCCTCGCTGACCGATCACTGTGCACCCCGAACCACGGCTCAAGCCGGGACGTACTCGGCTGCCACGTCGAGAATCCAGGTGACGTCGAAGCGATCGCTCAGCATCCCGAAGGCGGGCGCCCACTGAGCTGGGCCGAATGCCTCGATCACCGTCGCGCCCTCGGCGAGGCGTTCCCACAGCGCGCCGACCTCCTCGACGGTCTCGCCGCGCACCGAAAGGAAGAACCGCTCCTCGGTGATGGTGGTGCCGTTGTCGCGGCGGGTGGTGGGCGCGGCCGCAGCGGCAGGGGAGTCGTGGCCGGGCACGTCGTAGGCCATGACCCGGAATCCGTTGTCGGCAATGACCTGACCGAACACCACCTTGGCGGCGTCGGGCAGTTCGGTCGGCATGCCGAAGTCGGCGTAGGTGGCGAGGGTCAGCCGGCCACCGAATACCGACTGGTAGAACTCCAGGGCCGCACGGGCCTGGCCGTGGAAATTCAGGTGGGCAACAGTATTGACCGTCATGTCTGATCAGTGTCCCTTCGAGTGGTGTGCGCCGCCGGGGGGCGACGAATTCCACACTGTCACCGGTAGCGGACAGGGAATGTCCGCTACTCCTGGCAATCTGGAACCATGCCGACATCGACTTCGACGGCGACTTCGCGCCGCCTGCTCTCACTGCTGTCTTTGCTGCAGGTCCGCAGGGACTGGCCAGGAGCTCTATTGGCCGAGCGGCTCGACGTCAGCGCACGCACGGTGCGCCGCGACGTCGACCGTCTGCGCGAGCTCGGCTATCCCATCCAGGCGATCAAGGGCCCCGAGGGCGGCTACCGGCTGGAGGCAGGCAGTGAACTACCGCCGCTGTTGTTCGACGACGAGCAAGCCGTCGCGCTCGCGGTGGCGTTGCGCATCGCGGTCGGGACCGGGGCGGGCATCGAAGAAGGCGCCGCGCGAGCCCTCGCCACCGTGCGACAGGTCCTACCGGCGAGGTTGCGGGCGCGAGTCGACGCGCTCGAGCTCGCCGCGAGCGGTGCCGATATCCAAGTCGACACCCGAATTCTGGTGGAACTGAGCACCGCGATTCGATCCGCGGCGGAGGTGCGCTTCGACTATCAGGGGTCTGCACACACAACCGAGTTGCGCGCGCCGCGCCGCGTCCAACCCCATCATCTCGTGGTTCGGAACGGGCGTTGGTACCTGATCGGCTGGGATCCCGAGCGCGCGGGCTGGCGGAGCTTTCGCGTCGATCGGATGAGTTTGCGCATCCCCCACGGCCCGCGCTTCGCAGCTCGGGAGTTACCAGGTGGAGACGTCGTCACGTTTCTCTCCGCGCGGTTCAAAGGCTCTGAGAGGGCTGATGTCTGGCCGTGCAACGGTGAGGTAATCCTCGATCTTCCCGCCACCCGGGTCGCTCCGTTCGCCGGTGAAGCAGTCGTGGAGGCGCTGGGCGAGGGGCGCACCAGGCTGTCGATGGGTTCGTGGTCCTGGGCGGCGCTCGCCGCGGCACTGGCGCGTTTCGACACCGACATCGAGGTCATCGGCCCCCCAGCGCTACGCGATGCCTTCGCGGCGCTGTCCCGTCGCGCCGAGCGGGCCGCGCGGGCGCCGTCGGTGTGATCAGGCCGCCGAAGTAGTGGGTGCGAGATCTTAGGATGGCGCGTGGGCCCGCGATGGTGGGTGCCGTCGAGATGAGGAGCCGGTTGTGTCGGACACGTTTGTCGTTGCTGCTCGAATTCCCATGGAGCGACAGGCATTCGAGCAGTGGTTGGCGACACCGGCGCCGGGGCCGGAGACCATCGAGAATCACGGCGCGATGTATGACGGGTGGTTCTGGGACGGCAAGGCGCCGGATTGGCGGCAGGCCGAGGAGGGGATCACGCCTCGGGAGTACTTCGCCGACTGCTTCGGGGAGGACACCGGCGGGCTGACCTATGTACTGAGGTATCGGGACGGAGCGCTCGAGGCGTATTTGATGCACTTCGGTTTTTGCGAGTCGAACATCTATACCGCGCTGGTGATGCTCGCCGCAGCGGGGCGGTTGAGCTCTGACATGGCACCGAGCGCGGTGTTGTTCTGGGCCGAAACCAGCGGGTCGATGTTCGCGGCGGATTCGGGTGGGTGGCTGGCGACGCTGTTGGTGGGTCTCGACCGGGCGCGGTTCGCCGCCGATTTCGATCTCACGGCGACGATCGCGGAGTTGCGTCCGGCTGAGGCGAGCTATTTCGATCTACTCGTCCGGTTGGCAGAGGTGCAGGAATCGGTCGGTGCCGAAAGTGAGTCGAGTTTTGCCGCGATCGCCCGTGATCCGCGGTATGTGGATGCTGCGGTCCTCGCCGAGATCTGAACGGGGAGCGGTGCTGGACCCGGACGTTTGACTGTGTCCGGGTCACCCGTCGCAACCGGCGAACGTTCAGCACGACAACGGTCGTGCTTTATGCAGACGCTGCGTCGTATGCGGCGATAACGTCTGCGGAGATCCGTCCGCGAGTCGACACCGGGTGGCCGTTGTTGCCGGCCCACGCACGAATGGCGGTGAGATCATTGCGTCGAATCGGTGTGCTCGCCGCGGTTTTCGCGGAGAGTCGACCGGTGGAAGTCTTGGTGCGGCCGATTCGGCGGGCGTAGGGAAGCCACTGGTCGAACGTTTCGCGCAGTTTGGTGGCGTTGGTCTCGGACAGGTCGATTTCGTAGGCGACTCCGTCGATTCCGAATGTGACGGTCTCGTCGGCTTCGGATGTGCCGTCGAAGTCGTCGATAAGGCTGACAATGATTTTGCGCGCCATGGGAATCCTTCTCATTCGGGTGCGGAGGTGTCCCCGGATCGTAGTAGCGAATGTGGGTCGAGTGCGCCTAGTGCCAGCGCACAGGCAGCAGAAGGGCGCGAAGCGCAGCGTCGACGGTCAGGTGTCCTTCGCGATCAGGAGCGAGCCGGTGGCGTGGACGACAGTGAGGTGTTGAATCGTCGGCTCGCCGGGACGGGCGCCCGCGAAGGCGGCATCGACGGCGGGGTGGATGCGTTCGTCGAAGGCGCGAGCGCAATGCGCCTCGGACTCCCACACGTCGATATAGCGCAGTCCGCCGTCGTCGCGACGCACGCACAGGTGCAGTAGCGAGCCGTCGAGTGGTTCCGGGCCCAGTCCTTCGATGATCCGGTTGTAGAGCTCCTCGCCGATAGGGACATCTTGAATGTAGGCGTAGACCATGGCCGGATCCCTTCTGAATTCACCCGAATAGGTATCGGATGAATATTGGTAGAATAGGCGCCGATGAGCGAGAACGTCAAGGCAGACAAGCGTCGATACAACGCCCCTCGGCGCGCCGCGCAGGCCGCGGATACGCGTCACGCGATCCTCGCGGCGGCGCGAGCGCTGTTCGTGGAGCGGGGCTATGCCGCCACCACGGTGGCTGAGATCGCCACGCACGCAGGTGTCTCCGTGGACACGGTCTACGCATCGATCGGACGCAAGCCGGTATTGCTCCGAGAGTTGGTCGAGACTGCTCTGTCCGGGACCGATCGTGCGATTCCGGCTCGGCAGCGCGAGTACGTGCGGGCAATCCGAGAGGCGAACGGGGCCGAGGACAAGATCGCGATCTACGCCGACGCGCTGGTCATCATCCAGCAACGCCTCGCGCCGATCTTCCTGGCGCTGCGCGAGGCGGCGACGACCGACGCGTCGTGCGCGCGCGTATGGGCCGAGATCAGCGAGCGCCGCGCAGCGAACATGCGTGAATTCGCTGCAGACCTGCGCAGTACAGGGCAGTTGCGCGAGGATCTGTCCGACGACGAGGTCGCCGACATCATCTGGAGCATGAACGCCACCGAGTACTGGGTACTGCTCGTAGGCGAACGCCATTGGACGGCAGAGCGTTTCCGTGACTGGCTGGCCGATGCCTGGATCCGACTGCTCCTGCGCGATCGGCAGGTCGCGCGGTAGCGCCGCACAGGAAAGCACCCTTGTCACCGGTCCGAACCTGCGTGTTCCGGGCCGGTAACGTGCTGTGGTCGCTATCGTGCAGGGCGTAGGCAAGGCTCGAACGGGAGTGAGTGCCGTGAACCAAATGACCAGGTCGCACGATCCGGAACTGCTGACGCTGCCGACATTCGGCAGCTTCCTGCGGTGGTTGCGTGACGATCGGCGAATGTCACGCGAGCGACTGGCCGTGTCGGCAGGAGTCAGCGCCAGCTATGTCACCCACCTGGAATGGGGTGACCGGGATCATCCAGCGCGTGCGGTCGTCGAATCCTTGGTCGACTGCCTGGGTCGAGCCCGTGCTTTGACGATGACCGAGCGACGGCACCTGTTCGACCTGGCAGGGCTGCCGATCACGTCGACTCCCACGGTTGAGCAATTGCGCGCCCGAATCAGCGACGACGCGCTTCGTATACTCGAAGCGCAGCGCGGCGGAGTGGCGGGATATTTCGACGCCCGCGGCAATATCCTGGCGCTCAACAGCGCCGCACAGTCGATGTTGCCCGGGCTGCGCGTCGGGGAAAATGGGCTGCACTGGTTGTTCGGGAACGAGATTGCCCGGCAGGTCTTCGTGGACTGGGACACCGTCGCACAGGCGACGGTGAGCGGATTACGTGGCCGAATCGGCACTTTCGGTCACGCCGACTGGCCAGAGCAGCTTCTCGACGAGCTCGGTGCCTACCCGGAGTTCTGCTCGATATGGAATGCCGGCGAAGTGACGTTCACCTCGGAGCTGCCGCCGATCCGACTCCGCGAATCAGGGGCGCCACGACCGGTCAGTCTCTTCGTTCAGGTGTTCGACGTCGATGTCGTGGATTATCCGGGCTGGTTGCGCGCCTTTGTCGGGATTCGCCGCGACCTTCCGATGGCGAGGGTATCGAACGTGTAGCGGACCGATCTTTGCCGACCACAGTCGAGGCCCGATGCTCCGGTCGTCGACCTCGACGTGCGGCGCCTTCTCAGGATTTTGTTCTGTCCAGTGGTTGTACTGGATGGGGCTACCACGTTTGACCCGCGTTCAGCTCACATATCGGTGTCGATTGCCCGAATTCCGCGTCGTGGCATCACCGGGTCGTATAGTTCACACCACTGAAAGAATCCCGGACCAGGCCTCGTGTCGGCTTGATTGCGCGACAGAGCTGCACCGGGTTCGGTAGTGAATTCCGTGCGCCGGTGGGTCGTTGGCCGATCACAGGGGAACAAATGAATTCCACGCGAAGATACCACCGACGTCGGGTCGGCTGATGAGCAGCAGATCCGATGCCGCGATGCCGACCGGTCGGAGATTCCATTTCGGTGGGGCCGTGGGGGCGTTGGTATTGGTGTGGTTGTCGCTGACGCCGTCACTGCTGCCCAGAGGACCGCTGTTCCAAGGAATCGTCACCGGTGCCGCCGCTGCCTTCGGCTACGGACTCGGCATCGCGGTCGCGGCCCTGATCCGGTGGATGCTGCAACGACAGCGTGGGCCCGCGCCGTCGGTGGCGTGGTGGGCGTTGGGCATCGTGGCCTGCCTCGGATCGGTCGCGGTGCTGGTCTGGTACGCCGATTGGCAAAGTGATCTGCGTTCGCTCATGGGCGTGAGCGGACTTGCCTGGCACGCCTATCCGATCATCGTGGTGATCGCCGCCGTCGTGTTCGCGGTATTGATCGCGATAGCGCGGTTGTGCTGGGCGCTGTCGCGAGGGGTCGGTGGGCTGTTGGCGCGGGTGATGCCGCCGCGCGTCGCGGCGGTGCTCGGCGGTGTGGTGGTGGTCGCACTGGCTGTCGCCGCGGTCAACGGGGTGGTCGCGGACGTGGCGATGTCGATGCTCAACGAGACATTCAAGGCCGTGAACGACGAGAGCTCGCCCGATACCGAGGAGCCCGTTCTCGCGGAGCGGTCCGGTGGTCCCGGCTCGCTGGTGAGCTGGGACTCGCTGGGCAGGCAGGGTCGGATCTTCGTGTCCAACGGTCCCACCGCGAGTGAACTGACCGCGTTCAGCGCAAAGCCCGCGCGCGAGCCGATTCGCGTCTACACCGGCCTCGATTCCGCGGAGAGCATCAGAGCCGAAGCAGATCTCGCGGTTGCCGAGTTGCGTCGGGCCGGTGGATTCGAACGAGCGGTCCTCGGTGTCGCGACCACCACCGGAACCGGGTGGATCAACGAGTCGACTGCCTCGGCGTTGGAGTATCTGGCCAACGGTGACAGTGCGTTGGTGAGTATGCAGTACTCCTACCTACCGAGTTGGCTGTCCTTCGTCGTCGACCAGGAACGAGCTCGACAGGCCGGACAAGCGCTGTTCGAGGCGGTGCACGCCGAGTGGGACCTCTTGCCGGTCGATCGCCGGCCGAAGCTGGTGGTTTTCGGGGAGAGCCTCGGATCTTTCGGCGGCGAGGCGGCGTTCTCCGGTATCCAGGACATGGCGGCCCGTACCGATGGCGTCCTGTTCGTCGGTCCTACCGCCACCAACCCGGTGTGGCGCGATGCCACCGCACGACGAGACCCGGGTTCCCCGCAGTGGCTGCCGATCTACCGGGACGGCCACACGGTGCGATTCGTCGCTGACACGCCGGATCTCGCCCGTCCCGGCGCCGTGTGGATCGCACCCAAGGTGGTCTATCTCCAGCACGCCTCGGACCCGATCACCTGGTGGACACCGCGAATGCTGTTCCAGAAACCTGACTGGCTCAGCGAGGAACGCGGTCGCGATGTCCTGCCGAGCACCCGCTGGATCCCGGTGGTGACGTTTCTGCAGGTGTCGGCGGACATGGCAGTCGCGGTCGATGTGCCGGACGGGCACGGCCACACCTTCCAAGCCGACATCGCCGATGCCTGGGCCGCGATCCTGTCACCGGCCGACTGGACCGTCGCCGACACCGAGCGTTTACGAGAGATCCTGCGTGGCGCCGAGTGAACGCCACCCCGTCGAAAGGAGGACTCTGATGAACGACGCCGCCGGAAAGCGGTCCCTGCTGAGTCGCGTGTCACCAACCCAATGGGTCGCCATCGGGTTGAGCATCTTCGCCGTCGTGTTCGTGTTGGAGAACAGAGGAAAGGTCACTGTCGAGATCCTGTTGATCACGGTCAGTTCCCCGATGTGGCTGATCCTGTTGGCGATGTTCGTCGTCGGCTGGATCGCCGGAGTTCTTACCACCCGTCGCGCCCGCAAATGAATGCTCGGCCGGTCGCCGGTGCCGCGGTCGGCTCGGCTATCGAACCGTGTCCGCGGCCTCCGCGATGGTGTCGGCGACGGCGATCGGCTGGGAGACCAACGAGGCATGCGAGGAGCTGATCTCGCGGGTGGTGGCCGCGGCACGTCCAGCCATGAACCGTTGCGCGGCTGCGGGGATGACGCGGTCCTCACCCGAGATCAGGTACCAGTTGGGTGTGCTCGCCCACGAGGGTGAGCCGGAGGGCTCCAAATTGGCGTTCAGTGCCGCCGAGTGCTGATGGGCATACATGTTCGCGGCGGTCTCGGCGCTGACGTCTTGGGCGAAGATGTCGCGAAAATACGGTTCCTCGATGTAGCCGTCGACATTCTTGCCCGCGATCCCGGTGGGGTCGTCCACGACCCGTACCTGCAGTGCGGGTGGGAGCAGTTGGCTGCCGGGGAAACGGATGGGGTCGATCAGTCCCAGCACGAACTCACCCTGCGCCGGGGCGAATGCCGCGATGTAGACGTTGGCCTTGACCTTGGGGTCGTGGGTGTTGGTGATGACCGACCCGCCGTAGGAGTGCCCGACAAGCACAACCGGGCCGTCGATGGAGTCGAGCACGCCCTGCAGCGCCTGCGCGTCGTTGCGCGGCCCGCGCAGCGGGTTGTCCACTGCGACAACACGATAGCCGCGTCCGCGTAGCTCGGCGGCGACGCCATCCCAGCTGGTGGCGTCAGCGAAGGCGCCGTGCACCAGAACTACGGTGGGTTCGCCCGGGTCGGCGGTCGCGAGTGCGGGGACGAAGGGGCCGAGCGCGACAATCGCCGCTGCCACGACGCTCAGCATCCGGCGCCGGCGCGGATTCGCAACGTTGGTCGACGAGGACATGATCAGTTCACCCTTACTTTCGATCGAACGGGTCCAGGCTTCGTAGTTCACCGGCACCGTGAGACGCGGGTGCCTCACCCGGATGAACCTGGCGGCATCGCGGGCGTCCATCGTGTTCCTCACCGGCCCGGTGAGACCGAACCGGATCGCACTCGGATAGAGCAGCACGACGTCGACAACGAGTCGGCGGGCCACTTGCTCGAGTCCCGAAAATACACTGAGTGATCCGACATCCCGACCGCGACATGCGATCGACCAGCCGCTAGTCGCGAATCGATGGTTCGTGCCCATGAGAAGTCGGCTGAGCGGTGGTCAAGGTCCGCTTGTTCGGACCGCAGCGGCGCTGAGTTCTCCTGATCGAAGGAAGACGCGCGCATGTCGGTGGTCGTTTCTACAATTTCGGCGTGACGCTCACCCTCGCCGACCTCGTCGGCTATACCGATCGTGGCCTCGACGCCGATCTCGCCCGCTGGTTCGGTGACGGCGAACCTGTCGTCGTCTCCGCCGGAACTCGTTCGGTGGAACCGTTTCTCGAACGAATGCCCGCGGTCGGCGCCGCCGCACTCGCGGCCTTCGACCGCCGGGTCCGTTCCGGTCGGCTGCCGCAGTTCCTCGACATCTTCGACTGGTCCTACGCTTTCGACTTCGCCGGCAACGGCTGCGAAATTCTCGATGCGGACTACACGACCGAACTGACCGACGAGGACGTGTTCTCCCTCGGGGCCGACGGCGGCGGCAACCTCTACGTCGTGCTCACCACCGGTCAGGTCGCGGTGTGGTTTCACGAGGAAGAGGTTCTCGAGGGCGGGACCCGCTTCGACAACCTCGACGTCTTCCTCTGGTCGTATGTGCGCTACCGCGCGGTGCGCGCGGGCAAGCTCGCCCTGTCGGAGGTGGAGGCCGACTTCGCGGCGCTCGGCCAGGACGGCGCGCTCGCCGAAGATCTCGGGTTGCTGAGTCTGATGGAACCCATGCGCTGAGCACCGCAGGTCATCCCGAGCCGGTTGTCGTGACAGATGTCATGTCGCATCCATGAGGGTGTCATCGGAAAAGGTGTTGGCGCGCACTGGTTTCCGACCTTCGCGGCGACGAACGTTGGAGCTGTTCCTCGCACAACACCTTTTCGCGCAACCGCTTGGAGAGCACGATGATTCAGCCCGAATCCCACCGCGACGTCGACGAGTCCGCCGCCTCGCGTGTACCGACGGCCGACCCTGCACAGCGGCTGGTCGACCAACTCGGCGGCACCACGGGAATGATCTACACGGCGATACCGGTCATTGCGTTCGTCGTGGCGAATGCGCTGGTGGCACTACCTATTGCCATCGGGTCCGCCGTCGCCGTCGCGGTGGCGATCATGGGATTTCGGATCGTTCGCGGTGAGCCGGTCGTCCAGGCGAGCGGCGGGCTCATCGGAGTCATAGTCGCCGGTGGCGTCGCCGCGTGGACCGGCTCGGCGGGCGGATTCTTCCTGGTCGGCATCTGGGCCAGTCTGGCCGGCGCCGTTGTCGCACTCGTCTCGCTGCTGGCACGCCGACCACTGACCGGCGTGCTGTGGAACATGCTGCACGGCAACGAGTTCGCCTGGCGGCAGGACCGCCCGTCCCTGCGCGGGCACGATATCGCCACCCTCGCCCTCGCCGCGGTGTTCGCGGCACGCTACTTCGTCCAGGGCTGGCTCTACGACATCGACGCAGCCGGGTGGCTGGCCACCGCCAAGATCGTCATGGGAACACCGCTGCTGGCGCTGGCGCTAGTGGTCGTCGTCTGGGCGTTTCGTCGCTCGACTCAGCGACTGCTCGAGTGAGCGACGCGACTCCTCGTGCAGGATCGCGAGCAGTTCTTCCTCCAGCGCGACGAATTCGGGGGCGGTGATCATGGACAACCCGCGCGGGCGCGGCAGGTCGATGCGCAGTTCGCGGCGCACGGTGGCCGGCCGCGCCGACAGCACGATCACACGGTCCGACAGGTAGACCGCCTCACGGACATCGTGGGTGATCATCAGGACCATCCACCGGTAGCGCTGCCAGACCTCCTGCAACCACGACTGCATCTCGGTGCGAGTCAGGGAGTCGAGCGCGCCGAAAGGCTCGTCGAGCAACAGCAACTCGCGCTCCTGGACGACGGTGCGCAGCAGTGCCGCCCGCTGTCGCATCCCGCCCGACAGCTGAGACGGGCGGGCGTCCTCGAAACCGGACAGGCCGAATATCGGAAACAGTTCGCGCGCGCGGCGCCTGGCCTCTGTTTTCGGGACACCCTGCACACGCAAACCGAGAATGGTGTTGTCGAGGACGGTTCGCCACGGGAACAGCAGGTCCTTCTGCGGCATGTAGGCGCAGTGCGACGCGGTGTCTTCGCCGTCGGCCGTGTGGAAGCCGACGCTGCCGGAGTCGGGGGATTCGAGTCCGGCCAGCATGTTGAACACCGTGCTCTTGCCGCAGCCGCTGGGGCCGATGACCGTGACGAACTCGCCCGATCGGACCGCGAACGACACCCCGCCCAACACCTCGAGGCCAGGGCTGCCACGACCGGGCTGGGGGAACGACTTGGTGAGTCGGTCGACGACGATCCGGTCGCCTTCGGTGTCAGTCACGCCGGCTCCTGTTCTCCGCGCGCGCCCACGGCGCGACGAGGCGCTCGACCGCGAACGTCGTCAGGTAGAGCGCGATACTCAGCAGCGCGGTCACCAAGACCGCCGCCAGCACCAGATCGGTGCGGAACGAATTCTTCTGCAGGCTCATATAGATGCCGAGACCGACACTGGCGCCGACATATTCGGCGAACACCGCACCGACGACCGCGTAGGTGATCGCGATCCGCAACGAGGTGAAGAACCGCGGCAGCGCGGAGGGCAGCCGCACATACAGGAACTCCTGCACGCGGGAGGCGCCCATACTGCGCAGCAGCGCGCCCGCGTCACGGTCGGCCGCGGCGAACCCTTCGATCAGGCCGATGGCCATCGGGAAGAAGGTGACCAGCGCGACCACCAGGATCTTCGGCAGGAGGCCGAACCCGAACCAGATGATCATCAACGGTGCGATCGCGACGATCGGCACGGTCTGCGACGCCACGAACAACGGCACCAACGCGCGTCGCAGCCAGGGTGAGAAGTCGACGATCACCGCCAGTACCCATGCCGCGCTCAGCGAGACCGCGAAACCGATCAGCGTCACCTGCAAGGTGGCGGCCGCGTGAGTGGCGATCTCGTCGCGATGCGCCCAGCCCTGCTCGACCACCCGCACCGGCGAGGGCAGCACCTGCGGACGCACACCGCTGGTGATGACATAGATCTGCCACACGGCCACGAGGACCGCCACCGTGACGATCGAAGGCACCGCCCACCGGATCCCGGCCCAGCGACCGGGACGGTCGCCGGACAGGACTTGCGCGTCTACGGACCCGTCACGGGTTGGCAAGGTAGTCATCGGTGAAATATGTCGACCAGTCGGGCTCGGTGGTCAGTGGTTTACCGTCGGGCCCGTTGAGCAGGCCACTGCGGTACAGGAATCGCGAATTCGCCGACCACTGCTCCACGGTCTGAGTGCCGACTCGCCCGTTCGGGTCCTTCATGAACTGGTCGGCCAGCATGCGCTGACTGTCGAAGACCAGCTTCTCGTCGTTGAACGCGCCCGGGTTGGCGTCGATGAGGTCCTGGGCGGCCGCGTCCGGGTTGTCCGCGGCGAACTGGTAGCCGCGTTGCAGGGCCTGGACGAACTTCTTCGCGCGGTCGGGGTTCTCGGCGAGCCAGCCTTCGTTGGCGTCGATCACGATGGCGTAGGAGTCGGGGAATCCGAAATCGGTGTAGCGGAAGTACTTCATCGGGGTGCCGTGGTGTTCGGCCTCGATGCCCTCCCACGCCAGATACGAGACGGTGAAGTCCGCTTTCCCGGAGTAGACGGCCTCGTACGCCGACGATCCCAGCATGACGGAGGTGAATTCGCCGGTGCCGCCGTCGTTGCGGATGACCTGTGCGAGTGACTCCTTCTCACCCGGGTCACCGAAACCGGCGTAGGTCTTGCCGTCCAGATTCTTCGGGCTTGCGAGGTCGGCACGATCGGCGCGCACGCCGATCCCGGTCGCCCAGTGCTGCAGGGGTGCGAGCACCGACTGGATGCGCGCACCCGAGGCGCGGGCGAACGTCGACGAATTGTGGGTACTGATCCCGAATTCCGCGTTCCCCGCATCGACCACCGTGTCGACCGAGGTGTTGTTGTAGGGCAGCACCTGCACATCCAGACCGGCGTCGGCGAAGTAGCCGCGCTGCAAGGCGACATACAGTCCGGAGTGGTTGGTGTTGGGCGTCCAGTCCAGCGCGAAGCGGATGGTCTGGTCGGAGCCGCCGCCCGAACCGCAGGCGGTGACCATCGACAGGGTCGCGACGGTGGTTGCCATGACCGCGAGTGCGCGGCGCAGCCGCCCGCTCATCCGGCAGGCCAGGGCTGCGGGTGCAGGGCGGTGTCCCAGAACATCAGCTCGTAGCGCACGGCGAGGATGAATGCCTTCTCCATCGCCGCCCGCTCACGCTCGCTCGCCGACTCGGCGGCGGCGTCGACCAGCGATCGCGCCGTGGCCGCGGCCTGCTGGAACTCTTCCGCGCCGTAGGTGGTGACCCACTGGGCATACGGGTGGGCGGCGTCGGCGGCGATCACCTTCGCGGCACTCTCGGCCAGGCCTCGTCCCACGTCGGCGTAGATCCAGAAGCAGGGCAGCGCGGCCGCCGCCGCGACCGCGTAGGACTCGGTCGCCGCGGCGGCGATCAGGTAGGAGACGTAGGCCAGGCAGGTCTGGGAATGCTCCGGCTCGCCCTGCCGCGGGGGCAGCGCTCCGCCGCTGAGCATCTGGTCGTGCATGGCCGACTCGACAGCCGCGGCGTTCGCGGACGAGGTGGCCCAGAAGGCCGCGGTCTGCGGGTCCGGTGACTTGGCGGCGAGAATCGCCAGCGCCTTCGAATACCCGGTCAGATACAGCGAATCCTGCTCGATGTAGGTCCGGAACACCTCGAGCGGCAAGGTGCCCTCGCCGAGGTGCCGCAGGAATTCCAGTTCATCGATCGCGCTCCGCAGGACCTTGGTGCGGTCCCAGAGGTGATCGGTGAACAGGCCGGTATCTGTGGTGTGGGCGTGCAACACCGTGACATCCCTTCGTCAGCATTACCTGAACAGGTTCAGCGGGTCTGTTCTCAGCCTCGCGGTCGCGAGACACCCCGTGTCAGAACTCGACCGACACTAGCAGCGACCGCCGACACGCGGGCCGGGCCCGGTTCGCCGTGTAGCCCCGGTCACGGTGGTAGGTGTTCGGCGGCGAACCGGCACCCAGTAACTTGCCTGCCAAGGAGTTCGTCTTCTGCACCCATCGAATCGCCGAACGAAGAGAGCTGATCAATGTCGACCTCTACCGCGCGTGCACACATCGGTGTCACCGGCCTGGCAGTGATGGGCAGCAACATCGCCCGCAACTTCGCCAAGCACGGCTACACCGTCGCGCTGCACAACCGTTCCGTGGCCAAGACCGACGCACTGCTCGCCGAGCACGGCGGTGACGGCGATTTCGTCCGCACCGAGACCGTGGAGGAGTTCGTCGCGGCGCTGGAGAAGCCGCGACGGGTGCTGATCATGGTCAAGGCGGGCGAGGCGACCGACACCGTCATCGAGGAGCTGGCTGCCGTGATGGAGCCGGGCGACATCATCATCGACGGTGGCAACGCCCTCTACACCGACACGATTCGCCGCGAGGCCGCCATGGCCGAACGTGGCCTCAATTTCGTCGGGGCAGGCATCTCGGGTGGTGAGGAAGGCGCGCTCAACGGTCCCGCGATCATGCCGGGCGGGCCCAAGGAATCCTACGAATCGCTCGGCCCGCTGCTCGAGTCGATCGCGGCGCAGGTCGACGGCACGCCGTGCTGCACCCACATCGGCCCCGACGGTTCCGGACACTTCGTCAAGATGGTGCACAACGGCATCGAATACGCCGATATGCAGCTGATCGGTGAGGCGTACCACCTGTTCCGTGACGCGCTCGGTTTCGACGCCGGGCAGATCGCGGACGTGTTCACACAGTGGAACTCCGGGGACCTGGAGAGCTATCTGGTCGAGATCACCGCGCAGGTGCTCGCGCAGGTCGACGCGAAGACCGGCAAGCCGCTGGTCGACGTCATCGTCGACGCCGCCGAGCAGAAGGGCACCGGCCGCTGGACGGTCAAGTCCGCGCTCGATCTCGGTGTGCCGGTGACCGGCATCGCGGAGGCGGTCTTCGCCAGGGCGCTGTCGGGTTCGCGTGCCCAGCGCAAAGCCGCGGTGGGTCTCGCCTCTGGCACACTCGCCGACAAGCCCACCGATGTCGAGCAGTTCACCGAGGACATCCGGCAGGCGCTGTACGCGTCCAAGGTCGTCGCCTACGCACAGGGCTTCGACCAGATCGCCGCGGGCAGCGCCGAGTACAGCTGGGATCTGCACCCCGGCGATCTGGCGACGATCTGGCGCGGCGGCTGCATCATCCGGGCTCGGTTCCTGAACCGGATCAAGGAAGCGTATGAGCAGGACCCCGCCCTGCCGAGCTTGATCCTCGCGCCGTACTTCCGCGAGGCCATCGAGACCGCGATCGACAGCTGGCGGCGCGTGGTATCTACCGCCACCCTGCTCGGAATCCCGGTCCCGGCGTTCGCGTCCTCGCTGTCGTACTACGACGCACTGCGCGCAGAGCGCCTGCCCGCCGCGCTGACCCAGGGCCAGCGTGACTTCTTCGGCGCACATACCTACGAGCGCATCGACGCCGACGGCAAGTTCCACACTCTGTGGAGCGGTGACCGCAGCGAGGTCGTCGCGGGCTGAGATCTGACTGCCGGTGGGCTGAATCTCGGGGTCGGCCAAGGGAAACCGAGGATTGACCCGCTGGTGGTTTGTCGCTGATGATGGTCGTGGACTTAGGGCGGCAACCCGCCCCGCGTTATCGACACGTCCCCGTTCGGGACGCAGGACGCGGGGCGGGTGTCGACCCGAATTCCGAAGTCTGCGACGAAACCACACAGCGTCATTCCCGAAGTTCGCCGAGGAGCATCATGAATGCGACCGAACCTGCTGCGCGCAAGGACAATCCGCGACCGAACGGTGTGCTCGCGGACGGCGGTGGCCTCGATTGCCGGCGATCGGTTCACTCATGACCGACATGAGCATCGCCCTGGGTGATGTCACCCTGCGGGGCACCGTGACCGGCGCGGGCCCGACGGTGCTGTTGCTCCATGCGGGAGGCGAGGATCGCGGCGTGTGGGCACCGGTCGCGTCGCAGATCGCTGCGGCCGGATTCCGGGCGGTGGCCTTCGATTTGCGTGGACACGGCGACAGTACGGGGGAGGCGACCGTCCTTCGGGCGGTTGCCGACGACGTGGCCGACATGGTGCGGCGTGAGCCGGCCCCGCTCGTGGTGGTGGGCGCTTCCGTCGGCGGGCTCGCTGCCATCGCCGCGCTCGGCGAACCGGATATTGCCGGTCGTGTGGCCGGTCTGATCCTTGTCGATGTGGTGCCGAATTCCGATCCGGATCGGGTACGCGCCTGGCTCAGTGACAGCGGGCTTCGCGATCAACGCACCGAACTGGTGGAAGACAGCCTCGCGGCGGGGCCTGCGCTGCATGCGACGGCTGTCGGTTCGGAAGTGCCGATGCTGCTCGTGCGCGGCGGACGGTCGCCGCTCACCGACGCCGAAGTGGATCGGTTCCTCGCCGATCGTCGTGTAACGGTTACCGGTGTGCCGGAAGCCGGACATCTCGTCGCCCGGGAGGCTCCCGAAGAGCTCGCACGCATCGTCTCGGAGCACGCAGGCACCTGGCTCGCTACCGCCCACGCTGTTCAGAGCGCATTCGACCTGCAGCGGGTTCTCGGCGCCGAAGAGATCGAACATCCCGGCGGAACTCTGCACGCTCACCTGCGCCGGGTCCACGCCCTCGTGGTCGAATGGAACGCCACGCCGCGAACCCGTCTGGCCGCGATCTGCCACGCGTCCTATGGCACGGACGGATTCGCTGTCGAGCTCCTGCCGACAACCGATCGGCCGCGGCTGGCGACCGTGATCGGGCACGACGCCGAGGGCCTGGTCTATCTCTACGGCGGGTGCGACCGCGAACGGACATACCGCGGCCTCGGGCGAGAGCCGCTGTCGGTGATCGACCGCTTCACCGGCACTTCCACGCTGGTCGGGGGTGCTGAACTGCATGATTTCGCGGTGCTGACGATCGCCAACGAGCTCGATGTCGCACGCCACGCGCACTTGCCGCCATCCGCGCGGACCGGGATCCGAAGCCTTGTCCTCGCGCTGGCGAGCTACGCGCCCGACGAGGCGGCGCGAGCGCTCGCGGACGAGGCGCTCGCCTGAGGGCGTGGCCGCATCACGGACCGCCGAGCTCGGATGCGGTCAGGGCAGGTCGGTAAGCGGCCAGGAAGAGATCTATCGCTGCGCCGGGGGGGTTCGCCGATATTGCTGTGGCATCGAGCATTCGGGCGTTCAGCGGTGCGCCCACGACCAGCCAGGTGAGCTGTTCGGCTGCGGCCCGGGGGTCGGGGATCGCGAGCACGTCGCGTGCGACGAGTGCCTGCAGCGTGGTGGCGAGAGCGCCGATATTGCGGACCCAGCTCTGGTGCAGATATGTCGCCCCGACCTCGGGCAGGCGGGCCGCCTCGGCGGTGACCAGCCTGCGCATTTCCACCACGGTCGGCGAGAGGACGCCGGCCAGCAGCGTTCGTGCCCAGACGAGTAAGCCCTCGCGGACATCCTCGGCGGCCTCGAGTTCGGTGAGGGCGGGTCGCATCGCATCACGCCCGGCGGCGGTCCAGTGCTCCACGACCGCGGCGAACAAGCCCTCTTTCGACGGATGTTCGCGATACAGCGATGTCTTGGAGATCCCGGCGCGTGCGGCGATCTCGTCCATCGTCGATCCCGCGAACCCGCGCTCGAGAAACACCTCGCGGGCGACGGTGAGTAGTTCGGCGCCGGACTTCCCGGGTGGTCGGCCACGGCGTCGAGCAGAAGAGGTCATGCTCCCCATATTAGTACTTGACAGTACTTATTCATCCTCCTAGATTAAGTACTGGATCGTACTCAAGGAGCTGGCCATGATAGTTACAGGTGTCGTCGTTGCCGCGGTCGTCTCGTTCGTCATCAGCGCGGTGCTGTACGCGACACCGCCGATCGCCGCGCTGGTGTCGAGGACGAGTACCCCGCGTCCCGGAATCAGCATGCCGGTCCAGATGCTGTTCGTGGTGCTGCGTGGGCTGCTGGCCGCGGGGGTGCTGGCGGCGCTGCTCGTCGCCGGCGATCGGCATGGCATCGCCGCCGGGGCGGCGGTAGGTGCGATCGTGGCGGTACTACCGGTGACCATCCTCGCCGGCGCCATCGTCCACGAGAACGTGCCGATACCGACCGCTCTGGTGCATATGACCGACTGGGTCCTCAAGTTGGTCGTCAGCGGTGTCGTGCTCGGCATGTTCGTCTGAATCCCGAACCCTGACAGGAGCTCTCATGAACACCGCACCGGGACCGATCGACATCACGTTCACCGCTGTCCTCGGAAAAGTAAGGGCGGGTGACACATGGACATGCGTGCAACTGCCCGACTCCGCGCGGATCTTCGGCACCCGGGGCCTGGTCAAGGTGAAGGGAACGGTGGACGGTGTCGCGTTCACATCGTCGTTCATGGCACTCGGCGACGGCACCCACAAGCTTCCCGTCGCCGCCGAGATCCGCCGCCGCATCGGAAAGACCGATGGCGACGAAGTCACCGTCGAGCTGACTGAACGATTGAGCTGACAGACGGTGCGCGGTGCCCTGCTTGGGGCGCAGTGGATCCGGGGACGGCCGCACGGTGGCCGAGTTGGTCGTCGCGACATCGGCGCGTAACGCACCAGGGCTATGCTGAATGTTTGCTGACGGTGTCCAGGGGATCGATCAGGTGATGGTGAGGCCTGTATGACCCGATTGCCGCACTATGCCGCGATGCTGGCCACGGCGGGTCATCTGCCTGCCGACGGTGACCGCTGGGCATACGAAGTGAAGTACGACGGAATCCGGGCCATTGCCTATATCGATGACGAACTGCGGCTCGAGTCGCGCAATGGCAACGACATCACCGTCGCCTGGCCCGAGCTGTCCGGGCTCGCTCCGGCCGAGCCCGGGTTCGTGGTCGACGGCGAGATCGTGATCGAGCACGCGGGTCGATCCTCGTTTCAGGCATTGGCGCCGCGAATGCACCAGCGCAACCCAGCCGCTATCCGCGCCCTCGCGCAATCGACTCCGGCGACCTACATGATCTTCGACCTTCTCCACATCGGCGACCGGCCGCTGATCGAATTGCCCTATGCCCAGCGACGCGAGCTCCTCGAACATCTCGGGTTGACCCGCCCGCATTGGCGCGTCCCGCACTTGCTCCCCGGTCCCGCCGCAGACGCCCTGGCGATCTCGCAGGAACTCGGACTGGAAGGCATCATCTGCAAGCGTCGTAACAGCTGGTACCTGCCCGGGCAGCGCAGCCCCGCCTGGACCAAGGTCAAGAATGTCACCCACCAAGAAGTCGTGCTGATCGGTTGGAAGAAGGGCACCGGTCGCCGTGCCGGGCAGATCGGATCCTTGCTGGTCGCCGTACCCGATGATCGCGGCAGCCTGGAATACGCCGGCAGTGTGGGCACGGGGTTCACGGCCGCGATGCTCGCCGATCTCTCCGAACAGCTCGCACCGCTGCACCGTGCTGATCCGCCGGTATCGGGCATCGACCGTACCCCGGACGGGGTGTCGTGGGTGCAGCCGAAACTTGTCGGGGAAGTGGCGTTCACGGAATGGACCGACGACGGCCGGTTGCGGCATCCGAGTTGGCGAGGTCTACGTTTCGACAAGGATGTCGACGAGGTCGAAACCCCGACCGGGCGCAACTGACTGTCCGCGCGCGCATTTGTTCGGTGCTGTTCTCTCGGGGTCAGCGCAGATGTCGATGCCTGGCTGCTATCACTACCTCGGGTCGGTGGATTGTGTTCGAGGTGCGCCGGTCTGCAAGTGGCAACGCAAGTGAATGAGAATTCATGCTGGAAGTGCCGAGTGTGATTCGGGCCAGGGATTCCAGCGGGAAGCAAATGGTGCGACAGGTTACTCGAAGTCATGTCGTGCCCACATTCGTCACGATTGCATAAACTACGCCGGTGAAATTCTTGCCTGTCCGATGCGTGAAGTGCCTGCTTGCCGCGTGTGACCTCGTATCAGGGAAACCTGCCAATTGTCACCGGCAAATAACGGCCCTTCGGGAGGTGAGGGAATTTCTGTTTCTGCTTCCATCGACTTCCACCATCTGGCACTGTATGGGTCACCGAGATCGCGGCACCGATTGCGGCGACCGCAAATCTCGGCTGAGCTCCTCGTCGTTATAGGGGGAATGAACGGGCGCGTAAGAGAAATGGTCCGGCTGGGGTAGCCGGGTGGGAGGATTCATGGTCTACATCAGAGCTCACTTCGATAATCGGTTCGCGCTACAGGAACACGGCGACGGTCCGCGCGGCATCTCCGAGGAACGCGGCGACGAGTTGGCGCCGTTGGCGCCGCTGGCCGTCATTGTGTCGTTCGTGCTCGTGGCGGCGGGATGCATCGCGTCCTCGGCAATGGGGGAGTGGACCCGCGACTATGGGGCAGAGCTCGTCGTCATCGCCTTTTGCCTGCACATGTTCCTTTCGGCTCTGTTGGGTTCGTGGGGACTTCGCAGGTGGCTGCAGACCACCCGGATCTGGCGTCGGTTCGAGCACCGATCTCTGCGCGACTGAGTCATATCCGCCTCAGTACTACTGCACCAGGAAAATCCGCGGCAGCCCGCGTGGATGCCATGAGTGGGAGGCGTTGTGAGAAAGTCCGTCGAAGTACCGATCTTGTCCCGGCGCGTCACCGAAGGCGGCCAGATCGTGGTCATCGAGGTGAGTCGGCCGCGACCGGTTGGCGGGAAGGTGGAGTGCGCCTATCGGCTGGCGGACACGCGGCGCACCACCGAAGGCCCCGATTCGCTGGCGGCGCTCTACCGGGCTCTGCTCGAGATCGGCGACTTGCTCGCGCAGGCGAATCGCGGCGCGTCGGCGCGGTTTGTCGTCCCGGCGAACCTCGGCTTTCCGGTACCACCCGCTGGTGATCGACCCGAGGCGGTGGATGACGCCGATGTTGTGGCGACGCAGACGATCATCCACGCAGGCGACCGGCACACGATTGCCATCTGCCGGCCTGTACAGGCCGGCGGCGGGGACGGCATGCTGTGTCTGTTTCGGGTCGACGGCGAAACCTGCGCGATCGCGAGAGGGTGGGACGGTGTCGACGCGGTGCTGAACGCGGTGTCGATGATCGGCGCAAGGTTTCGTCTCGCCACGGATTGGCCGTTGTCGCCGGCCGGAGGTGCATTCGCGTCAGAGGTGGCGACCGTAGTCGCGACGGGTGCTCCAACCGCGATCTAGGCACCAGCTCTTGTCGTCGCGGGGTCCGGTGCTGCTGTGAGCACCCATCGACACGGTGGCCTCGGATCCTGCCTCGCCGGCCGTGGTTGGCGGTTGCCGGGGCCGTCGTCTGGGGCAGCGTCCGAACGGGACGCGCTGGTCCCGGCAACCGCCCGCCGACCGGTCAGGAGTTCGGTCATCCTGTCCCCGGTGGCGGTCTCTGGTTTACAAGCGGGCGATACCCCGGTGTGTCGCTTCGAAACGGGGAGACCCAGCAGATTTCTATGTCGCCGCGGCCGGCCAGCTGATGGTGGGCCACGACTTCGGCAGGTTGACCGAACCGTCCAGGACCAACCGCACCAGGTCCTCGTAGCCCTCCCGCATCTCGGCCAGATGGTGCCAGGCTCGATGTCGCTGGGCGTCCTCGGCGTTGTGGAGCGCCCAGTGGGCATAGGTGGCGGCTTCCGCGACCCGGCCGATCACCCCGCCCACCGTGTCGATTCCTCGCGGAGCGCCGGGGCGTGGCCGCGGAAGCTGCGCGGTGATCCACACATCGATGGTGTGCGCGACTTCCGCGATCTGACGACCGACCCATACGGCGGACGGTTCGGCCAGCCAGTCCCGATACAACGACCCGAGGGTGCGAGCCCAGCGCGCGAGCGGCTGATCACAATCGGCGCCCCCGTTGATCGCGGCGAGCAATTCCTGCGGCGAAAGAAACGGACCGTGCTGAGCCGGCACCGGGTACCACGAATCCGGTGCGCTCACCTGCGCTCACCGGACAGGCCTGCCCCGAGTAGACACTGCTGTGGAATTGCGGAATTCAGATTTCTGGCACCGGACAAAGCAAGCTCCTGATCAAGCGCACATCCGCATGAACGGGTCGACCCAGCGGACAAGCAGGGTTCCGATCCTGCGCACGGTCCCGCACCGGCGCCGCGAGGGTCTTTGCAGAATCCGATATTCGTATCCGTCAAGCTATCAGGCGGCAGACGTGGTCGCCGCAGCCGGTGCACTCTCTCAAGAAACATTTAATAACGTGCCCCGACCAGGGAATCTGCGGCAGATTTGGCGGCCGGGCGGTAACTCCTGACTGCACAAGGCCTTTCGCCGAAGTGCGTTCTCCGGAGCCGCTTCACCGACGACCCGCGCGGCCGAGGGGCAGCAGAAGTTCGGCAAGTAAGCGCTCGAAACGAATCGAGCCGACCGGGACACCCGGTCGGCTCGATCGTGGGCGCCGACGTGCAATCATCGGCGGTCGAGAGGTCAGCGCAGATCGAACCGATCGTTGTCGACCACCTTGACCCAGGCGTCGACGAAGTCGTTCACGAACTTCGCTCCCGCTGTGTTCTGCGCATACACCTCGGCCACCGCGCGAAGCACCGAGTGCGAGCCGAAGACGAGATCGTTGGCGGTGGCCGTCCATCGCTTCTCGCCGGTCCGCCGGTCGACACCGTCATAGACGTTCTCCGCCGACTCCGAGGCCTTCCACTCCGTGCTCTGGTCGAGCAGATTCACGAAGAAGTCGTTCGACAGCACGCCCGGCCGGTCGGTGAAGACACCGTGTGCGCTGCCACCGTAGTTGGCGCCGAGCGCACGCAGGCCGCCGATCAGCACCGTCAGCTGCGGCGCTGTCACGTCGAGCATGTAGGCGCGGTCCAGGAGCAGACGCTCGAGCGGCGCCTTCTCGCCGGGACGCACGTAGTTGCGGAACCCGTCTGCCCGCGGCTCGAGCACATCGAAGGTGTCGACATCGGTGTTCTCCTGCGTGGCGTCGGTGCGCCCGGGCGAGAACGGCACGGTGATCTGATGACCGGCATCGCCGGCTGCCTTCTCGATCGCCGCCGAACCGCCCAGGATGATCAGGTCGGCCAGTGACACCGCCTTGCCATCGGGAGCAGCGGCGTTGAAATCTCGCTGGATCTGCTCGAGAACCGGCAACACCTTCGCCAGCTCGGCGGGTTCGTTGACGTCCCAGTCGCGCTGTGGTTCGAGCCGGATCCGGGCGCCGTTCGCGCCGCCGCGCTTGTCGGTGCTGCGGAAACTCGCGGCCGAGGCCCACGCCGTCTTGACCAGTTGCGCGACCGACAGACCGGACGCGAGCACCGTGTTCTTCAGCGCGGCGATGTCCTGGTCGTCGATCAGTGCGTGGTCGACAGCGGGAACCGGATCCTGCCACAGCTGCGCCTCGGGCACCCACGGGCCGAGATAGCGGCTGAGCGGACCCATATCGCGGTGCAGGAGTTTGTACCAGGCCTTTGCAAACGCCTCGGCCAGCTCCTCGGGGTGCTCGAGCCAGCGTCGGGTGATCGCCTCGTAGATCGGGTCTTCGCGCAGGGACAGGTCGGTGGTCAGCATTGTCGGGGTGCGCGCGGGCCCACCGAACGGATCAGGGATAAGGCCTTCGCCCGCACCGTCTTTAGGCTTCCACTGCCAGGCACCGGCCGGGCTCTTGGTGAGTTCCCAGTCGAACCCGTAGAGGTTCTGCAAGAAGCCGTTGCTCCACTGGGTCGGGGTGGCCGTCCACACGACCTCCAGGCCGCTGGTGATGGCGTCCTTGCCCTTGCCCGTGCCGTGCGTGCTCTTCCAGCCCAGACCCTGCTGCTCGAGCGGCGCGGCCTCGGGCTCGGCGCCGACCAGACTCGCATCGCCCGCACCGTGGGTCTTGCCGAAGCTGTGACCACCGACGATCAGGGCGGCGGTCTCCTCATCGTTCATCGCCATGCGAGCGAAGGTCTCGCGGATGTCACGTGCCGCGGCCACCGGATCAGGCCTGCCGTTGGGCCCTTCCGGGTTCACATAGATCAGGCCCATCTGGACCGCGCCCAGCGGGCCCGACAGTTTACGGTCGCCGCTGTAGCGTTCGTCGCCGAGCCAGGTGTCCTCCGGGCCCCAGAACACTTCCTCGGGCTCCCAGATATCGGGTCGGCCGAAGCCGAAGCCGAACGTCTGGAAACCCATGGACTCGAGGGCGACGTTGCCGGTGAACACGAGCAGGTCGGCCCAGGAGATGCTGTCGCCGTACTTCTGCTTGACCGGCCACAGCAGCCGACGAGCTTTGTCGAGGTTGGCGTTGTCGGGCCAGCTGTTGAGCGGGGCGAAGCGCTGGGCGCCCTGACCGCCGCCACCGCGTCCGTCGGCGATGCGGTAGGTGCCGGCCGCGTGCCAGCTCATCCGGATGAACAGGCCACCGTAGTTGCCGTAGTCGGCGGGCCACCAGTCCTGCGAGTCGGTCAGTACCGCGGCGATATCGGCTTTGAGGGCGTCGACGTCGAGCTCGGCGAATGCCGTGGCGTAGTCGAAGTCCTCGCCCAGTGGGTTGGACTTGGACGAGTGGGCGTGCAGGACCGAGACGTCGATCTGTTCGGGCCACCAGTCCTTGTTGGAGTGGGGGCGACGGTCGGTGTCCGCGGTGGGCGAGGGGATCGCCGGGTTCTCGCTCTCGCTGTTGCTGAGAGTTTCGGCGTCAGGAGCGGGTGGGCGGCTATCGGAGGTCACGATATTCCTTCCTGGACGGGTCTTACAGGCTGGGAGCGGAGTTGCGTTCGCTGAGCGCGGAGTCCGCGCATTCGGGGCACAGGCCCCAGTAGATGACCTCGGCCTCGTCGATCACGAAGCCGAGGTCGTCGGAGGCAGTCAGGCAGGGTGCTTCGCCGACCGCGCAGTCGACGTCGGCGATCGCGCCACACGTTCGGCAGATCAGGTGGTGGTGATTGTCACCTACTCGTGCCTCGTAGCGGGCCAGCAGGCCGCGAGGTTGGATGCATCGGAGCAGCCCGGCGGTGGTGAGCGTGCGCAAGGTGTCGTAGACGGCCTGATGCGAGACCGCCGACAAACGGGACCGAACGGCACGGATGATCGAATCCGTGTCGGAGTGCGGGTGTGCGTGCACGGCGCTCAGCACCGCCACGCGCGGCGCTGTCACCCGCACAGAAACTCCCCGCAGCATCTGCTGGAACTCCGCGTCCGTGGGCACATCCGCAGTTTTCCGCGTTTTCTGGAATCAGTCAAGTATTTGCTGGCCGTCGTGTCTTCGTGCTGACTGCTTCGGCGCTTCGCACCCGGCACGTATTTCCGCCGCCCGGCCCGGCGTCGCCGCTGTCGTTGCGACTGTGGCGTTCGTCGCCGGTGCGGTGGCGGACGCTGCTCGCGCGACGAGTCCGCGGTGGCGGTGCCCAACGGGGTATGACGACACCCCGAAATAGCCCGAAGTTTGCGATATCGGGTCGATTTCTGGCTGTTTGATGTTGTCGGAGAAGGGAATTCCGTCTGCACCCCAACAGAAGAACTTTCGCCGCGCCGGTGGCCTTGCCGTGCGGGACACGAGGAGACCGCTTATGCCGATTTCTGGTCCAGCTCAGCAACTCGACAGAACTCCTGAAAATGGTGATATCGAAACCCTTGCGGCGATGGTGACGCACGACAACCAGCTTGTCGCCCAACTCCAAGACCTGGATCTGCGCAGGCTGTGTACGTGCGCCGCCGGATTATCCAGCCGGGCGCAGTGGCGGCTCGAAGCGGTAGCCGAAGCGTTGCGGAGCACCGAACAGCTCTGATCCCTGTTGGTCGCCGGCCGCCGTGGCGCATCGCGGTAGCCCTCACCTGACCTCGGGCTCGGGAACCGAGGACTCGACCTTCTTTGCCGCCCGGCACTCAGGCGGTGGATGTCGACGTGACCTTGCTGGGCCGCTACTGCGAGCGGTCGCCGATCACACCGTAGAAGTCGGCCGCCGGACAATATTCACGGCTACCGGTCGAACCCCCGAGGAGTGCACTACAGCCCAACACGGCGGCCTGTAGTGCCTCACCCGAAACGTCACGGTTCAGATCCCGGCATCGGGGCGCGGGATATCGCCACGCCAAGCTCCGGTTGCGCGGCCCTCGGTCTCGATGAACTGCTTGAAGCGTTTCATGTCGCCGTTCACTCGGTGTTCGAGCACGCCCAGCTTGTCGGCGGCGGTTTCGACGAAACCCTCCGGGTCGACATCCATTTGCGCGGTGATCCGGGTATGGGTGTCGTCGAGACGGTGGAATGTCACCACCCCGGCGTGGTTGGGCCCATCGTCGGACCTCCACGCGACTCGTTCGTCCGGGTGCTGTTCGGTGATGGTGGCGTCGAATTCCCGTGTCGACGGTCCGACATGGATGCGCCAGTGAGTGTGCCGGTCGCCGACTTGACTGACCTGCTCGACTCCTTCCATGAACTGCGGAAAGGTCTCGAACTGCGTCCACTGGTTGTAGGCGGTACGGATCGGGACGTCTACATCGACAGTTGCGGCTACTGTGCTCACGAGTACTCCATTCCCCAGCCTGCCTGCGTCGCCGCCACAGACTGGATTCGTTCGCAGCTGCACGCCTTCGAGGCGCTGCAACTCGTACAGTGGCGGCCTACCCGAGGCCCGAAAGCGCAAACAGGAGTGCGGCACTCGGACTTCGGGTGGCAATTGACCGATTCCGGTGTTTTCGTGATCATGACGGTGTGCGTTCTCGCTCTCTCTTGTTCCGCCTGCTCTCGAGGTCTACCTGATGCCAACCCACGCCGATCAACAGCGCAAACGCCCTCAGCAGGATCGCGCGAAGGAGACCAAAGCGCGGATTCTCGAGGTGGCCGCTCAGCTGTTCGGTGATCGAGGTATCGGCAACACCTCGACGAACCGGATCGCCGCCGAAGCCGGCATGAGCATCGGCACTCTGTACCGGTATTTCACCGACCGGGAAGAGATCGTCAAGGAACTCACCGACAGCCTGTTCGTGCAGGCCGAGGAACAATACGCTCGGCTGCTCACCAAGTCGGTCGCCGACAAACCTCGGCGCGACACGGTTGCCGAGATCATCCGTGTCGGCGTCGAAATCCTCGTAGCCAACGGCCCCCTCGTGCGCGCCTTGGTGGCCGACCTTCAGTTCTACGGCAGCGGGATCCCCGAATTCGAACCGCGGTTGCGAATGCTCATCAAGCTCTACCTGATCCAGTCGCTCGGTCCGACCCACGGCCTCGACGTCGACACCATGGCCTATATCGTGCTCAACGCGGGCTTCTCCACCGCGCTGCGCTCGGTCAAGATGGACGAAGAGGGCATGGACCGCGATGCGGTGATCGATCAGACCGCCGACATGATCGGGCTCTGGATAACCTCAGTGGCACAGGCCGATTCGCCCGCATAGCTCCCGAAGACGCTGATGCGTCGCGCATTCGAGAACCGTCCCTTCTCGCGTTGTAATCGACTGGACCATGGGGTTTGCCCTCGTCTGGACCCCTGTAAGAGTCGTGTGTCCTTGCTGATGGGAGGGAATGTTGTTGCTGGGCTGGTGAATCAGGCGGTGCCCAGAACACTTTCGGGGGCCGGGGCGAAGGTCGACTCGAAATGTCGAATGAGGTCGTCCGCGGCGGCAGGGGTGGCGGCACAGCCGAGGTAGCCGTCGGGGCGGACAACGTAGGCCGCGCCGGCGGTGCAGTGATACTGCCGCGCGAAGTCGCCGTCGCTGTCACGGATGACCGGGAGGATCGTCGGGTCGACGGCGGCGCTGGGGCTCGCGACAAGATAGGTGTCGAGGTGGCCGTCGGCCAGTTTGCGAAGCAGGTCGACATGGCGTTCGATTTCGGTGAGAGTGGCTGTGTCGCAGGTGTCGCCGACGTACCAGAGCAGTGTGTGGTCGGGGCCGGTGAGCAGGGTGAAGAGCCGGAACGGCGACGTCACGCCGTCTCGGGTCAGCCCGATCGCGTCCGGAGCGCGGCTGCCCGCGAGGGGAAACGGTGCGCCGCTGGGGGATTCGGTGACGATAGGGCTGTCGCGATAGTCGATCAGGAGTTGTGCCTCGCGGAGCAGCACGCGTTCGGGGTCCGATTCGCCGGCACCGATCCCGTCGCGGGCGTCGCGGACGGTGCGACCGACCACCTCCTCGCCGATCGGTCTGCGTTCGGCGTCATAGCTGGCCAGCAGCGTCGGCGCGGCTAGCTCTGCGACAGCCAGCGCGAGCTTCCAGGCGAGGTTATGGGCGTCTTGGATGCCGGTGTTCATGCCCTGGGCGCCCGTGGGCGGGTGGATGTGGGCGGCATCTCCCGCGACGAAAACTCTTCCCCGGCTGTAGGAGTCGACGATGCGATGGCTGATCCGGAACATCGAGGACCAGCGCAAGTGCGAGGCAGTCGTCGGTGAGGGCGCGAGCCGGTCGAGCACCGCCTGAATATCGGCCAGCGCAGGTCCGGGCCCGGTGCCGAGTCCGTGTTCGACCCTGTCGCCGCCGACGGAGTTGTCGGAGGCCAGTTCCGGGGGAACCCGCATCGACACCCGGTATCGGTGGTGGCCGGGCAGCGGGACACACACCAGCACGTCGTCGGTGACACCGTTGGTCTGGTGCATCGACCGCACGGTGTAGCCGTGCGGTTGTGCCCAATCCAGCTCGACATCGCCGAGCATGTACTGCTCGGCGAAGGCCGCGCCCTCGAACGTCAGGCCCAGCGTCTTGCGGACGGTGCTGTGCGCACCGTCGCAGCCGACCAGATACCGTGCCCGCACCGTGCGCTCGCCCTCGGGTCCGGCGAGCACGGCGGCGACGCCGTCCTCGTCCTGGGTGAACCCGACGAGCCGGACTCCGCGCTCAACTCGCGTGCCCAGCGATTCCAGGTGCTGTCGCAGGATCCGCTCGGTCTCGTACTGGGGGAGTCCGAGGAACCCGAACGGAATCTCGGAGGGCAGCGCCAGATCCATGCGGTCGGCCTCGGCGCCGTTGATGTACACGATCTGGCCCCGCAACAGGATCGCGGCGTCGAGGACCTCGCGCAGGATGCCCATCGCCTCGAACAGTTCCAGCGTGCGGGGCTGGACGCCGACCGCTTTCGCGTACTGCGGCGGATCGGATTGCGCGTCGATGATCCGGCACCGGACGCCACGCCGAACCACCTCGACGGCGGCGGCCGAGCCCACCGGACCTGCGCCGACGATCAGAACATCGGTATCGAACATGCGACATCACCTCACGCTGGAAGCCCCCGCCTCATGTTGTTCGCTGATCGTACGCCTGGCACCGGCCCGCGGAATCCCACGAATCGACGGATCGCCGGGAATCGAGCCATCGCGGCCGACAGAACCGTCCACCGCGGCCACAAGCTCCCCGACTCGCGCGGTACCTCGAACTGTGTGATCCGCAGGTTGCCGGTGCTCGGGCGCGGTGATGCGTAACGCGGGGGGAGCCGGATGCGACCGCAATGGTGGGAGCAGGGCTATCGAGGACAGGACGGCGGCGCGTGACAGTCGGTCGGATGAGGCGTACAGCCGTGGTGGCAGGGGCCGTGGGCGCTCTGGGGCTCCTCGGCTACGGCGGGCTTGCGGCTGCTCAGCCGACTGTCGTCTCCAGGGACAAGATCAGCGTCGCCGAGGGACTGGGCTCCTCCGAGGTTTCCGGCGGTGATGGGTTCGCCGACGGCGACGCTGTTCGGTTGGTCGCGGGTCCGGGAGACCACGGCAATGGCGGCAACAATGGGAATTCGGACCCGGGCAGCGGTAACGGTAACCAGGGAAATGGTGGCGGTAACCAGGGCAACAACGGGAATCAGAATCCCGGCAGCGGTAACGGTAACCAGGGAAATGGTGGCGGTAACCAGGGCAACAACGGGAATCAGAATCCCGGCAGCGGTAACGGCAATCAGGGAAACGGTGGCGGAAACCAGGGCAGCAACCCGAACCCCGGCAATGCACCCGACCCGCAGGCGCTTGTCCCGAAATCAGCTCCCGAAGCCCCGGCGCCCCGTGCAACCCCCGAGTCCGAGAGTGCCCAGCCCGACACCGCCGAACCCGGTGGTGCACCGGGCAGCGACTCGCCGGGCGGTGGCGGCGCCGCACCGCCGACCGGATCAGCTCCCAATGGCGCCGGAGAGTCACCCCGGTCACCCGCCCCCGCCGGAGCAGGGGATCCACCCGCCGTGCCCACACCCGGCGGCGGTGCGGCGGTGCCCGCCCACGAGGTCCGACCCACCAGCGGCACGGGGATCCTCCCCGAGCCGAATCTTCTCTCGGTGATCGGTGGCCTCATCGCTTTGGGGCTCGCCGGCGGCGGATCGGCCGTGGTCAGTTTCCAAGGCGCCGCCCAGGCTCAGGCACGTATCGCGGCCGCCCGAGCCGAGTTCTTCGGACCGCGAGCGTGATCGTGGGCATCGCCTTCGGCCCGCTTCATCGGCTGACTCGGTCGCGAGCGGCGGCTGATCTGGACTGAGAGACGTTGCCGCCGTACCGGATCCGATGCGGACCGCTGCGGTTACTCGAGTTCGCCGATGTTGCCGATCACCCGGTTCAGTTGGACCCTGCCCTCGGACAGGTTGTAGGTGACACACGCGATGGCGAGTTTTCCGGCCTGGATCTTCTCGGCGATCGTGCTCGACCGTTGCGTCAGCAACAGGCCGGTCTCCTCCACGTGCCGTGCTTCGAGTTCGTCGACGGAGCTCAGTCCTTCGCGGCGGCCCAGCAGGATCGACGGGGTGACCCGTTCGACGACGCTTCGAATGAATCCGCCGGGCACGGCGCCGGAATCGAGGGCGTCGATCGTGGCGCGGACCGCACCACAGCTGTCGTGCCCCAGGACGACGATCAATGGCACATCCAGGACCGCGACACCGTATTCGATCGATCCGAGCACGGAGCCGTCGACGACGTGGCCGGCTGTGCGCACGACGAACATGTCGCCGAGGCCGCGGTCGAAGATGATCTCGGCGGCGACTCGGGAGTCGCCGCACCCGAACAGGATCGCGGACGGATGCTGCCCGGTGGTGAGTTCGGTTCGGTTCGCTGCGCCTTGGTTGGGATGCTGCAGTCGTCCTTCGACGAAGCGATCGTTTCCCTCGCGGAGGGTCTTCCAGGCGGCAACGGGACTCGTATGCGGCATATGTCCAGTTCTAACATGCGCTTGGATCGCGACCCGCGGGGTGGTCGGCTCCTTGGCTGTCGGTCGCGGACCGCTCACCCGGCGGACCCCGGTTTGCGACCGAGTAGAGGACGGATCGACGAACGCGCTCCACCGCACCCCGGCAAGGCCATTGCGAGCGGCCGACCCGACCCCGCAGCGACGTATGCTGGTCGCGATCGGCGCCCAGGGCACCTTCGAGTACTTTCCGCCTCGAACCGGCTACGTGCCCACTGACAAGCGAGAAGGTCGTGTCGAAAAGCCCGAATGTGCGGTGGTTCTGGTCCGTCCTCACGCTCGTGACGTGTGGAGCGCTCTTGTGGGGGTGTGCCGCCTCCGTTGTCATGCCGAAACTGGACAAGGATCTGTCCGCCGAAGAGGCGCGACGGGTCATGGAACGGCGGAGTGTCTGGATACCCGATTCGTTCGAGTTGGTCAGCATGCGGCGATTCGGGTGCCCGCCGTTGGCGGGTATGTGCGGCTACGCAGGCAGCTATGTCGCACCAGCGGAACACTTCCCTGACTACCGGGCGATGTACACCGATTCGACGTATACCCAACCGCTGCAGAAGATTACCTGCGCCGAGCTGACCAAGCGGCTGGGATTCGAGCCGACGACCGAACGCACAGACTGGAACTTCGATTGTGCGAACGCGATCGAATTGTTCGCCAGCTCGCCCTATGGCGACATCAGAGCCGACTACCCCCAGGTGACGATCGTTCGGGACTCTCGGTTCGCCACAATCCACTTCTATTCACGTCCGAGCTGACGTGACCGGGGCTCTGACCAACTCGCCGATCAGATCGCGGGCTGGGCGCCGTCGTCGGTGCGGCCGCGGCGGCTTCCGGTGTAGGCGTTTTCGCGCAGCCAGTTCACCACTCGAGGCATCAATGTGACGTCGGCAGGATGGTTGAGGATCGGATCGAAGAAGTCGGTGCGGTATTCGCCCGGCTCGGCTCGCCGTAGGTCGAGTTCGCCGACGGTTTCGGGTGGGCGGCCGATGCCATCGGCGGTGATCGAGAACCGGATCACCCGGTCGTCGAGGTGATCGTCGAGGGCACGCAGGGACGCGGTATTCGGCAGGTCGTCGGTGTCGAGCGGTTCGGCGAAAAGCCAGACCGGTGGGGCGTCGGCGAATCGGTAGGGCAGCAGCGTGCCGAAACGGGCCGATGCCCAGGTACGAGCGGGGGTGATGACGAACCGGCCCATCGCACTGCGCCCGGTGGTCGCCAGCGCGAAGTCCCAGGGACGTTCGTCGCGATCGAGTACCCGGAAAGCCAGCCCGAGTACGTCGGGCACGCCGCCGGGGCTGCCGATGCCTTTCGACTGCCGGGCGATGACCGCTCGGTCGCCGGGTCCGAACCAGGGCTCGTAGGCGCTGGTGGCACGGAATCGGCCCGCGAGGCGGACGCCGCGCGGGTGGAACACCCGTGCATGCCGCAACCGGGCCCCGGTCTGAAAGGTGGTGCGGACAACGGTGTTCGGCAGTTCGGCGACACGGTGCATATCGATCATCGGCGCTGGTCTCCTGTCACGGTGGTGGTCGTCGCTCGGGGCGCCGGCAGGCAGCCGCGGGCGATGATGCTCAGTCAGCCGTCCGCGTTGACGGCGTGGTCCATAGGGTGCGCCTACCCCCGGCGACGGAGCCCAATCGCTGTTCGGCGATCGGAAGTCGCCGATCCGCAGAGAAGAGTGTCGTCACCGCCGCGCTTGTTTCGAGCTCCAGCCTCGAACGTCAGCGATAGCTCAGGTATCGCTGGCCGCCACAATCGGGGCACCGGCGGAAACGAAATTCATTGCGGTGAAATCGAAACTGCTGGCATGGTCGACTCCTTAACATCGGCGATCCAGTCTGCTTGAATAGATATATGTGCAGATGGATGGCGTACGCCGGGGAGCCGATTCTCGCGGAAGAATTGTTGTTCACGCCGCGGCACTCGTTGATCGACCAGAGTTTGCATTCCCGACTCGGAGCCACGACGACCAATGGTGACGGTTTCGGCATCGGCTGGTATGGGGAGGGTGCAGAACCCGCGGTGTTCAAGAGCATCGAACCGGCGTGGAACGACCGAAATCTGCGTGAGGTCTCCGGTCAGATCCGCACGCCGTTGTTGTTCGCGCATATCCGCGCATCGACCGGGACGCCGGTACAGCGCAGTAACTGCCATCCGTTTCGGCACGGTCGGTGGCTGTGGATGCACAACGGAGCACTGCGTGGCTTTCGCGAGGTCCGGCGCGACCTGGTCACCGCGATCGATCCGGCATTGTTTCCCGACCTCGAAGGATCGACGGATTCGGAAACCCTGTTCTATCTGGCGTTGACCTTCGGTCTCACCGAAGATCCACTCGGCGCGGTCGCCCGGGCGGTCGGATTCGTCGAAGACGTAGGCCGCGCGCACCAGGTGGAGAATCCGGTCCAGATGACGGTAGCGACGACCGATGGACAGTCGCTGTGGGTTTTCCGCTACTCCAGTGAACGTCAGTCGAGATCGCTGTTCTTCTCGACGAGGATCGCTCAGCTGCGCGCGCTGTACCCCGAGGTGGAAGTGCTGCACCGCCTCGGCGACCACACCCGTTTCGTGGTTTCCGAACCGTTGCGCGACCTTCCCGGCGCGTGGAGCGAAGTTCCCGAATCGTGTGCCGGAATCGTGCGGGCCGGGGCGGATGAACTCCTGGGGTTCGAGCCCGTTTCACCGGTCTGAGTCGGCGGATCGAGATCCGTGAAACCTCGCTAGATCGTAGCCATCGCCTCGGCGCTGTGCGGGTCCTCGCCGGTGACCTCGATCGGGTAGGCGCCGACAGTTTGCGCAGCGGCCTTCTCGACGAGCAGCGGAACGAAATCGCGGACACGGGCATCGGCGAAGCGCTCGTGAATACGGCGAACCAGGAGCTCTATCCCCGCCGGTGGCTCTGCCGGAAAACGGGCGATCAAGCGTTCGATCACCTGATCGATCTGTACAGCTTCATTGTCGTCGCGCATCATCCACCCGCCTGCTCGCTCATAACTCGCTGGTCGTTGTCATCTGCTCCGCTGGGAATTGCCGATTTCGCACCCTTCGACGGTCAGTCGTGCGAGCACAGCGAAGACGTTCGCCGGGCCGCCTTCCCGTAGCGCACTGCGTTGCCGGACGGCGCCGTTACCGCTGGTGAGCACTGCCGCCAGCGCGTCGCGGGTGAATTCGTAGTCACCGGATTCCTCCAGGGCGGAACGGACATGGCAGAGCAATTGGGCCAGGGCGTGGCGGCTATCCCGCCGACCCGCGATGGTCGTGGGGAATCGAGTGCTGGAGATCCCGTTGCGGGCGGCGTAGCGGCATGCTGAGCGCAGGTGCGTCCGGGTGATCGGATCGGCGAGGTGCCCACGGCCGATGGCGGCGACCGAGGTGATGACCAGGGCCCGCACCAGACTCGCCAACAGTGTCGTTTCGACGACGGTCGCGGGCACGTCGCTGATCCGGATCTCGATCGTCGGCAGGTGAGCCGACAATCGCACATCCCAATAGACCATCGCCGGGTCGAGAATCTGTCCGTCTTCGGCGAGTCCCGCGACGATGTCGTCGTAGTGCGCTGCCGAGCGGAAATATGGTGGTGGGCCCGAACTGGGCCACCGCGCCCACACCGTGTGGCGCCAACTGGCGTGCCCCGTATCGATGCCCTCGGCGATCGGGGAATTCGCTGTCAACGCCAACAGTGCGGGCAGCCAACGACGCAGGTGATTGCTGACCTGCACCGCGAGGTCGCGCTCGGGGACACAGACATGGACATGGCAACCGCAGGTCACCTGGTCGGCCAGTGCCTTGAAGTGTTCGGCTATGCGCTGGTATCTCGGCGTGTCGGTGATGGAACCTGCGGGCGGCCCCCAGATCGGTACCCCCACCGCCAGCGGAAGCGAGCCCGAGCGAGCCGCGGCGTCAACGATGGTGACTCTGGCTCGTCGAACCTCGCGGTGCACCGCCTCGATGCTCGCGCAGACGGGGGTGCAGGTTTCGATCTGGCACTGCGAGAGTTCCAGCTGCAATGCGCTGTCGGTTCCGGCTGCCGCGACGGTGGTGTTGGTCAGGCAAGGGCGCCCGGTGGCGGGGTCGATCAGCACGAACTCTTCCTCGACGCCGACGGTGAACGCGCGCAGATCGTTGCGGTGTGACCGATCGCGTCGGTCGATCGACAGGGACGCCATCGTTCCTCCTGGTCGGCGTCGCGCCCACCGGTAGACGAGCTATCGGGGAGAGATCCGACGAGGACTCAGCGTTCGGGTCGCCAGGTGGAGACAGCCCAGATGATCACGACGCTCAGCGCGATGATCACGATGGACCATGCCGGGTAGTACGGCAGGGACATGAAGTTCGCGACGATGACCAGTGCGGCGATTCCCATCGCGCCGTACCGGCCCCACGTCGATCCGATCGCGAGGCCGACGCCACAGATCAAAGCGAGGGCGCCCAGCACGACATGAATCCAGCCCCACGTCGTGGTGTCGAACTCGTAGACGTATTCGATTCCGGCGACATACAACTTGTCGTCCGCGATCGCGGAGATGCCCTGCAGAATGGAGACCGCCGCCAAAATGACAAGCATGAACGCGGCGGCGATGGATATCCCCTCGGCGACCGCCTCCCGCTGGAAGGGCTCTTCCTCTGGGACGTTGTATACCGGTGACGGGTTGCCGGTCATGATCGACTCCTCGGTGATACTGAGGACCGCCCACCCGACGCCGTTGAATGGAAGCAGGTCCTGTCGGAAACTTCTACTTTTCGAATCGTCTGTCCGTGGACCACGCGTGGTGGCTATCATCGCGGTGAGGGGGCTATTGGTGCGCGACTGTTCTGCTCGGTGTCGCGGTGCATCATCGAGGATCGCATGCCCAGCGAAATTGTCTGCGGGAGTGCAGTATCCGCATTCCGTGGGTTGCTCAGAGTTTACCGGAGCGGATTCCTCTTAACAAGATGCGGCTCGACGAGATGCGGCAATCGGCATTCACTCGCAACAATTGCGGTCGCGGGTCAGGCGCGGGGAGCAAGCAGTTCGTCCGGTCGCTGTCGAACCATGCCAGCAGGGGCCGAACCGACGTCAGACCGCACCCGCCGGCTTGGGTACCTTGACGATGAACAGGCTGATCAGCAGGGCCGCTGCCGTGAAGATCACGGCTGCGATCACCGCGCTGGCCATGCCGTGCGCGAGGATGTCCTTGGTTCCGGTGTTCTCCTGGGCCCGCTCGGCGCGGGACGACTGATAGATGGTGGTCAGAATGGCCACGCCCAATGAAAGTCCGAGCTGCTGGGTCGCTTGGAGTAGTCCGGACGCGGCGCCCATGTCGCGAGGCTCGAGTCCGCCGAGCACGGTCATGTTCAACGTGACGAAGGCCAGGCTCAGACCGGCGCCGAGCAGGATGAAGGGGCCGAGAACGCCGGTGAAGTAGTTGGTCGACGCATGGGTGGTGGTCAGCCAGATCGCTTCCAGCATCATCAGGACCACCCCGGTGAGCAATACCTGTTTGCGGCCGAATCGGGCGATCAGTCTCGGCGCCGACTTCGCCATGGCGAACTGGACCGAAGCCAGGGGGAGGAAGGCGATTCCGGCGATCAGCGGGCTGAAACCGAGTGCTTCCTGAATGTAGAGCGAGAGCAGGATGTAGGTGCCCGCCATGGCGGCCATCAGCAGGACGAATGTGAGGTAGGCGCCGGCCCGAACCGGATCGCCGAGCAGGCGCAACGGCATGATCGGGTGATCGGCGCGCCGTTCGACGCAGACGAACGCCGCGATGAGCACGATGCCGACAACGGTCGGTATCACGGTGGCGGGCTCGGCCCAGCCCTCGGACCCGCGAGTCAGCCCGTAGACGACGCCGACCATGCCGAGCGTGGACAAGATCGCCCCGAGGAGATCGAATGTGCCTGTGTGGCGCTCGGTTTCGGTCAGGTAGCGCAGCGCGAGAACGATGGTGAGCACGCCGATCGGCACATTGACGAAGAACACCAGACGCCAACTCAGGGTGGTGAGGATGCCGCCGAGGATCAGGCCTAGCGTGATACCGAATCCGGTGACCATGGAGAACACCCCGAGCGCACGCGTGCGCTCGGGCCCATCGGCGAACGTGGCGGCGATCATCGACAGGGCGGCGGGGCTCGCGAAGGCGAAGCCGACGCCTTGCAGCGCACGCGCGGCGATCAGCAAGCTCTCGTCGGGTGCGACGCCGCCGAGAATCGAGGCGGCGACGACAAGGCCGAGTCCCCAGATGAACATCCGGCGCCTGCCGAGAAGGTCGCCGGCCCGGCCACCCAGAAGCAGCAGGCCACCGTAGGCCAGTGAGTAAGCACTGAACACCCAGGCGAGTGCCGGTCCGGACATGTCGAGTCCGGACCGGATTTCGGGCAGGGCGATATTGACGACATTGCTGTCCACCGCGACCATGAGCTGGCAGGTCACGATAATGCCCAACACGAACGACAGGCGGCGGTTGCGCCTGCCCGCGGTCTGCGTGGTCTCGTCGTGAGCTCGGGTGGCGGGCTGGGTATCTCGGCTGGTCATCGACATCCGTTCGAAGAACTCGGGGGAGAGGTCGAGCTGCTGCGCGGCACTGCGCGTCTGCTCTACGCTTGTAGGCTGAGATCAGCATAGGCACGGCCGCCTATTTCGTCTACAGATGTTGAGCGAGGTTGCGATGACAGGGCAGGAACTCGACGCGGCGTCCGCACCCGTCAGCCGGGCCGAGCGGCGCAGTCAGACCCGGCAGGTGATCCTGGACGCCGCGCGCGAGCTCTTCGCCGAGCGTGGTTACCTCGAGACCACGATTCGGGCCGTCGCGCAGCGCGCCGACGTCGATCCGGCGCTGGTGATGCAGCATTTCGGCGCCAAGAACGCGCTGTTCGATGCGGTCTCGGGCATTCCGATCACCCTCGACGACGCGTTGGAAGGCCCGCCGGAGGAACTCGGTGAACGCCTGCTTCGGCACGCCTTGGCGGATGTGGACCGCAAGGACGACCGAACGATGCCGGTACTGAGGTCGATGCTCACCCATCCGGAGGCGGCCCACGCCGTGCGCTGCGCGATCGTGAATCCGGAGACGAGTCCGTGGACGCGCGTGCTGGTCGGCCCAGATGCTGAACGGCGGTCCGCGCTGATCGGCACGCTGGTGCTCGGCGTGCTGGTCGCGCGCTACATGGTGCACATTCCCGGGGTGTCCGATGCACCGGCGGAGCGGTTGGTCGAGTTGGTCGGACCGTGCCTGCGCCCATTGGTGATGGACGGTGTGCCGCCGGAGCCGAAAGAGCCGTGCACGGCATTGGCGGCGCTGGCCGAAGCGGATGCCGCGCGCCGGGCCGCTGCTGAACGGGTCGACGAATGCGCCAGGATCGCGCTTGCCGCAGGCGCGTCCTACGGTGATGTGGGCCGGCTGGTCGGGATCAGTCGACAGGCGGCCCGCAAACGGTGGCCGACCGCCCCGGCCGTTGACAACTAAAGTTGTCACTTCGGCGCGGCTTCGGCGAGGTAGGTTCAGTCCGCCCTGGCTGACAACGTGAGTTGTCATGGTGGCTGTCCTGGAGGCACTCTGTGCTGGTTGCCCTCCGAATGGTGTATCCGAGTCTCACGCACATTGCCGCACGCCGGCCGCCAGGCCCGACTTCTCGGCGTTGTCAGCCCAAACCGTGTTGTGTGCGTGGCGATCCGAAGTGGAGACGACTCGAGACTTGCTCTCTATGGTGGATCGATGGTGTCGGTAAAACAGATCCAGGTCACCTTCGACTGCGCGGAGCCTGAGCGTGTTGCTCGTTTCTGGTCCGAGGTGCTGGGATACGAGCACAGGGGCTCGGCATGCGTCGATCCCTCAGGTGTGGGCCCGCGCCTGTATTTCCAGCGCGTGCCCGAGGGGAAGGTCGTGAAGAACAGACTTCACATCGACGTGCGGGTCGGCACCGGGCTCGTGGGTGAGGAGCGCGTCGCCGCACTCGAAGCCGAATGCGCACGGCTGATCCCGCTCGGCGCGGTACGCCTGCGACTACTGCGTGCCGATGGCGTCAATGAATCGTGTCTGGTGATGCAGGACGTCGAGGGCAACGAGTTCTGTCTCGACTGAGTAGCTGAGACCGACGCTCCCGGCGACTGACGCCTCTCTTCGAACGTCCGCACCGTAGAGCTATGAACGGCAAACGATGGTATCGATGGCAGGACGTCGACTCCCGCGTCAGGCTGGGGTCACAGGTAGGGAGAGCCATGACCGCGATAGCCAGGTTCGGTGCGATCGCCCTCGACAGCCGGGACGCCCGACACCTCGCCCAGTTCTACCGGGCGTTGCTGGATTTCGAAATCCGTTACGAGTCCGACGATTTGGTGGTGCTGCGCGGATCGGGGGTGACGCTGACGATCGAACGAGTGGCGGACCACATACCGCCGGAGTGGCCCGGCAATCGGGTGCCCAAGCAGATGCACCTGGATCTGTTCGTGACTGATCTCGATGTCTCCGAGGCTGCGGCGATCGGCTGCGGTGCGGTAAAGGCACAGTTCCAGCCCGCACCGGATCGCTGGCGCGTTCTGCTCGACCCGGCGGGACATCCGTTCTGCCTCACGATGCCGCCCAATCCTGACTAGGCACATCAGCTTGTCCCGCCCGTGTTCTCGCTGATCAGGCCGGGTATCAGTCGGTGCGGAGTCGGGCGTGCAGGTGCATGTCGTGGCGGCCGTCACTGTGGCGGCCGGCGCCACGCAGCGTGCCCTCGAAGGGGAATCCGCATTTGGCTGCGACCCGGCACGATGGCAGATTGTGGACCGAGTGGGTGAGCTCGATCCGGTCGAATCCGACGTCGTGAAAAGCCCAACGGGTCAGCATGTTTGCGGCGCGAGGCGCGATGTGGTGCCCGCGCCGGGCGGGCAGGGTCCAGTAGGCGAGTTCGGTGACGCCCTCGGTGAGGTCCGACTGCCGCAATCCGATGCGTCCGGCGACCTCTCCGTTGCTGGTGACGGCCCATTGACCGTTGCCGCTGGACCAAGCCGAGCGCCATTGGTGAATCCATTGGCGAACCTGCTCGATGGACTCGGCCGTCCGAACATGCCACTGCCGGATCGCGGGGTCTTGGAATGCCGCGTAGACGGTGGGCGCATCGGCGACGGTCCAAGGCCGCAGCGTCAGCCCATCGGCCGCGGTGAGCGTGGGCTGATCGGTGGCGAACGCAGCGGGATCGACCACTGCCGACATCAACTCGGGCATTCCAGCATTGTCCCCGTCGAGTCCGGCGAAGATGGACAGTTGGAACCAGCCAGGCCGAATCAGTTCTGCCGGTGTAACAATGGCGGCCTCGACGTCGCGAATCCGACTTCGGAACTTCTGTATGACACGAGGCCGACGCCGTGCGGCGGAACAGCCCAGCGACCTGTCCTCTGTCGCGCCTTCCGCGAACCATCAGTTTGCTCGGCGGGTGTAGCAGTCAGCGGCTGGCAAGTTCCGAGCGGCCAGGTGGGTTGAGCGTGAGTGTTCCACTGTCGGTGTCGAGTTCGGCGAAAGTACCGAGAGGTATCGCGTGCGGATCTGGTCCGTGACCGAATTCCAGGCCTCCGAGGATCGGTTTGCCGAGGGGGACAAGGCGGTCGCGCAGGACGTCGATGAGGTTCCAGCCGCGGTCGGTGTAATCCTCGAACCCGTGGAACCTTCCCAGGGCGAACGCTCGGATACCGTCGAAGGCTCCGGATCGGGTCAGCTGGGTGAGTTGGCGGTCGATCTGTCCGAGCCCGATTTGGCGTTGGGCTTCGATGAGGACTATGGAGTCGGTGAGGTCGGGCAGGCCTGCACCGACCATGCCGGCCATGGCGGCCAGCGAACCTCCCATCACGAATCCCTGTGCGCGCCCGGCTGATTCGACCGCGACCGACATCAGTTTCGAGTTGCGCTCGAGCACGTATGGTTGCGGGCTGGTCAATAGATGGTGAACGGTTTCGGTCGATCGGCGGCCTGCGAGGCAGCCATGGACGCCTGGGAGCGGCAGTTCTGCCAGATCGCCAGATGTAGGTAGGTGATGTCGCTGAATCCGACAAGGGGTTTCGGGTCGGCGCGGATAGCGTCGTAGTCGAGTCCGTCGAGGAGACGGTAGGCGCCTGCCCCGCCTCGCGTTGTGATGATCGCTCGAACATCGGGATCGGTGTAGGCGGCGTTGAGGTCTGCGAGTCGGTCGGCGTCTCGCCCTGCCATATAACCGTGCTGGTCCAACGCGTGGTCTCCGACTTCGACCCGAAGACCTCGATCCTGCAGGGTCTGGGTCAGTTGCAGGATCGAGGAAGCTTCGTCGGGGAAACTGGCCGGTGAGACCAGGCGAACGGTGTCACCCGAACGAAGACGCGGCCACGACCGTACGGCGAGTTCGTGCGATCGGCTCATAGGCCAGCGACTGTAGCGCCGCGGTCCGTTCCTTCCGGTCAGAAACGCTCGAGGCCGTAGAGTTCGGTCCCGGACGAATCGAAAACGGAGGCGTGCTCGGCATCTGTGAACTCGACGCGGTATTTCGCTCGATTGGGGCTCTGCGTCACTATCAGCGTGTACCGGCCGTCCGCATCGGGTTTGCTGGAGATCGAGCATGTCATCGGTCCGCCGATGTCGAGCGGTTCGCCGTTGTTGTAGAAGAATCCGTCGCATCGGCCACCGTCGGAACCGAAGGTTTTTGTTCCGGTACCGTCGGATGCTGTCCACGTGCCTGCCATGGCCTCTGCGCCACCACCCGGCTGTGGACCGGCGCTCGGATCGCTCATCAACCGGTCGGCGGAGAAGCCGAGCAGCGCAACCGCACCGACGACGACGAACGTCGTGAGGACCGGGTGGCGCTTGGCCTGATGCACGATCTTGCTCTTCACAGTGACCGGGCCGGTGGCGCTGATATCGCCCATCACACCGGCGAAAGTGCCGGAGTTGTTGTACCGCGACCCGGAACCGGCCGGGGCAGGTGGCGGAGTCGGCGGTGCGGTCAGCCGGTCGAGTTCGGCACTGAAGCCGCTGTCGCCGGCGACCGCTACCGAAAGGGACCGTTCGGCGGCGACCTGCGTGGCCGAGGACACCGCACCACGGGTCGCGCGGGCCTCGTTCAGCAACTGCTGGACGGCCGGGTCGCCACCGAGTTTGGCAACCACCGCGTTGCGTACTCGATTCACCGCGAGGTCCAGCGCTTCGTCGGTGAGCCCATTGATGGGTTTCCCGACCCGGTTGGCCTTGCCGACCGCCCAGGCGATCAACATGGCGACGGCAATTTCCACGGTCATTGCGTATTCACCTTTCCCGAAATGCGGATCCGGCCGCGGTGGTCCGCGGCCGGCGGGTTCAGCCCCATGTCCCGGAGTCCCAGTCGACGGCGTCGTCGATCGACTCCGCGCCGTTGCGGCCTGCCTTGCCGCCGGTGTCCTTGCTGAATCCGAAGGTGCCGCAGTAGGAATCCACTTCTCTGCGCACACCGATGGTGTTGGCGGTGGACAGAGTCTGCAGATCATGGTCGGCCAGAAGGTCGTCGAGGGTGTCGTTCTGGTCCTCGTAGCTCATCGCGGCGAACTCCGAACAGGTCACATCCTTGGGGTCCTGCCCGCACGAGACGAGTGTCAGAGCCGAGAGGATGCCTGCGGTCACCGGAAGAATGCGTCGGAATGTCATGTGTGGTCCGCTCCCTGTCAACGATTGAGGCCGGCGAAGAGGACGAGCCCACCGACGATGGGGAGCGCGTAGAACCAATCCGTCATGAAGTAGCTGCCACGCGAGAACGTGATATATCCGCCGTACCCAACCGATAGCAGACCCAGGGCGATCAGCACGATCGCGCCGGAACCGTAGAAATTGAATCCGGCTACACAGAGCATGATTCCGAAAACCGCTACGAACAATGCGTTGACAAATCGCATTCGATATCCTCTTATCCTTTTTCCGATGGGCGGAGGTGCGCCGATTCGAGCGCACCCCGCCCGGCGCCCGAATCGGCGGGCCTTCTCGTGACGACGCCTTGGGCGTTGCCGTATCGAGGATGCACGGCCGCGGCGGTGTTCCGGCGCGTGGCGTGGATACGCTGAAAAACGCTGAACGCCACTGGAAAAGGAGAGGTCGGCCTCAGGCGAACAGCGTGGGGTTTCCCCAGGCCAGAGCCGGTAGTTTGCTGGGGCGCCCGACAGCGGCACCCAAGCCTGCCAGCATCGGATTGGCGACCGTGTCAGGCCGATAGGCGACCAGGCGCAACCGCAGGACATCGCTCACGTCGTAGCGAATCCGCGCCGGTTCACCATGGGCCACCTCGACCTGTTTCTGCGCCTCGCCGTCGAGGAAGACCTGGAAGTAGCCGATCTGCCGCGCGTCCACGGCGTCGTCGAGGACGCCGACCACGGTTTCGAACTCCCGAAACGACCGGCGCAGGTTGTACTCGATCGGGCTGCGTGGGTCGCCACAGAAGTTCGCGCAGCGGTGAACAATGCTGTTGCCGTAGTGGATTCCGTTGAGATCGGCTCCGGTGATCTGCAGATCCGGGCCTCGCGTGATCGGGTCGAAAGCGTCGGTCAGCAGCTGTGCCTTGCGTTTACGTGGTGCGTCGGCACCCTGCGGTTCGGTGCGGCGACTACCCCACTGCGGGCCGACCCATGTGCCGCGACGCGGGGCCGGGTGTTCGGTGACTCCGCTGAACGCCGCGAGCAGATCGTTGATGCCCTCGGTGGTGAATTCGCTGATCTCGTAGTGGGTGGTGGAATGGGCGGCCAGGAACACCGGGACCTCGTCGACCGAGCGGCCCGGGAGGATGACCGGCAGGATCCGTCGGGTTTCCCCGCGCAGATCTCTGGTGAGGCCGTTGCGGATGATCGCCGCCTCGAACTGCGCGCCTCGACCCTCGTCCGCGGCGGCGGTGCCGTCCGCGCGACGTTTGTAGGCGGGGGAGGCGATGACGAGGACGAAGTCCGCGTTGGTCAGTTGCTCGATGGCCCACAGCGACCAGTCGCGGCGCTCGTAGTCGTCCCAGGAGTCGAGCCGGACGTCGACGCCCGCCTCGCTGCGCAGGAATGTGCTGAACTCGCGCACCAGTTCCTTGTGCTGGGGTGAGTCGTGCGAATAGGAGACGAACACCCGGGGAGCCACGCTGTCGGAAGCCGCCGGGGTGGTCGCGTCCTGCTCGGTACTCACTGGAGCGCGGTGGGCTGCTCAGCAGCCCGTGCCGGTGCCATCGTTGTCCTGTTCTTCATTTCTTCCCTTCTGATAGACGTCCCGAATACGTTCTGCCCGAGCGGAATACGATTCACAGACACCACGATCTCCACCCGTCCGAAACCGGTGACGGCCCAGAATGGTAGGCGACCGGGACCGTGTTCCGGGCCGCATCGCGACAGGAATTCACCACACCGGATCCGGCGCGGCGTGTAGCGCCCGTGCCAACCGGGATTCCGCCGGAACGGTCAGGTCCCAGGTGAGGGGCAGCGGGAGTATGCGGTGGTGTCGGTGGTCGATACCGAAGCGATCCAGCAATGTCGACCTGCCACTGTCGAATTCGTCGGTGCGCTCGGCTAGCACAATCGGCGCCTGTGTCGGATACAGCAGCGGGAACAGCAGCGTCAACTCCAGTCCCGCCGTGCGCATCACCACCGTGACATGGACGACTCCCTCGACATCGACAGTCCTCGGTGTGGAGGCCGAGGTGCCGAGTGCTGTCGCGAGACTGGTGCAGTCGCGACCGACCGGCAGGATCTGAACTCGGGCGGGACGGACCTCGACCGTCCCCAGCGGGGTCGGCACCGAGACGAAGACCGACAGGAGGCCGTTGGGCAGCAGCACCTGGTGGTCTCTCGTGCGCTGATTCTGGTGCGTGACAATCGGAGTGACGTACCTTCCGAGCCAGGGGGTCAGGCGGAGGCAATCGGTGAAGGCTGCCAGGTCGTCGACCGAGGGATGCTCCGCGCCTTTGGCGTGCGAGTGCACGATTCCCTTGAGTTCGAGGTCGGGCTCGGTCTTTTCTATTCGGGTGAGTGCTCGCCGGAACGCGGGCGAGATGCGGAAGGTCGTCGCGGTCGAGATCGCGTCCGGGTCCGGAAGGAACGCCGTGATCAGGGGCAGCCCCAACGGGCCGAGCAGTCCGCCGCCACGTTCCGGCGGATGGGCGGCGACGTGCCGGTCGATCGAGGTGAGGACGGAGTCGACGAGCGAGACGTGGCGAAACACCCCGCTCACGCGCCCCGGTGGATATCGCGCCGGGACCTGTTGCGGTCCACGGGTAGTCGATGTCGCGCCATCGCGGTCGCCGCGTCGAACGTCTCGGTGGTGACCTGCGAGAACTGGCGGTCGAGGAGTTCTTCTGTTCTGTCCACCAGCAGAATTCGCCCGTCGGTGTCCAGCACCAGACCGTACGGATGGGACGGAGCGGCACTCGCCCCCGCCGTGGTGTCGTCGAAGGGGATGTGTTCCAGGGATTTCGGTCGACTCATCGCATCGGACACGGTCGTCTCCTTCGGTAGACTGAGCCGTCATGCCAGCACGATCGAGGTGCGAGGCGCCTGGGGTTCTGGAAAGCTCTCGAAAACCCTGAGCGGTGCTGTGCGGTCCGAGCAGGAGGCTGACGATGGGCGGCAGGGAGAGAACGCCGGAGATGGAACGATTCGCCGGTGAGCTGAAAGCTGCCGCACTGCGAGCCGAGAAGACGCACGGTCGAGTGGAATGCTCGCGAATAGCCAAGCAGCTCAACGTTTCTACGAGCAGTGTGTATGCCTACCTGAAGGGAAACACGCTGCCGAGCACTGGGCGTCTCGACATACTGCTGGCGGCGCTGCACATCTCGGGGGCCGATGCCAAGCGGCTGACCGATCTGCGCGACACGCTCGAGATCGAGCGGCGCGGCGAGTCCGGCGATATCACGAGAGCCGCCGATGACGGTCGCGAGCCCGAGCCAGAGCCCTCGGCACGGGTAGCGAACCAGCACACCCACCTGCCGCGCGACATCGCGGTTCTGCACGGTCGCGAACGCGAACTCGACCAGGTGATCGCGGTAGCGGGTGCCGGTAGCGCGGTCTGTGTGCTGTCGGGTCTCGCAGGTGTGGGCAAGACCGCCCTCGCGGTTCGCGCAGCCCGACGTTTGCTGCCCCGATTCCCCGACGGCTGCCTGTTTCTCGACCTGCACGGTTACGCCGCAGGGCCGGTCGTGGCAGCGGAAGTGGCCGCGGGAGCGCTGCTGCGCCAGCTGGGTCTCGTTCCTGAATCGGTTCCCGCTCAACCGGATTCGCGGATCTCGCTGCTGCGGGAGATGCTCGCCGCGGGGCAGTATCTCGTCCTGCTCGACAATGTTCTGGACGCGGCCCATGTAGCGCCGCTGCTGCCGGGAGCGGGCGCCTCCGCGATCCTGGTCACCAGCCGCGGGACGCTCAACGGACTCGACGAGGTGGACCGAGTGCCGATCGGACGGCTGGCGGACGCGGATTCGGTAGCGCTGCTCGATCGCCTCACGGGCGGGCTGCCCGCTGAGCGCACACCGACTCCTCAGCAGAGCGCCGCGATCGCACGGCAGTGCCACGGCCTGCCGGTGGCTGTGCGGATCGCCGCGGCGATCTTGCGCAGCGAGATGTGGCCGACATCCGCGGAAGGGGGCGCCGAGCCCCGGGTCGAACTGGAGATGCTGCACGACGGCGATCGCGATGTCGAGACTTTGTTCGAGTACTCCGTGGCTCGCCTGCCAGCGGATTCGGCGCGCGCGTTCACGGTGCTCGGCCTGCACCCGGGAACGAGTTTCGATCTCGGGAGCGGCGCGGCGCTGATGGGCGTCGAGCCCTCGGCGATGTGGCGGCACCTGCGCCTGCTGGTCGAGGTGAGTCTGCTCGAACCCGACGCGCGCGGGCGATACCGATTCCACGATCTGTTGCGCGACTTCGCGCGTCGTCGCGCCGCCGCGTACTTCGACGATGTCACCACGCGGGCAGCCGTCACTCGCCTCGTCGACCGGTACACCGTGTTCGCCGATGGCATGGACCGGATCCTGACCCCGTCTCGGCACCGCGCGCAGATGGCGCCCAGCTCGCCCTGCGTCGACGCGACGGTGGCGACCTACCCCCAGGCCATGCAGGCGATGACCGCCGAACGCGACAACGTGGCCGCCGTGGCCCGTGCCGCGACCCGGCACGGGCTCGACGAGCAGTGCTGGCAGCTCGCCTTCGCGGTGCGTGGGTTCGCGTTCATCACCAAGGACATCGAGCTGTGGACCGAGACCCATCGGCTGGCCGTGGCCGCTGCGGTCCGGGCCGGCAATCACTACGCGGAAGCTGTGACCTGCAACAATCTCGGTCTCGCCGCGATGACCGCCGGTGACGACGTGGCCGCTGCGGCGCTGTACGAGCGAGCCCGGCTGCTGTTCGTGCGTCTCGGTGATCGGCACGGCGAACACACCGCTGTGGCCCACCAGGCCTGGGTGCACGTGCGCAGGCGGGATTTCGCGGAGGCGCTGGAGCTCAGCCTCCGCGCACTCGCGTTCGTCGACGTGCACGGCACTCCGCGCAACAGGGCCATCCTGTTGCGTGATACGGCCCTCATAGAGGTGAACCTCGGCCGATTTCTCGACGCCGTGCCGAGGCTGCTGAACGCGTCGGAGATGTTCCGGACGTTCAACCTGTTCGTCGACGAGGCCATGACCTCGAATGTGCTCGGCGACGCCTATCTGGCGCTGGACGATCTCGCGGACGCGTGGGAGGCCTTCGACCGCGCTGTCGCGCTCGGGCGCATGGCGGGCAGTGCCGTCGAGCAGGCTCGTGGCCACGACGGGCTCGGGAAGGTCGCGGTCGCCCGGGGTGAACCGGCGGTCGCGCGACAACACTGGCGCATCGCGATCGATCTGTGCACCCAGGTTCGTGACACTGCTCGGGTCGCGGAGATCGCGGCCCGGGCCGAGAAGCTCGAGTCTCGTTCAGCGGGGGCGACTCCTGTCGAAAGTCGGCTGGAAAACTCTGTAATCGCCTGAACAGCAGCACTATCCCGCTTCGGCCTCGTCGTCACTACGGTGAAATCCGTGAACATGGTCGCCACTCTCATCACGGCCGTGACGACCGTCGCGGTCGCCGGACTCGCCTACCTGCTCAACCAGCGCGGCCAGCTCGCGCAGGAACGCCGACAGGCGCGATTGCTCAGGATCAGCAGGCAGATTCGTGAACTGTACGGTCCGCTGCACGTCATGGTCGACATCAACGAGCGCATCTGGGAGAAGCTGCGTGAATCGCAGTTGCCCGCCGCGTCCCACCGCCGTCCCGACCTCGCCACCGACAACTGGCGTCGGTGGCGCGACCACGCGTTGATGCCGGTGAACCGGGCAATGCGTGATCTGATCATCGAACACGCCGATCTCGTACCGGATTACCAAGTTCCGGAACCGCTGCTGACGTTCTGTTCGCATGTCGCGTCCGTCGAAGTGCAACTGGCCGCCGAATCCGACGGCGTGCACGTCCGGTCCCTGGTGCCGCACCCGGGTGCGACCTACGTGCGCTATGTGCGCGACACCTACGGACAACTCAAAACCGAACAACAGAAGCTGGTTCGCGCGGTGGATTGACCCGACCGACCGGAATTCAATTCCGAACGGTATCGATTCGGGCGGTCCAATTTCGCCGATCAGGTTGCGGCAGAACAAATAGTGACGTATTTATCTACCCGGTGAGTGTGCTGTCGGCAACGCTGCCGCGAACAGCGCCACCACTGTCATGAATCTGGACTGGAGCATGTCGTGAGTTTCATCAAAGCGAGGCGATCGCGATGGCTGGCCGCCACGACGGTGTCGGCCTTGGCAGTCGCAGCTTTGGCGAATGCCGAAGGCGCGTTGTCGTTTCTGGAGCGGCTCACCTCGGCGACCTCGGCATCGCCGGACCCGACGTCGACGGACGATCGCGCGCTGCCCACCGCCGCGCCGACGCCCACCACGTCCGTTACTTTCACGTCGAAAGTCGTGTCCCCGACGGTTGCGCCCTCCGCCGGGTGGTACGAGCTGACCTCGTACCGATCCGTTACCTGGAACAACGGATTCGACCCGGTCGATCCTGTTCGGATCGGTTCGGCGAGCTTCCCGAGCAGCATTGTCGGGTACTACCCGTCCACGACGTCGGACCCGATGAACCGCGCGATATGGACGGTGGGCGGCAAGTGCGATCGCTTCTCGGTCTGGATCGGCAAGGACGCCGATTCCGCTTCGTCCGACGGTGTGGGCCGTTTCGTTGTGCAGACCGATGATCGAGAGGCCTTCGCGGGCGAGATGTCGATGGCGGACGCCGCCCGCGAGGTCGACCTCGACATCTCCGGTGTCGTCCGGCTGACGTTGCTCGACACGAGGCGATCCCAGGATGCCAAGAATGCGTGGGGAAAGCCCCGGGTGCACTGCACTGAGCCACCCGGTCGCAAGCGCTGAGCAGGCGTCGGCGAGTAATTCGTTTCGTCAAAGTTACTACTTCAGCAAACTATCGGCTGAGTGTGGATTTCCCGCACTCCGTACATCGGAAGAGAAAATGACTCCACGGATCGGAACAGTCGAAAAGGATCGCGCTCTGGCGCTTCTCAACGAGCATCAGGCGGCCGGTCGCATCGATCTCCGGGAATTCGATCTGCGGGCTCAACAGATCACCTCCGCGGTCACCCAAGCGGATCTGGACGCCATCTTCGCGGACCTGCCGTCGCCCGCGGACGACCGACGCAACCCGTGGCTGGTCGCCACCGTCGCGTTGGGGATCACGTGTGTCCTGCTGATCGGCGCGGTGGTGGTACTGGCCACGCAGCGCTCGTCCGCCACGACGAGCGAAGTAGCGGCGCCTGTTTCCACGACCACGTCGCGGGCGAGTGTCGTTGCCGCCGCTCCGACCTCGTCTCGATCTGCTACGGCCACTTCGACTTCGACGACGACCTCGAGTTCCACTTCGGGCGCCCTGTCGGATGTGAGCACCGATGCGGTGCAGTACGTGATGGATTTCAAAGCACTGTCGGGAGGAAAGTACTCGGATCTCGATGTCGGGCCGAGCCAGGTGTCGGGGACCTCCTACAGTCGCTCTGTCCTGCTCGAGCCCTACCGCGAGCAGTTGGCGTTCGTCGAGTACGACCTGGGACGCAAGTTCACCCGGCTCGACGGAGTGCTGGGCATTCAGGACGATTCGACGCCCAGCGACATCGCTGTTCAGTTCCAGATCTACGCCGACGGAGCGCTGCTCACCGATGTGGTGGTGAAACTGGGTGCCACGGTGCCGGTCCATCTCGAATTCGACAAGCCGCTGCGCCTACGGCTTCAAGTGACCGATACGACCGGCGGTAACTGCGTCGGGGTCTTCGGAGATCTGCGCGCCACCCGATAGTCGTCGTCGGTAGTGCCAGCACTACCGGGTATCGGGGAGTCGGCAGGCTTCTCGTGGCAGGGCGTTCTCCCTAGTTTCATGGGATGCGGATGAAACTTGCGATGCTGGGGATGACGGTCTCGATAGCCACGTCGTGCGGCGTGGACACTTCGCCCGGTGCCACGGAAGCGGGCCGGGCGGAGATCACGGCCGCGCTGAACAGCGCGGTGCGCCAGGGCTATCCGGGAGCTCAGGCGGTGATCACCGACAAAAGTCATACCTGGACAGTCACCGCAGGTGTGGCCGACGTGGCCACCGGCAGGTCGTTTTCCGACGATGATCGGCTCCGGATTGCCAGCAACACCAAGCCGTTCGTCGCCACCGTGATGCTGCAGTTGGTGGCCGAGGGCAAGGTCGAGCTGGATGCGCCGGTGGAACGGTATCTGCCGGGCGCGGTGCACGGGCCGGGTATCGACGGCAATCGGATCACGATCCGAAACCTGTTGCAGCACACCAGTGGACTGCCCGAGTATGCGGCCGAGTTCGGGGCGCCGCCCAAGCCTGGCCAGGTCGCGGGCCTCACCGAGCAAGTCCGCTGGGGGATAACGGATATCGGCCAAGTGGTCAGCAACGCGCTCACCGCGCCAGCCGATTTCGAGCCCGGTGCGCAATGGGCATACTCCAACACGAACTACGCCATTGCCGGGATGGTGATCGAGCAGATCACCGGAAACCCGGTAGGCACTGAGATCACTCATCGCATCATCGAGCCCCTCGGCTTGCGCAACACCTACTACCCGAGTCCTGATGAAGTCGACATCCGCGGCCCACATCCGAAGGGGTACACCGAGATCGGTGGCGTACAAGTCGACTACACCAGCCAGAACGTCTCGTGGGCCGGCGCGGCCGGTGCGATGGTCGCCTCCGGCGCGGACCTGAACCATTTCTTCCTCGCCCTGTTGGACGGAAAGCTGCTCCCGTCCGCGCAATTGGCGGAGATGAAGAATGTCCGGCCTACCGGAGTGGACAGCACATGGGCCTACGGTCTCGGCCTGGCGCGAATCACGATGTCGTGCGGCAACGAGCTCTGGGGTCATACCGGCGGTCTGTCGGGCACCGTGACCTATGACGGCGTAGTCCTCACCACAGGCCGTGCCGTCACCATCGCCCTCAACCAGGACCTGATGGATGACCGCTACCAGGAAGGGTCGCGCGCTTTGGACGCTGCTGCCTGCTCGGCACCCTAGGGCCTGTGTCGAAGTCCTCTCCGGCCGGGTGCGGGACGGTCTGCTGTGGGCACCGGCACGAGATACCCACAGCAGCACCATCACTCAGGCATCGACGGATACGGTGGCCGACCGGAGGTCGGGCAGGCCGAGGTTGTCTCGCAGGGTGGTTCCGGTGTACTCGGTGCGGAGGGCGCCGCGGTCTTGGAGCAGCGGGACCACGCGGTCGACGAATTCGTCCAGGCCGGTCGGGACGAGGTGGGAACCGAGGATGAAACCATCGGAGCCGTCGCTGCTGACGAAATCGTCGATCTTCTCCGCGACCCGGGCCGGTGTTCCGACGATCGGACCGCGCTCGAACTGGTCGATCACCGTTTCGCGCAGGGTCAGCTTCTTGGCCTCGGAGACCTCGCGCAACCGTTTGACCGTGGCGAAACGGTCCTGGTGCAGGAAGGCGCGGCCCTGGATGAACGGCGCCGCGTCGGGATCGGGCTCGATATCGGGGATCGGGCCCTCCGGGTCGTAGCCGGACAGGTCCCGGTTCCAGATCTGTTCGAGCAGGATCAGCGCGGTCTGTCCGGTGACCTGTTCGTTGCGGATGGCGTGGTACTTCTCGATCGCCTCGGCTTCGGTGTCGCCGGGGACGAAACTCGCCGACGGCAGGATCTTGATGTCGTCGGGCGAGCGCCCGGCCGCTACCGCGCGAGCCTTGATGTCGCGATAGAAGTCCGCGGCCTCGGGAAGCTTGCCGTAGGGGGAGAAGATGGCGTCGGCATTGGCCGCGGCGAAATCGCGTCCCTGTGGTGAGACGCCGGCTTGCAGGATCACCGGCCTGCCCTGCGGGCTGCGCGGCACCGTGAACCGGCCGGAGATGTCGAACTGCCGGCCACGGAACTCGAACGCACCGGCATCGGGCCGGGCCAGGAATCGCCCGCTGTCCTTGTCGGCGACGATATCGTCGACGTTCCACGAATCCCACAGGGCTCGAATAGCATTCAGTGTCTCCTCGGCCCGCACGTACCGGTCGGCCGGGTCGAGGAAGCCGCCACGCCGGAAGTTCTGCCCGGTGAACGCGTCGAAGGAAGTGACCACGTTCCAGGCGGCGCGGCCGCCGGAGAGGTGATCGAGAGTGGCGAACTGCCGAGCGAGTTCGTAGGGCTCGTTGAACGTGGCATTGATGGTGCCCGCGAGGCCGAGGTGCTCGGTGACCGAGGCGATGGCGGCCAGCACGCCGAAGGTGTCGGGACGGCCGATGATGTCCTGGTCGAAGATCTGGCCCGCACGTTCACGCAGGATGAGACCTTCGGCGAGGAAGAAGAAGTCGAACTTGCCGCGTTCGGCGGTGCGCGCGGTGTGTTCGAAGGAGCTGAAATCGATCTGGCTGCCCGCCTGCGGGTGCCACCAGGCGGTGTGATGGTTGACGCCGCCGAGGTAGGCGCCGAGGATGACCTGCTTGCGGGGTGTACTCATCGGTGGGACCTCACACTCTGGCGTAACGGTTGGGCACGGTGGTCGACAGGCCGAGCAGTCCGCGCAGGGAACCCTCGGGATAGCTGGTGCGGAACAATCCGCGATGCTGCAGGGCGGGCACGAGTCGGCCCGCGATCGCGGCCAGGTCATCGACCGCGACACCGGGACGCAGCCGGAACCCGTCGACACCCTGGGCGTCCCAGTCGGCGAGCAGATCGGCGAGCTCCTCGGCGCTGCCGGTGAAAATGGCCGCGTCGGAGGAGAATTCGGCACCGGACTGGTCGTTGAGCCGGGCCAGGCGTTGCGCGCCGGTGTCCTCGTCGGAGTCGAGGAAGACGACCAGGTCGGCGTAGACCCGCAGCGGTTCGCCCACCCTGGTCGCGGCGGCGGTCGCGACCTGTCGCAGAATCTCGGCCGGTCCGTGCTCGCGTGTGGGTGTGACGAAGACGAGATCGGCTGCCGCGGCGGCGAATTCGTAGATGCGGGTGGCGTGGCCGAGTGCTGTGACCACCGGCTGACCTTGCGGTGGGCGCGGGGTGATGGCGGGACCTCGGACGCTGAAGAAGCGGCCTTCGAAGTCGATGTAGTGCAGTTTGTCGCGGTCGATGAAGCGGCGGGCGGCGACGTCGCGGATCTCGGCGCCGTCCTCCCAGCTGTCCCACAGGCGCCGCACCACCTCGACGGCGTCGGTGGCCTCTTCGAACAGTGCTTCGGCGTGTTCGGGAAGCTTGCCGGTCGCGATGATGTCGGCGAACTCGGCGGGCGTGGGGTCGGTGACCTCGCGGCGCCCGAAGTGCTGGGCTTCCTCGGCGCCTGCCGAGACTCGGACCTGCCAGCCCGCGCGGCCGCGGGAGGTGTAGTCGAGGGTGGCGATGGCGGTGGAGACGTGGAACGGCTCGGTGTGGGTGGTCGTCACCGTGGGGATGAGACCGAGGTGGCGGGTGATCGGGGCGAGCGTCGCGGCGATGAGATGCGCGTCGAGCCGGGCGCGGACCTGGTCTACGGCATCGTCGTCGCGGGTGTGCAGCGGACCGGGCACACGCAGGCTGTCCTCGATCGTGACGAAGTCGAGCAGACCACGCTCGGCGGTGCCGACCAGGTCGGCCCAGTATCGGGCGCTGAACAATTCGGTGGGCCGCGAGTTCGGTGCTCGCCAGGCGGCCGGGTGCCAGCCCGCGCCGTCGAGCGCGACACCCAGGTGCAGTGGGTTCGGTGCCATCGTCTGCCATTTCTGTTCGGTGAACGGTGCCTGGTGCAACACCCGATGGCGGGCACCGGGTTGTCGGGCGGATCCGAGCGGCGCGGTCGCAGTACGGGGCGCAGCGATGTCGGCAACGATCACCGGTGGTCAGCGGGGCGGCTGGGTGAATACGACCGGTCCGCTGCGGCGACGTCAACCATTGAATTCAGCCCGATCGACAGGAAATAGGCTGTCGCCCTGCGGATCGCTGATCGCCGCGCACCGATCGCGCGAGGATGGAGGACTGCCGCATCGTTGCCCGCGGCGGTGTCCGCCGGCAGATCCTTGGTTGCTGACGCATCGCACAGACTTCTCGCTCTGCGGGAATTTATCTCCGCTTGCCTCCTGTCCGCGCAGGTAGAGGCCGGTGCTGCTCGGTACACAGCGGGGTAGACACAGGCTTTCGCTCGCTGTGCGGGTCGATACTTTCGACGTGAACGCAGCGCACGCCAACTCGAACGACGAATTCCTCGTCCGAGTGCGCGACTACGCCGAGCAGGTGTTGCGACCCGCCGCACTGTCGACGGACCGCACCGGGGTGCTCGCGGATCGGATCGACGAACTGGGCGGCCTCGGTCTGCTCAATCATCTCGCGCCCACCGAATTCGGTGGTCTCGCGATCGACCGCGACACCGACCGCCGCGTGCACGAGATCATCGCGGGCGCCTGCTTCAACACCTGGCTGATCTGGGCACAGCACGCGCCGCTGGCCGGGCGCATCGCCGCGGCAGGTGCCCCGGTATCGGCGCTGGCCGCACAGATTCTGCGCGGTGAGCTGCTGCTCGGTGCCGGAGTCAGCGATGTGCGGCGGTTCCCCGATCACTATGTCGTGGCACGTAAGGCTGCCGATGGCTGGACCTTCGACGGCACCCTGTCCTGGGTCAGCGGGTGGGGCCTCAACTCGGCGCTGACGGTGGCCGCCGTGGAACCCGACACCGAAACCGTGGTCACCGCGCTCGTTCCGGTCGGGCCACGAACCCGCAGCACCGGACCGCTGGAACTCGGTGCGGTCGCGGGCAGCCGAACGGCCCGCGTGCACCTGGACGAAGTCTTCGTCCCCGACGAAAACGTTCTCACCACACAGAGTCTCGACCAAGCGCGCATCGACGACACCGGCACCGCGAGCGACGCGCGCGCCCACCACTTCGGCCTCGCCGAGACGATCCTGACCGAGCTGGAGCGCAGCACGGTGCCGCTGGCCGCCGATGTCGCGGCGACCTGGCGCCCACGCGTCGCCGAAATCCGTTCCACCGCGTACGCGCTCGCTGACGAAGCCACGGCCGCGGGCACCGGACCGCATCGCCTCGATGAGCGCCTGGCCACCAAAGTCGCCAGCGGAGAGGCACTCTCGGCGATCAGCCGCGCGCTGCTCATCGCCAGATCCGGCCGTGGCCTCGGCGGCGACGACACCGCGCAACTACACGCCCGCTCCGTCCTCTTCGTCCTGGTCCAGGGCCAGACCACCGATGTCCGTCGCGCCCAGCTCGCTGCGCTGGCCCGCTGATCACCACCGAACGGAACCACCGAACATGAGTCTCGAATTCCTCTGGTACATCCCCAATCAGGTCACGCCGGGTCACCGCGGCGAGCCTGTGGCCGCCGACCACAACAGCCTGGACACCTTGACCACGCAGGCGAAGGCGCTGGAGGCACACGGTTGGAAGGGCGCGCTGCTAGGCACCGGCTGGGGCCGCCCCGACACCCTCACCGTCGCCGCCGCGCTGGCGGCCAGAACCGAGTTTTTCGAGCCCCTCATCGCGATCCGGCCCGGCTATTGGCGCCCGGCGAACTTCGCCTCCGCCGCGGCCACCCTCGATCACCTCTCCGGTGGTCGGGTGCGAGTGAACATCGTCTCCGGCAAGGACGATCTGGCCGCCTACGGTGACAGCGAGGGCGACCAGGCCGACCGCTACGCCCGCACCAAGGAGTTCCTCCAGCTCGTCCGCAAGCTGTGGACCGAGGAGAACGTCACCTACCGCGGCGAGCACTTCCAGGTCACCGACTCCACGGTGGTGCCCCGCATCGAGCCGCGAGGCGACCGCCGTCATCCGACCCTGTACTTCGGTGGCGCCTCCGAGGCCGCGGAACGGGTCGCCGCGACCGAGGCAGATGTCCAGTTGTTCTGGGGTGAGCCGCTGGAAGGGGTACGTGAGCGCATCGAACGATTGCGCGCGCTGAGCGCCGAACTGGGCCGGGAGCACGCGCCGCTCGAATTCGGCTTGCGCATCACGACTTTCGTCCGCGACACCACCGAGCAGGCGTGGGCCGATGCCGAGGCCAAGGTCGCGGAGATGGCGAAGAACAGCCAGGGTGGGTCGAATCCGCACCGTCGCACCGCCGTCGGTCAACAGCGTCTGCTCGACCTGGCCGCACGCGGCGAGGTGCTCGACGACAATCTCTACACCGCGCCGGGCAAATACGGTGGGGGCGGCGCGGGTACCACCTGGTTGGTCGGTTCCGCCGAGGATGTCGCCAAGTCGCTGCGCAAATACCGCGATCTCGGCATCACCCACTTCGTGCTGTCCGACACCCCGTACCTTCGCGAGATCGAGCGTCAGGGTTCCCAGCTGCTGCCGTTGCTCGGGGAGTGAGTGCCGCCGCCGTCCTGACCGTCGACCCGGTGCGCAGTCGACGGTTCCGGCTCATCGCGGTCTTCGCGGTGACCCAGACCGTCGGCTACGGCGCGATGATCCAGGCGTTCACCGTGCTGCTGGTTCCGATGTCACAGGCACTGGCGGTCTCGCGCACCGAAATCGCCGCCGCTGCCACCATTTCCACGTTGATCGGGGCGTTGGCCGCGGTGCCGGTGGGTAATCTGCTCGACCGCTACGGTGGTCGGGCCTTGATGACGGCGGGCTCGGCACTCGGTGTCGGCGCGGTTCTGCTGTGGTCGCAGGCGCAGAGCCTGGCCCAGCTGTACGCGGCGTTCACACTGATCGGGTTGGCACTGGCCACCTCCACCTACGAGGCCGCGTTCGCCGTTCTCGTGGTGGCCACCGAACCCGAACACCGGGATTCGGCGATCGTCGCGGTGACCACGGTCGTCGGACTGGCCACCAGCCTGTACTACTTCTTCGCGGGCTGGCTCGAAACGCAACTCGGTTGGCGCACAACACTGGTGGTGCTGGCGATCGGTTTCGCGGTGATCGTGGTGCCCGCGCACCTGTGGGCGGTGCCGGGCCGGGCAGCGCACACCAGCCGGGTCGCGCAACGCACCGGCGTCCGCCTCGGTGACGCGCTCCGCGACCGCAAATTCTGGTTGCTGGTGGTCTCTTTCGTCGCCCAGAGCGGATCCACCTCGGCCTTTCTGCTGATGATGGTCACCTACTTCCGCGACATCGGCTATTCGCCCGTGTCCGCCGCCGCCCTCCCGATTGCTGTCGGCGTCACCCAGATCGCCGCCCGCCTGGCCCTGGCCCCGTTGGCTCGCCGCTTCGGGATGACCAGCGTGACAGGGGTTTCCTTCGCCCTCCAGGGGGCGGGATTGCTGGCGCTACCGCTGGCAGGCACCTCACTGCCGCTCACGCTGGCCTGCATCGTCGCCTTCAGCACCGGCTACGGCACCAGCGTGATCGCGCGCCCGTCGATCGTCGCCGACAGTTTCGGCGTCCCCCAGTTCGCCGGGATCCTCGCCGTGATGACGGTTCCGATCGCGCTGTCGCGTGCGGGCGCTCCCTTGGCCGCCACCTGGCTCGGTGACTGGCGATTCCTGGTTGTCATCGGGCTCGCCGCCCTTCTCGCCGCGATCGCGCTGATTCCCCTGTCGCGCACACCGCCGGTAGACCACCCACCGGTTCCGCCTCAGGACGCGGTCACCGGACCCAACTGCGGCGCGACCCCGTAACGGACCGGCGGCGAAACGGCCGCCCCGCTCGAAGGTGAGTGGGGCGGCCGTTGGACTGTGGTGATTACGCGGGCAGGCTCTCCGCCGCGCGGTCCCCCGGGAAGGGGAGACCGAAGCGGGCGCGCAATGTCGGTGCGGAGTAATCCTTTTGGAACAGCCCACGCTCCTGAAGGATCGGCACCACCAGGGTCGCGAAATTCTCCAGGTCGACGGCGGTCTCGGCGGGCATGATGGTGAAGCCGTCGGCGGTGCCCGCGTCGAACCAGGACGCGAGATCGTCGGCGACCTGCTCGGCCGAGCCGACCAGGAGGCGGTGGCCGGAGCCGCCGGCGCCCTGCTGGATCAACTCGCGCGGAGTACGCGGTCCCTCCGCGATGAGCGCGCGGGTGGAGATGCTGAACCCCGTCGAGAACGCACCGGCCGGAACGGCGTCGGGAAGATCGTCGACGCTGATCGGATCATCGGGGCCGAAAGAGTCCGCGGGCAGGCCGAGGTTACCCAGCAGTGCGGCAGTGAGCCGCTCGATCGGCAGCAGATCGTAGAGCTCCTGCTCGCGCCGACGCGCCTCGTCCTCAGTCGCCGCGACCAGCACCACCACGCCGAGCGAGATCTTCACATCGTCGCTATGACGACCGGCCGCGGCCGCGCGCTGCCGGATGTCGTTGCGGAACGCGACCGCCTTGGCCTTGGTCTGGGCGACGGTGAACACGACATCGGCGAAGTCACCCGCCAACTTGAGCCCGCCCTCGGACCCGCCGGCCTGCACGACCACCGGTCGACCCTGCGGGCCCGGAGCCACCGGCAGCGGCCCGGCGACCGAGAAGAACTCGCCCTCGTGATCGATGCGATGGATCTTGCCGGTGTCGGCGTAGCGACCGGTCGACTTGTCCGCGATCAGCCAGTCCGGCTCCCAGCTGTCCCACAGTCGGGTGACTACGTCGAGGAACTCCCAGGCCCGCCGGTACCTGGTCTCCTTCTCCGGATGATCGGTCAGGCCGAAATTCGCTGCGGCTGCCGGTGTTCCGGTGGTCACGATATTGACCGCCGCCCGCCCCTTCGTCACGTGATCGAGCGCCTGGAACCGCCGCGCGAGGTTGTAGGGGGAGTTGTAGGTGGTCGACGAGGTGATCACGACACCGAGACGCTCGGTCACCGCCGCGACGCTGCCGAGCAGGACGAGCGGATCGATCCCGGTGCCGGGCGCCTCCTCGATCTCCCCGCGCAGGGCAGGACCGTCACCGAGGAAGACCGCGTCGATCTTGGCGGCCTCGGCGATCTTCGCCAGACGCTGGAAGTAGTCGATGTCGAGGTAGGCGAGCGGGTCGGCATGATCGAGTCGCCAAGCCTGACGGAAGTGTCCCGGTGTCATCAGGGACAGGTTCAAGTGGAATCCGGACATGGTCGGTGCCTTCTGGTGCGGTCGGTGAGACAGGAGACGCCGATGACGTGAGCGGTTCTCGGCCACGTCATCGGCGTCGTGTTCGGGTAGGAATCAGAGCTTCAGGCCGGTGCCGTGGACACCGTGCTCCTCGACGAGGGCGAGTTCCTCGGCGGTGAAGTCGGGGAAGTCCAGTGCGGCGGTGTTGTGGTCGAGCTGGGCCACCGAACTCGCCCCGATCAGTGCCGAGGTGACTTCGGGACGGCGCAGCACCCACTGCAGGGCCAGCTGGGCCAGCGACTGCCCGCGCGCGGCGGCGATCTTGTTCAGCTCGGCGGTGCGCTGCCGGTAGGTCTCGTCGATGACATCGGGGGACAAGAACGTGCTGTTCTGCGCTCGAGCACCCTCGGGGATGGTCTCGAGGTACTTGTCGGTGAGCAGACCCTGGGCCAGCGGCGAGTAGACGATCACGCCGAACCCGTCCTGGGTCGCGGTGTCGAGCAGACCGTTCTGCTCGGGACGGCGATCGTAGATCGAGTAGCGGGCCTGGTGGATCAGCAACGGGACACCGGCGGCGCGCAGCTGCTCGGCGATTTCGTGGGTACGGTCGGGCAGGTAGTTGGAGATGCCGACGTAGAGCGCCTTGCCCTGCTGTACCGCGCTGACCAGCGCGCCCACGGTCTCCTCGAGCGGAGTGTCGAGGTCGGGGCTGTGGTGGTAGAAGATGTCGACGTAGTCGGTGCCGAGATCGCGCAGGCTGTGCTCGAGGGAGTTCAGGATCGACTTGCGCGAGCCGCCGCGCAGGTACGGGCTCGGCCCGATCGCGTTGCCCGCCTTGGTGGACAGCACGATCTCGTCGCGGTACGGCGCGAGGTCCTTGGCGAGCACCCGGCCGAAGTTCTTCTGGGCGGCGCGGTGCGGTGGGCCGTAGCGGTCGGCGTTGTCGAAGTGGGTGATGCCCAGATCGAAGGCGTGCAGGATGATCTCGCGCTGGGTGGCGAAGGCGTAATCGGTGCCGAACTTCTGCCACAGCCCGAAGGAGAACGCGGGCAGGTCGAGGCCGGAGGTACCGGTTCGCCGGTACGGGACCTTCTCGTAGCGGTCTTCCGCGGCGGTGTAGGTGCGGTCGAAGGGGCCGTAGCTCATCAGGGATCTTTCTCTCGGTGGATCAGAACAGACCGGTGGTCGGGGGTTGTTCGCCCGTCAAGTGAAACGCGCCTGCGACGGCTTGCTTCCATTGGCGGGGGTTGTGGTTGGCGGCGGTGCGGGCATTGCGCCAGTGCCGGTCGAAGCCGAGGGCGCGGTCGGTGATCGACCCGCCACCCACGTCGAAGACGAGTTCGGCTGCGGCGAGCGCGGATTCGATGGCGATCACGCCCGCCTGGGCCACCTCGACCGCCGCCGCCGCACCCGCAGCGCGGGCATCGTCGCCGGTGCGCCCGCGGACGCCCTCGAGGGTTTCGGCGGCCAGCAGGACCACCGCGCGCGCCGCCTGGGCGCGGGCGGCGATCTCGCCGACGGTCTGGCGGACATAGGGATCGTCGAGGCTGCTGGTAGCGGTGCTGTGTTTGATCGGGCGGGCCTTCTCCCGCACGTAGGCGACGGCGTCGTCACGGGCTCGCGCGGCGATACCCGCCTGCACGGCGGCCAGATACAGCTGGGCGTAGGAGCCCTGCCACGGATTGTCGGGTTCGGTCGCCGGCGCCGGGGTGATCTCGTCGGCGCTCACTCGCACCCCGGTGAACCGGGTGGTCCCGCTGGCGGTGAGGCGCTGGCCGACCGCGTCGAAGTCGTCGAGTCGTTGCACCCCCGCGCGATCCACCGGCACGGTGAACCGCAGCACGGTCCCGTCCTCGGTCTGTGCCTGCGTGGAGAACCAGTTCGCGTACAGCCCACCGGTCGAGTAGTACTTCTCGCCGTCGATCACCCAGTCCACGCCGTCAGGGCGGGCGGTCGCGTTGACCTGCCCGCTGGCACCGCCCGTGCGTTCGTTGCTGGTGCCCGCGAACAGGTCTCGGTCGCGTAGCCGTTGCAGCGTCTGCTCCCGGTGCGGCAGGTCAGGTCTGCCCGCCACCTGGTTCGCGGTCAGAAAACTGCTCCGCAATGCCTGCGCCACACTGGGATCAGCCCGCGCGATCTCGATCACCAGGTCGCTGACCTCGCGCAGCGACCCGCCCGCCCCGCCCTCTGCGGTGGCGATGCCGGTCAAGGTGATCCCTGTCTCGGCGAGCGCGCGCACCTGTGCGAAGGCGTAGTCGCGGTCGATCTCGCGTTGCCGCGCCGTCTCGGCGAGCTGCCGCAGGATCGGCGCCGCGGCGGCTCGGATGCCCGCCACCGTGAGCGGATGGTCGGGCCTTGCCGACGGGGCACGCTGTGGTGTCCCAGCGATTTCGGTCTCCGGCGCGGTGCCCTGAGTCGGGCCGATCGGCAGGCTACCGCTGCTGATACCCGGCACGGCGTCGAGTACCGGGAGAGAGGACGCGGCCGGTGCTGAACCGGTCGCGCCGGGTTCGAACAGGGGTGCCGATTGGTCGACGGCGGTCATCGCGCGCCGTTCTGCGCGGCGTCGGCTGCCGCGGTCGCCTCGCCGTTGGTCGCGGCGACGGTGGCGTCCGGTGTGACCACCGAGGGGCGCTGCCGGTAGTAGCCCGGCACCGGCGCGTTGCCGTTGACAAGGAAGTCGCCGAGCACGCGCGGCTTGTAGATGACCGGGTTGTGCGAGGCGAGGGTGCGGGCATTGCGCCAATGCCGGTCCAGATGCACGCTGTTGCGGATCGTGGAGGACCCGCCCGCGTCGAAAGCCCTTGTCGCGGCATCGAGTACGGCCTCGATCACCGCGATCTGCGCGGCGGAGGCATCGAGGTAGGCCCGGGTGTAGGCGGCCTCGTCCCCGGCCGCGTGCGCGGCCTCGAGCTGCTCGGCGGCATGCCGCAACAGGGTTTCGGCGGTGAGCCTGCGGGCTTCGAGAAGGCCGATCACCGACAGGACGTCGGGATCTTCGGTGGCGCGCTGGGTGAGCGCGTGCAGACTGGTGCGGGTGCGACCGCGCACGATCTCCGCCGTCTCGGCGACGATGCTGCGCGCGATCCCGGTCAGATTCGCCAGGTGCACGATCTGGACGAAGGAATCCAGACCGCGCAAGGACTCCTTGTACCGGCCGATATCGCCGTGCTCCTCGACCGGCACATCCTCGAAATAGGTCGTGCCGCTGCCGGTTTGACGCTGACCGATGCCGTCCCAGTCGTCGGCGTGGGTGACGCCGGGGTGCCGGGCCGGGATCACCACGAAACCGCGGGTGCCCTCGTCGTCGACCACGGCCGCGCGGATGTAGTCGGCGAATCGCGCGCCTGTCGAGTAGAACTTGGTGCCCGAGACCACGCGCACGCCGTCCTCGCCCACTCGGGCGCGCGTGGTCGTCACGCCCCAGCCCGCGGATTCACCCACCGCTTCGGCGACCAGTGCCGAGGGCTCGGACTGCGCGTTGCCGAACACCGCGCCCGCACCGACCGCCCGGAACCAGTGCTCGCGCACCACCGGATCGGTCTCGGCGCGCAGGATCTCGGTGGTGGTGAAATGCCCGCGCCAGATCTGCGGAATATTGGAATCGGCCTGCCCCGCCTCGGCCAGCAGCCCGAACAGCGTCGGCAGGTCGACGTTGAAACCGCCGTACTCCACCGGCACCCGCAATCGGCCGAAGCCCGCGTCGGCCAGCGCCTGGATCAGCGCGTCGGGGTGCTCGAAGGCGAGGTCGCGCTCGCCCGTGCCCGGGACGAACTCGGTCAGGATCGACCGGATGCGGGGGAGTGCCTCGGCCAGGGTGGCGGGCGCGATGGTGGTGGTCATGACAGTCCTCCGATGAGGTCGCGGCCGGCGATCGCGTCGAGCAGACGCACGGTGTAATCGTCGGTGGGAGAGTAGAAGACCTGGTCCACGGTGCCTTGTTCGACGATGCGGCCTTCGCGCATCACCGCGACGCGATCGGAGATCGCGCGCACCACGGCCAGGTCGTGAGAGATGAAGACGTAGGTGAGCCCGCGTTCTTCCTGCAGGCCGCGCAGCAGGTCGAGGATCTGCGCCGCGACCGAGACGTCCAGCGCCGAGATGGGCTCGTCGAGCACGATCACCTTCGGCTCGAGCACCAGCGCGCGAGCGATGGCCACCCGCTGACGTTGCCCGCCCGACAATTCGCGCGGATGCCGGTCGACGAAATCGGCGGGCAGGGCGGCGGCCTTGAGCGCGGCCACCACCCGATCCCGATTCGGCCTGCCGCGGCGCAGCCCACGGCGCGGCTCGAACGAGCGCAGCGGCTCGTCCACCACGTCGTAGACGTCGAAGCGCGGATCGAACGAGGAATACGGGTTCTGGTACACGATCTGCACGTCGCGGCGCAGTGGACGGAACTCCCGGCGGCTCAGCCGGGTGATGTCGGTACCGAGCAGCGCGACCCGACCCGAGTCCGCTTCGGTGAGCCCGGTCAGTACCCGCGCCGTCGTCGACTTCCCGCTGCCGGATTCGCCCACGATGGAAAAGGTTTCGCCGCGTCGCACCCGGAACGAGATGCCGTCGACGGCGGGTATGCCGCCGTAGTCCTTGCGCAGCTCGTCGACCTCGATGACCGTCTCGGTGCCGACCGCGACCGGCGTGCGCTCCCCTACCCACGGCCGCCGCGACGGCACGCTGTCGAGCAGTCGCCGGGTGTAGGCGTGCTGCGGGCCGGCGACCAGCTGCGCGGTCGGCCCGAACTCGACCAGCTCGCCCTGGTGCAGCACGCCGATCAGGTCGGAGCGATCGGCGGCCACGCCGAGATCGTGGGTCACCAGCACCACGCTGGTCCCCGTGCGCAGCCGGACCTCGTCGAGCAGGTCGAGCACCTGCTTCTGCACCGTCGCGTCCAGCGCCGAGGTCGGCTCGTCGGCGATGATCAGATCCGGTTCGGCCGCGACCGCGGCGGCGATGAGTACCCGCTGGCGCATACCGCCCGAGAGTTCGTGCGGGTACTGGCGATAGCGGCGCTCGACGTCGGTGAAGCCGACCAGTTCGAACAGTTCGTGCACGCGTTCGCGGCGAGCGTCGGCATCGAGCTCGGTGTGCAGCCGCAGCACATCCTCGACCTGGTGTCCGACCCGGCGCACCGGGTCGAGCGAGACCGTCGGATCCTGGGGGATCAGGCTGATCGCGCGCCCCCGGATCGAGCGCCAGCCTTTCGCGCTCAGCTCGGTGAGGACTTGGTCGCGGAAGGTGATGGTGCCGCCGGTGACCTCGCCGTTGCCGGGGAGCAGCCCGAGCACGGCGTGGGCGGTGGTGGTCTTGCCCGAACCGGACTCGCCGACCAGCGCCAGCACGGTGCCGGGCGGGACGTCGAAGGAGACGTCGCGCACCACCGGGGAGACCCGGTCGTCCACCCGGTAGCCGACGCGCAGGTTCGCTACGCGCAGCACCGGCCGCACCTCGACTTCTTCGGTAGGCGTTGATATTTCGTGGACGACGCTCATGCGGAGCCCCTCCTGGAGAGATGGCGCGACAGGTGATTGGTCGCCAGCACCATCGCCACGATAGTGAGCCCCGGCCACAGCGTCAGCCAGCCGCGCGTGGCGATGTAGTTGCGACCGTCGGAGACCAGCCGGCCCCATTCCGGGTCCGGCGGCTGCGCACCGAGCCCGAGGAAGCTCAGCGAGGCGATCCAGATGATCGCGATGCCGAACTGCACGGTGACCAGCGAGACGGTCGGCGCGATCGAATTGGGGATCACGTGTCGCAGGAGAATCGCGCCGGTCGAGGCCCCGCTGGTGGTGGCCGCCTCGACGTAGGTGCTGGTGCGGGCCTTGACCACCTCCGAGCGGATGAGTCGCGCGAAGGTCGCCGACGAGGTGAGCCCGACCGCGATCCCCGCCTGCCACACTCCGAAGCCGAGCAGCACCACGATGGTGATGGCCAGCAGGAAGCCAGGAATCGACAGCACCACGTCGATGAGCCGCATCACCGCGCTGTCGGGGAACCCGGCGAACCAGCCCGCGACCGCGCCGAGCAGGGAGCCGACGAGCACACCGACACCGACGGCGATCGCCGAGCCCAACAGTGAGGCCCGCGCGCCGTAGACGATGCGCGCGTAGAGATCCCGGCCGAGCTGATCGGTGCCGAACCAGTGTTCGCCCGAGGGCGGCTTCAGCTTCTGGGCCGGATTCACCGCGAGCGGGTCGTAACCGGTGAACAGCTGCGGCACGATCGCCCACGCCAGGATGGTGACGACCACCAGCAGTGCCAGCGCGACTGTCCAGTGCCGACGGGTCCATCGCAGCGCGGACCATGCCCGAACCGCAGGTTTCGTCGAATCAGGCTGGGCCGGAACAGCTTCGATCTTGTCGAGTGTCGTCATGGCATCGCCACCTCGGCAGGCAGTCGACGCGGCACCGCCGCGACGACCGGAACGGAGACGGTGGCCTGCTTGCGTACTGCCGACCGCGAGCGCGTGACCCGGTGCGTGCGCCCGTCCACCAGCACCCGCGGATCGATGAACGGATAGGCCAGGTCCACCGCGAGATTCACCAGCACATAGGCCAGCGTCGAGAGCAACACCACGCCCTGCACCACCGGCAGGTCCTGGGTGTCGACCGCGCCGACGGTGAGCTGGCCGATGCCCTGACGCGCGTACACCGACTCGGTCACCACCGCACCGGCGATCAGCTCACCGAAGGCCAGCCCGAGCAGCGTGAGCACCGGCAGCGACGAATTGCGCAGCACATCCTTGCGGAAGATGTAGCCCTCACCCGCGCCCCTGGCCGCCACCACGTGCACGAACGGTCGCTGCCGGGTCGTGCGCACCGAGGTGGCGAACACCTGGGCCAGTGGTGCGGCCACGATCAGCCCCAATGTCGCGGCGGGCGCGATGAGCGCGAGCACTGTGCCGTCGTCGACCGAGGGGATCAGGTGCCAGCGGAACGAAAGATATTGCAGCACCAGCACACCGACCACGAAGGTGGGAACCGAGGCGAACAGCGCAGGCGCGGAATCGAAGACGCCGCGCAGCCACGCCCACGGCGCGTAATTGGCTGCCACCGCGACGACACCGGCGAAGACCAGCCCGAACACCAGGCCGAGTCCGGTCAGGGTCAGTGTCGAGGGCAGCGCCTCGGTGACCGCGTGCGTCACCGGCCTTCCCGAGGTGAGCGAGAAACCGAGGTCACCGTGCAGCAGGGCCCACAGCGCGTGCAGGTACTGCTCCCAGACCGGCCGGTCGAGCCCGTAGAACTCCAGCATCAACCGGCCCGCCTCCGGCGTGATCTGCGCCTCCGGGTTCTGGATGCGGTTGTTCACCGAATCCCCGGGCAGCGCGCTGAGCAAGATGAACGACAGGGTGTAGGCGGCCCAGAGGACCAGTACCGCCTGTACCAGCCGCCGCAGAACGTAGATGCGCATCGCCGGCTCCTACCCGGTGATCCAGGTGTCGTAGAGCCAGGTGCGGGCCGTGGACTCGGTGGTGAAACCGTGCACGGTCGGCGCCAGGCCGAACACCTGGGTCTCGTCGTAGAGCGGAATGGCGTAGCCCTCGCCGAAGACCCGGTCCTCGACCGCCTGGATGGCCTTCGTCCGCGCGGCCGGGTCGAACTCGAAGGCCTGCGCGCGCACCAACTCGTCGAGCTTCGCGTCCGGCACGGGCGCGAAGAACTCGTTCTGTGCGGTGCTGTCGAACGCGGTGCGCAGTACGTCGGCCTCGGCGCGCGAGGTCTGGCCCTGCACCAGCGCCCAGTTGTCGGGACGGGAATTACGGATCGACTCGTATTCGGTCTGCGACACGGTGTGGATCACCAGATCGACGCCTGCCTTCTTCCACTGGGACTGCAGTAGTTCCAGCACCGGCTGCGACACCTGGTAGAACGGTGCCACCCATACCTCGAACTGCAGGCGCTTGCCGTCCTTGGCCCGGATGCCGTCGCCACCCTTCTTCCAGCCCGCGCCCTCGAGCAGCGAGTTGGCCTTGTTCAGGTCGTAGCCGAGGTACTTGCTCGCGTCGCCGCGATTGGGAGTGTCCTTGACCAGGATGCTGTTCGGGATCGGGTAGCTCGGCGAGAGCACCGTCTCGTTGATCTCCTTGCGATCGGTGGCGGCCTGAAGGGCCAGGCGCACCTCCTTGTCTACGATCGGCGTGGCCGAATCCAGCTGCACCGACAGCTTGTTGGTCTGGCCCTGCACCGCGAACGCCTCGATCCGGCCACCGTTGGCGGTCACCGTCTCCTCGTCGTAGGGGCTGATGTTGCGCGCGATGTGCGCCTCACCCGACTGCAGCGCACCGACCCTGGTCCCGGCTTCCGGCACGGTCTTGAAGACCACCCGCTCCAGGTAGGCCTTGCCCTGGTGGCCCGAACCCGTCGGCGCCCAGTTGTAGTCCTCGCGCCGCTTCAGGGTGATGCCGGTGTTGCCGGTGACCGACTCCACCACGAACGGACCGGACCCGATCCAGTTCTTGGCCTGACTCTGCCCGTTGAGATCCCGCTCCAGGAACGGCTTCGCCAGAATGGACCCGGCCCGGTAGAACGAAGCCACCTGCAGGAAACCGGCATTGGGCTTGGTGAAGGCCACCTCGACGGTCAGCGGATCGATCACGGTCGAAGCCCGGTAGTCGGAGAAGAACCGGTCCGGCGGAATGCCGAGCGCCTTGTCGCCGAGCGCGTGCTGGTCGTAGTTGGCTTTCACGACCGCCGCATCGAGCGGGTCACCGTTGCTGAACGTGACTCCCGCGCGCAAGCGGAAGGTGTACTTCAGCTTGTCGGGGCTGACCTCCCACGACGTGGCCAGCCAGGGCTTGATCTCCCCGGTCTCGGGATCCTGCCAGGTCAGGCGCTCGGCGAGATTGTTGGCGACCTGACTGTTGGACCAGATCGAGTTGACCGGCGTCCACGCTGTGTACTCGATGGGATCGTAGAAGTTCAGCGTGCCACCGAAAACCGGGTCGCCTGCCGCCTCGTGCTGCGACGACGGCCCACCACACGCGGCCAGCACGGTGGCGAGGGCGATGGCCGCGGTACCGGTGGCCAGAAGGTGACGGAATCGAATATTCCTCATGTGGTCGTGGGTCTTTCGTCGGAGCGGACTGTGTTGCTTACACTCCGGAGGTTAAGTCCGCGACCGTCACATTCCGCGATTTCGGATCGCCAAGAATGCCTACACCATTATTCAAGTTTCGCTTCACGATCGGGTGGCGTGCTCGATTCACTAAAACTGAACAAATCACGAAGTGCAACTTGGTTGTTCGCGGACTTGTCGTTGTGCAGACTTCGCGAAATGTCATCGAAAAGATTCTCCGCGGCGACGGTGCTCGTGGCCGTCACCCTCGTCGCCTCCGTGCTGACGGGCTGCGCGGCCTCGGGTAACCGGGTCGCGGGCAGCGACGACGCGGGCCCGCCGGTCGCCGGTGGGACCCTGCGTTTCGCCGTCCTCGACGCACCCGCCAACCTCGACCCGCATTCGGGCAGCTCGTATCCGGAGTCGCTCATCACGAGCAACATCACCGACAAATTGACCTACCAGAATCCCGAAACCGGGGCCATCGAACCGTGGCTGGCCAAATCCTGGGATATCAACCCGGAACTGACCGAATTCACCTTCCGGCTCCGCGACGACGTCACCTTCACCGACGGTTCGAAATTCACCGCCGATTCGGTGAAAGAGAATTTCGACCTGCTCGGATTCGGTGACAAGGCGCTGGGCATCGTGCCGGTGACCGCGTACTGGGTCGGCTACACCAGCACCACGGTGCTCGACCCGGCGACGGTCAAGGTCGTCTTCAATCGACCGAACGCCGGGTTCCTCCAGGCACTTTCGCTGTACTTCTCCGGCATCGTCGGTCACTCGACCCTGCAGCTGACCAAAGAGCAGCGCGCGCTGGCGCAGAATCTGGTGACCACGGGTCCGTTCGTCGTCGCCGAGCACGTCTACCAGCAGAAAACGGTGCTGAAGAAGCGTCCCGGATACAACTGGGCGCCCGCCAGCCGCAAACACAACGGCGAGGCCTACCTCGATGCCGTGGAGATCTCGGTGATTCCCGAGGCCGCGGTCCGCACCGGTGCGCTGCGCGCGGGGCAGGTCGACGCGATCCTCGACGTCAACAACACCGACGAGGCGCCGCTGAAAGCCGAGGGCTATCGGATCGTGCCGCAGTTGATTCCCGGGCGCGATATCTCCTTCGACCTCAAGACCGACCGGTTCCCGACCGACGACCGTGCCGTGCGCGAGGCGGTGAAGCTGGGCTGGAACCGCGACGCACTCGCCAAGACGGTGCTCACCTCGAGCTACAAGGTGTCGAGCTCGGTGATCTCCTCTCGCGTGCCCGGTCACGTCGACTTCTCCGCGGAACTGAAGCAGGACCGGACCAAGGCCGAGCAGATCCTCGAATCAGCGGGGTGGAAGAAGGGCTCCGACGGTATCCGGGTGGACGCGCAGGGCCGCCGACTCGAACTCGCCCTGCTCGGCATCAACAACCTGGTCAACAACAAGCCCGCCTACGAGCTGATCCAGCAGGATCTGCGCAAGATCGGCATCGACCTGAAACTCGACGTGCTGCCGATCCCGGACTACACCGCCGCCGCCACCCAGCAGAAACGCTGGAACATCCAGGTGGCCAACCAGAGTCGCGCCGATGTGGCGGTGCTCGAGCAGGTGTACTCGCCGCAGTACACCAACTCCTCGAAGCTGGCGCCGGAGAACCCCCTCTACCAACAGGCGATCGACAAGCTCAGCGCGGTGAGCAAGACCCTCGACCCGGGCAAGCGCGCCGAGGCCGCCGAGGCGGCGCAGCGGTTCCTGCTCGTGGATCAGGTGCTCACCGTGCCGGTGTACAACCCGGCGCAGGTGACCGCGGCATCCCCGCGGGTGCACAACGTGGGCTATGAAGCGCAGTCGCGCAACGTCTTCTACGACACCTGGATCGAGCCGAGGTAACCGATGTCGCGCTATGTGCTCGCCAAGCTGGGGCAGGCGGTGTTCGTGGTGTGGGGCGCCTACACCCTCACCTTCGTACTGCTGTTCGTGCTGCCCTACGACGCGGTCGACTTCCTGTTCGACCCGTCGCAGGGCGACTTGATCTCCGAGGAGGACAAACAGAACTCACGGGAGTACTTCGGCCTGGATCAGCAACTGGTCGGGCAGTACACACACCGGCTGTTCGCCGCGCTGACCGGTGATTTCGGGGTCTCGACCCGCACCGGCGAGCAGGTGTGGCCGCTGATCGTGTCGGTGCTGCCGCACACTGCCCTGTTGGCGGGCGTCGCGCTGGTCCTCGCCGTCGCGCTGGCCTTCGCCGTCGCCGCCACCGCGGGCTACACCCGCACCAAATGGGTCGCCGACCTGGTCGCGACCCTGCCCGCGGCGGGGGTGTCGGTGCCGGTGTTCCTGGTGGGACTCGCACTGCTGCAAGTGTTCTCGTTCCAGCTGGGCTGGTTCCCGCCGATCGGCAACGAAGGCTTCGGCGCGCTGGTGTTACCCGCGGTGACGCTGGCGATTCCGGTATCCGCGCCGATCGCGCAGCTGCTGATCAAGAACTTCGACGCCGAACTGCACGCCGGGTACGTCACGGTGTCGGTGGCCAAGGGCGCGACGCGGCTGTGGGTGTTGGTACGGGAGGTATTGAAGAACGCCGCCCTGCCCGCGCTCACGATCGCCGGTGTCACCTTCGGCAACCTGCTCGCCGGCGCGGTGATCGTCGAAACCGTGTTCTCCCGTGCGGGATTGGGCCGCTTGACCGAAACGGCGGTGCGCACCCAGGACGTGCCGCTGGTGCAGGCGGTGGTGGTGTTCGCCGCGCTGGTTTTCGTGACGGTGAACTTCCTCGTCGATCTCGTCTATCCACTGGCGGATCCGCGGCTGCGGTCCCGTGTGCGAGCAAGGACCTCCGCATGACCGTCCTCGACAACGACATCCGTACCGCACCGACGGTTCCCGATCGCGTGCGCACCGCGACCGCGGCGATCACCGCCGCGCCGGGGCTGACCCTGGCGTGGCTGGTGATCGCCACCGTGCTCGCCTGGGCGCTCGTCCCGTCCCTGTTCACGAAGTACTCACCCTTGGAAGGTGATTCGGACGCAAGCTTCAGCGCGCCGAGTCTCGAGCACCTGTTCGGCACCGACCGCCTCGGCCGCGATCTGCTCGCCCGCACCATCTACGGCACCTCGACCACACTCACCGCGACCCTGCTCGCGGTGGCCCTGGGGTTCGTGATCGGGTCGGCGATCGGGCTGCTCAGCGGGTTCCTCGGGGGCCGGGTCGACGCGGTGATCATGCGCTTCGTCGACGTCCTGCTGGCCATCCCGAGCCTGCTGCTGGCCATGACCGTGGTCACCGCGCTGGGCTACGGCACCGTGAATATCGCTGTCGCCGTCGGCATCTCGGCGGTGGCGGCCTTCGCGCGGGTGATGCGCTCGGAGGTGCTCAAGGTCGCGGGCACCGACTACGTCGAGGCCGCCTACGGCTCCGGGGCCGGTTTCGGACGGGTCGTGGTGCGGCACGTGCTGCCGAACTCGGTCTCGGCGGTGCTGTCACTGGCCGCGCTCGAATGCGGCACGGCCGTACTGGCCGTGGCCGCGCTGGGCTTCCTCGGCTACGGCGCACCGCCGCCGGACCCGGAATGGGGCCTCGCGGTCTCCGAGGGCAGGGACTTTCTGGCCACCTACCCGTGGATCTCGCTGCTGCCCGGCATCGTGATCGCCGTGGTCGTGCTGTCCACCAATCGAATCGGGCGAGCGTTGGGAGAGAAGCGATGAGCGAGAAGGAAACCCTGCTGCGGATCGAGGACCTGTCCGTGCGCTACCGCGCCCGCGGCGCGGACGGGCAGGCCGCGGTCGACGGTGTGTCGCTGAAGGTGGGCCGGGGCGAATTCGTCTCGATCGTGGGCGAATCCGGGTCCGGCAAGAGCACCACCGTCCATGCCGCGCTGCATCTGTTGCCCCCATCGGCGCGGGTCGAGGCCACGGCACTGGCGTTGAACGGGCACGACACCGCGTCCTGGAACGACCGCAAGCTCGCCCGATTGCGCGGCCCGTTCGTCGGTTTCGTGCCCCAGGACCCCGGCACCTCGCTGAACCCGGTCAAACGGGTCGGCACCCAGGTGCTCGAGGCCTTGCGACTGCACCGGCGCGTCGAATCCGGGCCGGGGCGCGACCTCGCGGTGGCGAAACTGGCCACGGCGGGATTGCGCGAACCGGAACGGGTGTACCGGCAGTACCCGCACGAACTGTCCGGCGGCATGAAACAGCGGGTGCTCATCGCTATCGCGCTGGCCAACGACCCCGCGCTGCTGGTGGCCGACGAGCCGACCTCGGCCCTGGATGTCACCGTGCAGAAGGTGATCCTCGACCACCTCGCCCACCTGCGCGACACCCTCGGCCTCGGCGTCCTGCTCGTCACCCACGACCTGGGCGTGGCCGCCGAACGATCCGACCGCCTGATCGTGATGCAGCAGGGCCGCATCGTCGAAGAGGGCCCGGCCGGCCGCATCCTGGCCGATCCCCGACACGACTACACGCGCCGACTGGTCGCGGCGGCGCCCACCCAGCAGAGCACCCGCCTGACGAGCACCGAGCCCCGTATCGAACCAGGTGGCCCGTCCGTCTGCGGCCCGGCGTCGGTTCCCGGAGAATCGGTTTCGTCGACAGGGACCGGATCGTCGGCCGTGCGTGCGCGGTCGGCAGCGACGGCCATCAGCTCGTCGCCGCGCCGGGCGACGCCTGTGCCGAAAGCGACCAGGCCACTCCTCGAGGTCCGGGAACTGACCAAGACCTTCGCGCACGGTGGTGTGCGCGCGGTCGACAACGTCTCCCTGGCCGTCCGCGCGGGAACAACGCACGCGCTGGTGGGGGAATCAGGGGCGGGCAAGTCGACCGTCGCCCGAATTGCCGCGGGCTTCACTTCACCGGACTCGGGGCAGGTGTGGTTCGACGGCGCCCGCATCGACGGGCTCTCACGCGGGAAACTTCGTCCGATCCGTCGCGAGATCCAGTTCGTCTATCAGAACCCGTATTCGTCGCTCGACCCGAAGTTCACCGTGGAGCAGATCATCGCCGAACCGCTCGTCGCGCTCGGCCTGCTCCCGCGTGGGCCACGACGCAGCGATCGGGTGCGCGAACTGCTCGACGAGGTCGCCCTGTCGCGAGAACACCTGGCGCGCAAGCCTGCCGAACTCTCGGGTGGTCAGCGTCAACGCGTCGCTGTGGCCCGCGCGCTCGCCGCCGGACCGCGCGTGCTCGTCCTCGACGAGGCGGTCTCGGCTCTCGATGTCTCGGTGCAGGCTCAGATCCTGCGTTTGCTGGTCGATCTCCAGCACCAGCAGGGTCTGACGTACCTGTTCATCACCCACGACCTGGGTGTGGTGCGGCTGGTCGCGGACGAGGTGACGGTGATGCGCGCGGGTTCGGTGGTCGAATCCGGTACTGTCACCGATGTTTTCGAGAACCCCACCCAGGACTACACCCGACGGCTGCTCGACGCGGTACCGGTCGGTACGGGCACGCCCGTCGCCGTCGACGCCGTGGTGGCGTGATCGGCGAAGCGCAGCTGCACAGAATCGCTCTGATCGTAAGGATTTCCTGGAATGTCGCTACTGCGGATGATGGGCGAATCCGGACGCCAACCGGTCGAAGCGAGGAATTCATGTACGACATTCGACGCCTTGTCCTGTTGCGCGATCTCGCCGAGCGAACCACCATGACCGCCGTATCGGAATTGCACGGGATCACTACCTCGGCGGTCTCGCAACAGTTGCGCATTCTCGAAGAGGAAGTGGGCGCGGTGCTCACCCGCCGTGAAGGCCGGGTGTTGCGCCTGACCCACGCGGGTCGGGTGCTGGTGGACTACACCTCGCGGATCATCACCGCGCTCGAGGAAGCCGAGAGCGCGGTGGCCGCCACCGCCGAGGCCATCACCGGTGTACTCACCCTGGCCACCTTCCGCACCGCGCAGACCCGGCTCGCGCTGCCCGCGGCGGCGAGGCTGATGAACGAGAACCCCGGCCTGCGGGTGCAGGTGGTCGACCTGATTCCGGTGGACGCGGTGCCCGCGGTCCGCCAGCAGGAGGTCGACATCGCGATCACCTATTCGTACTCGTTCCGGGCTCGGGATCTGCCGCTCGGGCTCTCCTCGGAATTCCTGTTCGACGATCCGCTCGTGCTGCTCGCCCCACCCGGCCTGCGGGAACGGGCCCGCCAGCAGGGCTTGTCCGCGGTGCGCGACGCCGACTGGATCGCCGCCCGCGACGGCGCGCCGTCGATCGTGTCGGTGATGTACGCCTGCCGTGAGGCCGGGTTCGCCCCGCGGATCGAGCACCGCAGCGGCACCTTCGCCGGGATGGCCGAGATCGTCGACCACGGGCTGGGTGTGGCGGTGGTACCGGAGATGTCGGTGCCACCGGAGTACCGGCACCTGGTCGCCTGCACCATCGCCAACGGGTCGCGCCAGGTCGGCGTGACCTATCGGCAAGCCTCCCTGGAAAGGCCCGCTGTCGCCGCGGCCATACGCATGCTGCGCACCATCGCGGCGCCCGAGCAGTTGGCGTCCTGATCCCGGTCGACGATCGAGAAAAACTGAACGAATCCGGTAGGCCGGCTGTCTTGTTCGGTGACATCGGAGGTTCCGATACTGGATTGCGGAGACCGAACGTGGAAAGGAGGTCTCGTGGAATTGCCGAATATCCGGATCGAGGCCGCCGCCACGGCTCCGCCCTGTCGTCGCTGATTTCGACGATCCACTTCATCGCGCCCCGATTCCCTTTCCGGTGAATTCCGGTGCGCCGCACAGATCTGCGTTCGACCGCCGCAGAGCGGTCGTGACGCGACCAGGAGAGTGACACCCGCATGACCGCTGTGGCACCAGCACACACCGTGCACGGTCTCGACGAGGACGCGTTCGCCGACGCGCTCGCGCTGATCGCCGATCGCGCCGCCGAACACGACCGGGCGGGGGCCTTTCCGTTCGCCGCCTTCGAGGCGCTGCGCGCGATCGGCGCGCCCGCGCTCACGGTTCCGGTGGAATACGGCGGTCTCGGAGCGGGTCTCGCCGAGGCGGTCGAGGTGATCGAACGCGTCGGCGCCGCCGACCCGTCGGTCGGACTGATCCTGCAGTGGAACTACACCAACCATCTGAGCCTGCTCCGCGACGACAGCCCGTGGCCCGCCGAACTGAAGGAACTGGTGCTGCGCTCGGCCGCGACGGACGGCGCGCTGATCAACGGGCTCGCCGTCGAACGCGAACTGGGCAGCCTCTCCCGAGGCGGCATTCCGGCCACCACCGCCACCCGGCTGCCGTCGGGGGGCTGGCGCATCGACGGTGAGAAGGCCTACGCCACCGGCATTTCCGGGCTGAGCTGGTTCACCGTCACCACCAGCACCGCCGAACCGAGCCCGCGGGTGGCGACCTTCCTGCTCGACCGCACCGCCACCGACTGGCACGTCGAGCCGACCTGGAATCACCTGGGCCTGCGCGCTTCCGACACCCAGTCGGTGGTCTTCGACGGCACGGTCGTCGCCGAGGCCAGGCTCGTCGACCTGCGGGACCCCAACGGCGGCACCGCCAAGATTCGCCGAGCCGGGCGCCAATCGCTGCCCCTGCTCCTGGCCGCGAACTACAACGGCGTCGCGATCGCCGCGCGGGACTGGCTGGTGCGCTACCTGCACACCAGAGTGCCCACCGCACTAAGTGATTCGCTGGCCACCGTGCCGCGTTTCCACGACCGTGTGGGTGAGATCGAAGCCTGGATCCAGACCAGCCGCGCACTGGTGCGCCAGGGCGTGGCGAGCCTGGCTGACGACGAGCACGGCCGTCTGCCCGCACTGGCCAAACACGTGGCCACCTCCACCGCCATCCGGGTTACCGAATCCGCGCTCGACCTGACCGGCAACCCCGGCCTCGACCGCCGTCATCCGCTCGAACGCCACCATCGCGACGCCATGGTCGGGCGAATCCACTTCCCACAGAGCGATTTCGTGCTCGCCGACCTCGGTCGCGCCGCGCTGGCGGCGGGCCGTGCCAAGGAGGAACAGCTGTGACCCGCCGACAGGTCCACCTCAACGTCAACATTCTCAACGCCGGCGTGTTCGGCGGCTCGTGGCGCTTCCCCGGCACCGACCCCGCCGCGAGTTTCACCCTCGACCACTACGTGCGCATCGCCCAGCGCGCCGAGGAAGCCAAGTTCGACGCGATCTTCCTCGCCGACGGGCCCGCCATCCGCGAGGACATCCGGTACCGGCCGTTCAACAGCCTCGAACCGACCGTGATCCTGGCCGCCGTCGCCGCGGCCACCGAGCGCGTCGGCCTCATCGCCACCCTGTCGTCGAGCTACAACGACCCCTACGACGTCGCTCGCCGCTTCGCCTCGCTCGATCTGCTCAGCGGCGGTCGCACCGGCTGGAACGTGGTCACCACCGCCGGTGTCGACGCGGCGCGCAACTTCGGCTTCGACGCCGAACCGGCCCATGGCGCCCGCTACGAACGCGCCGCCGAGTTCGTCGAGGTGGTGCGCGCGCTCTGGAACAGCTGGGAGCCCGACGCGCTGATCGGCGACAAGGCCACCCACCGCTTCGCCGACTACACGCGGATCCACGCCGTCGATCACCACGGCCCGCACTTCGACGTGGCCGGTCCGCTGAATGTTCCGCGCTCGCCGCAGGGCGAACCGGTGGTCGTGCAGGCCGGTGCGTCGAAAGACGGCCGGGCACTGGCCGCCCGGGTCGGCGAGGTGATCTTCACCGCCGCCCAGACCGCGGACGAGGCGGGGGAGTACTACCGCGACGTGAAGGCGCGTGCCGTCGGCTACGGGCGCAGGGCCGAGGACGTCCTGATCCTGCCCGGCCTGTCCACCGTGCTCGGTTCCACCGAAGCCGAGGCCGCCCAGCGCCGTGAACTGCTGGCCGAACTCGTGCCACCGGACTACGCGCTCGATCGGCTCGCCACCCAGCTCGGCGTCGACCGTGACGCTCTCACCCTCGACGGCCCGCTCCCGTGGCACCTGCTGGCCGACCCCGACGAGGCGGGCGGGTCACAGACCTTCTACAAGATCGCCCTCGGCCTCGCCCGGCGCGAGAACCTGACGGTGCGCCAGCTGCTGCGACGCCTCGGCGGCGGCGCGGGCCACCGCATCGTCACCGGCACACCGGAACAGGTCGCCGACGCGATCATCGACTGGGTCGAGGCGGGCATCGCCGACGGCTTCAACCTGATGCCCGATGTCCTACCCGGCGGCTTCGACGACTTCGTCGACGGCGTCGTGCCGATCCTGCGCGAGCGCGGCGTGTTCCGCACCGACTACGAGGCGACCACCCTGCGCGGTCACCTCGGCCTGCCCGTCCCCACCTACCCGGGCACCATCGCAGAAGGGGCTGCCTGATGGCACGCAGACTGCATTTCCTCGTCAACGTCGGCAGCGCCGGCTACCACCCGGCCGCCTGGCTCGAACCGACCCTGCCCGCCGACGCGTTCATCCAGCTCTCGCACTACCAGCGGGTCGCGGCCGAGGCCGAACGCGGCGGACTCGATGGCCTGCTGTTCCCGGATATCCCGGTGCAGCAGCCCGGCATCGCCCGGGCGCCCGCCGCCACGCTCGATCCGATCCTGCTCAGCTCGGCGCTGGCCGTGACGACCGAGCGCATCGGGCTGATCCCCACCGCGACCACCTCGCTGAACCTGCCCTACAACCTGGCCCGGCGGATCCTCTCGCTCGACCACGTGAGCGGGGGCCGAGCGGGCTGGAATGTGGTCACCACGTTCGAACCGAACGCCGCCCGCAACTTCGGCATCGCCGAGCTGCCCGAGCGCGACGAACGGTACCGGCGTGCCGCCGAGTACGTTTCGCTCACCGAGAAGCTCTGGGACAGTTGGGAATCCGACGCGCTGATCGGCGACCAGGAAGCCGGTGTCTTCGCCGATCCGGATCGGGTACACGCGGTGGATCACCGGGGCGAGTTCTACTCCGTCGCCGGGCCGCTGAATGTGCTGCGCTCCCCGCAGGGCCGCCCGGTTCTCGTGCAGGCCGGAGCCTCCCCGCAGGGCCGGGCCTTCGCGGCCGCCCATGCCGAGGCGATCTACACGACCCAGCTCAGCCTGTCTGCCGCGCGTAGCTTCTCGGCCGAGATCCGCTCGGCAGCGGTGGCTTCCGGCCGCGACGGCGACGCGATCCGGATCCTTCCCGGCCTGGTCCCGGTGATCGGGTCCACCGAAGCCGAGGCCCGCGCACGGTTCGACGAGTTGCAGGGGCGGCTGCACCCCGACAGCGCTCCGGTGCGCCAGTTCGCCCGCTGGCTCGGCTACCCCGACGTCGAACTCGACCTCGACTCCCCGCTGCCGCACCAGCTCACCACGCTGCCCGCCGACCGGATCGGACCGCAGGGCTTCTTCGCCTCACTCACCGGCTACGCGCTCGAAACCGGCCACACCGTGCGGCAATTGCTCACCGAGTTCCTGGGCGGGCACCGCGTGGTGATCGGGACACCTCAGACGGTCGCCGACCACATCGAGCTGTGGCACCGCAACGCGGGCATCGACGGCTTCACCATCATCCCGGCCGTCCTGCCCGGCTACCTCACCGACTTCGTCGACCAGGTCGTGCCCGAACTGCGCAAGCGCAGGCTCTTCCGTCGCGAGTACGAACACACCACCCTGCGCGGTCACCTCGGCCTGTCCGAACCCGCGAACTCCTTTGCCCGCGAAACCGTTTCCACGACCTGAAAGTGACAACCCACTCCATGACACTGCGACACCTCGGCCGCACCGGCGTACTGGTGAGCCCACTCACGCTGGGCGCCATGAACTTCGGCGCCTGGGCCAACCCCGACCACGACGACGCGGCGACGATCATCCACCGCGCCCTGGACGTGGGCATCAACGTCGTCGACACCGCCGACGTGTACTCCCAGGGGGAGAACGAACAGATCGTCGGGAAGGCCCTGCGTGGGCGCCGCGACGAGGTGGTCCTCGCCAGCAAGTTCCACGGCCAGATCGGCACCGACCCGAACAGTCGCGGCAACTCCCGGCGCTGGATCATCCGTGCCGTCGAGGACTCGCTGCGCCGCCTCGGCACCGACCACCTCGACCTCTACCAGGTGCACCGCCCCGACCCGGACGTCCCGCTGGAGGAGACACTGCGCGCGCTGGACGATCTGGTGCGCGCGGGCAAGATCCGCTACTACGGCACCACGACGTTCGAACCGCATCAGCTGGTCGAGGCGCAATGGGTGGCTCAGGACCGCAACCTGGCGCGTCCGGTCACCGAGCAGCCGCCGTATTCGATCCTGGCTCGTGGCGCCGAACGCGCCACCCTGCCGATCGCCGAGCGGCACGGCCTGGGCGTCCTCACCTGGAGTCCGCTCGCGGGCGGCTGGCTCTCCGGCCGCTACCGGGCGGGGGAGACCGCGCCCGAGTCGAGCAGGCTCGCCCGGCAGCCGCACCGGCACGACCCCGAACTGGTCGCCAACCAGCGCAAGCGCGCCGCCGCCGAGGAATTGGCGAAACTCGCCGACGAAGCGGGCATCTCGCTGGTGCATCTGTCGCTGGCGTTCGTGCTCCAGCATCCGGCGGTGAGCACCGTCATCATCGGGCCGCGCACCCTGGCCCACCTCGAGACCCAGCTCGGCGCCGTCGATGTGCGGCTGAGCACCGAGGTGCTTGACCGCATCGACGAGATCGTCGCGCCCGGAACCACACTCAGCCCCGCCGACGAGGGCTACCTGCCGCCCTCACTCACCGACGCGGCCGTGCGCCGCCGCACCACGATCGGAGCCACCCGATGAGCCTGTCCGACCTGCGCCTGCTCGGCCGAACCGGCGTCCGGGTGAGCCCGTATGTGCTCGGCACCATGAACTTCGGTTCCCGTGGCGGCACCACCCACGAAGAATCGATCGCGCTGATCCATCGGGCGCTGGACGCCGGAATCAACATCATCGACACCGCCGACACCTATTCGCGGGGCGAATCCGAGATCATCGTCGGGAAGGCGCTGCGCGACCGTCGCGACGAGGTGATCCTGGCCAGCAAGTTCCACAACGCCGTCGACGACGACCCCACCCACCGGGGCAACTCCCGGCGCTGGATCGTCCGTGCCGTCGAGGACTCGCTGCGTCGCCTCGACACCGACCACCTCGACCTCTACCAGGTGCACCGCCCCGAATCGGTGACCGCACTCGAAGACACCGTCGCCGCTCTCGACGACCTCGTGCGCGCAGGCAAGATCCGCTACTACGGCACCTCGGTCTTCTCGCCCGGCGAACTGGTCGAAGCCCAGTGGATCGCCGACCGGACCAAGGCCAATCGCTCTGCTGCCGAACAGGTTCCGTATTCACCGCTGATTCGCGGCATCGAACGCGAGACCCTGCCGATCGCCCGCAAGTACGGACTCGGCGTCATCGCTTACGGCCCGCTCGCCGCGGGGTGGCTCTCCGGTGAGTACCGCCTCGGCGCACCTCAACCGAGTTCGCATCGGGCCGAACTGATCCCGGGTCGATTCGACATCGACGCACCCGCCAACGCGGACAAACTCGCCGCCGCCGACGCGCTCGCCGTCCTCGCCGAGGAATCCGGACTCACGCTCATCCAGCTCGCGATCGGTTTCGTGCTCGCCCACCCCGATGTCACCGCCGCCATCATCGGCCCGCGTACCGGCGAACACCTCGATGCCTATCTGGGTGCGGCCGATGTCGTCCTGAGCGAGGAGATCCTCGACCGCATCGACGAGATAGTCCCGCCCGGCACGATCTTCGCCGACCGTGACACCGGCAAGATCCCCGACGCGCTGGCCGACCCCGCCCTGCGTAGACGCGCCGCCTAACCCATCCAGTGATCGCTGAGGGAGACGTAATCCCTCTTCCTCAGCGATTTCCTGGTGGCGGCAGCGACTTCGGTTGATTGTTCGCCGCCCGGCACACGGGATCACCGTCGCGATCCGTCGGCGCGGATCGAGGCCGTGCCGGTGTTGTGCTCGCTCCTACGCTCGGCGATGCACCGAGCGGCTGGTCACGCCGACGTACTCGCCGCGTTCGTGAACGTCGGTTTCCAGCCCAGTTCGGGAGCGATCAGGTGCACGGTGTCGTGCAGGATCTGCTCGTAATCCTCACGGTGGAATTCGTAAGGCAATTCCAGGCGCAGCTCCGAGGTCTGCGCGAGCACCGGGTCAGCTCGCAGCTGTTCCAGGATCTGCTCCGCGGTGCCGACGATGTCCGGCGCGAACAGAATTCGGCGTTCACCTTGCGGGCCGAGAGTGCGGTCGTGGCGGCTCGCGGCGTAGGCACGGTAGCGCTCGCGGGTCGCAGGGTCGGCGCTGTCGAACGGCACGATCACACGTCCGACCGCCACGCGGGCGGGTCGAGCCGGGTCGATCAGGCGGCGGTAGTCCGCGATCAGGGTCAGCTGGGAGGTGGTGAAATCGTCACTGGCGTCACCGAAAACGATGTTGCCGCTGAGCAGGTTCAGTCCGTTCTCCGCGGTCCAGTGCACGGATCGGATGCTCCCGCCGCCGTACCACACACGATCGGCGAGGCCGGGGCTGTGCGGCTGCAGACGGGGACGCTGAGTGTTGCCCGGTGACTGGATGACGGTGCCTGCGTCGCCGAGGTAGTCGCCGCGCAGGTTCTCGAGCAGACGGGCCACGCGGCCGTAGGACAGGTCGAAGTTGCGCCAGTCGCCGTCGAAGACCAGGTCACCGATGAGATCGGCGTGCGGTGGGGTGCCCGCGCTGAAACCGGGCTGTAGTCGGCCCTGTGACAGCACATCGGCCAGCGACAGGTCCTCGGCCAGCCGGAACGGGCTCTCGTAGCCGATCGGAATGACCGCGGCGCCCAGCTCCACTCGGCTGGTGCGCTGGGCGGCGGCGGCTAAAAAGACCGCCGCCGAACCCACGCCGTGCTCGAGATGACGCTGCCGGATCCACGCACCGTCGAAACCGAGGCGCTCGCCGTATTCGAACAGCTGCAGCGTGTCCTCGAGCCCGGTGTACGGATTGTCGTCGAGGTAGTTGCCCGGCGTCAGGAACGCCAGCGTGCTGATCTGCGGTGCGCTCATCCCTGGCGCTCGTAGGGGACCTTTTCCCCCGCCTCGACCGCGATCGGGAGCCTGTTCTCGGCGGGCGGCAGCGGGCAGGTCGCGAGATCGGTGTAGGCGCACGGCAGGTTGACCGCCCGATTGAAATCGAGCACGACCGTGCCGTCGGCAGCCGGAGTCGATACCTGCACAATGCGATTCGCGGCGTAGGTGGTGACTCCGGAAGTGGTATCGGTGAACAGCACCGACAGGTCGCCGGGATTCCGGCCGGGGAACGCGGTCAGCCGCAGCGGTTGACCGTCGATGTCGAACTCGACCTGTCCCGGTGCGTCGTAGACATGTTCGAGCCCTTCAACCGAGGCGCCGACGGTGGTCGGTCGCGGCTGCTCGAACCGAACGTAGCGACCCGTCACCACCCACTTCGGGTCCGGCGCGTACGCGGGCGTGCCACGAAAATCGTTGCGCAACTGGTTGTTCGGGTGCCGAGGGCGAACGATGTCGTTGCCACCACGGCGCGCGACCTCGATCACCGCGTCACCCCACACCGCGTTCACCCCGTCGCGCTCGGCGATCGCGCCGAACTCGTAACGGCCGTGCACCGGTGTCCCCTCGACGACCAATTCCTCGCCCTCATCGAGAACCACGACCACACCGTCGGCACCGGTGGACCAGGTGCCGGGCGCGTCGGTGAACCGCTCCGGGGTTTCGGTGAGCCAGTGCAGGTTCGTGATGGCCAGGAATCCGTGCCGGTCAGCCAGTCGCGCCTCCTGTTGACGGTGCCATTGCTGCCATTCGGCGGTGAAGCTGTCTACCTCGGCGACCGGGGTTTCCTGTGCTGCCATGGCATCGATACAACCCGACACCACCGCCCACGAACAGAATTGCGCTCAACCCGAACACAATTCACCATTGCTCGACTCGTTTCATTCTCACCCTGTTCGCGCGGGTAGATGGCTATCTGTATGTCCCGAAGCTGCCGGGCGCTTCCCGCAGATACCCGTGTAAACCGGCGTGCGAATCGTAGAAACACAACTGCGATGGGTACGGGGGCGGCGGGTGGGTGCCTGATCAGCCGCCCCGCGGTATCCGTCTGTGGTCGTGCCCCGCCGGGTGCCCGTCGGCACACTGCAGGCGAAGAGGTCACGACTCACGCGAATCATTGCCCAGCGTAAGGAAAAATCGGAGTGTGGGAGGGCTTGCGGCGGTAGTGTCGGAGGCTCTTCGGGGAAGTTCGGATCAACCTCGCTGCAGGTGTGTCATCGGAACTTGGTGGGAGAGGCGATGGTTGGTAGGGCGCTGGCGTTTCTGGTCGGGGCCGGACTGGTGGTGTTCGCGCTGGCGCATGCCGTGGATCCGTTTCACCAGACGCGGGAGTATCGGCATCAGGTGGCATGTGAGAAGAGTGCGGGCAGCTGTTTCGACGAAGAGACCGTCACCATCATCGAGAAGGACACGTCCACTTCGACTTCCACCCACTTCAACAGCGATGGAACCACCAGCACGACCACGACGAATCACCTCACGATCAGGTGGATGCGCGACGGGACGCAGCATTCGCACGACGTGAACGGCGAACTCTTCGCCAAGGCCCGCGAAGGTGGGCAGGCGACATTGCGGACGTGGCAGGGACAGGTCGTCGGCGTCGTCATCGACGGGCAGTCCGATTCCTACAACCCGCGTCAGACCGGGCGTCTGGGGTGGTGGCTGTGGCTGGCGTTCGTGGGGGTCGGGCTGGCGTTGGTAGGGATATTCGAGCCGGTGGGAGTGTTCATGGGGGCATTCCGGCTGGGTGCGTGGGCTTTCGCCGGGGCCGTGCCGCTCGGAGTGTTCGTGCCGACCCTGCTCGCCAACGGGATGGAGCCGAATTTCGGGTTCGTCGTCCTGGCAGGGGTCGCGGTGTTGTTCACCGGGGCCGGGATGGCGATGCTGGTGACCTCGCTTCGCGACTGAGCTCGCCCGGAGGGAGTTCGCCCGAGCGTCGGGGCATGGTTCGACACCGAATTGGACAGCGCGAGATACCTGGTGTTGATTGGCACAGCTACCTACCTCGAACGATGGTTGCAGAGGCTGTGCCGAGGAATCGCAATGTGCAGCCCGGCCACACACAGGCACGACCCTCAGTACTGCATGCAGCGGTTTACCTACTCGGTGGTAGCACCAGGTCAGTGACCGGCCATGCACAACCCAGCTTCCGGGGGGTCCGCACCGATAAGCCCCCGACGAGGCCGGCCTCCCACCTGGGCGGCAATGATAGGGATGCAGGCGTTATCGGGGGTCAGTCGCGGGTCTTGTACGTGATGAGGCCGCCGTCGCTACAGCGTTCAATCATGTTCAGGTCGTAGATATTCGGGTCGGCCGCGAGCTGCTTTGCCTTGATTTCGGACGCAGGTCTCCCGCAGTAGTCGCCGGAAATTTGAGCTCGTGCTCGGCCACGCCTCGTGGATGGGCTGGAATAGGGCGAGGCTACGGCACCGGGCCGACATGATCGTGACCACTGGACGGTGTGCGCAATGCTGCGGGAACCACTGCGTAGGTGGTTGCCGCGCGGGCGAGCTCGTGGTCGAGGTCGGGTAGGCAACGCCTTGTTATCGCAGGTTCGATTCCTCGGCAGGACACGCAAAACATGGGCAACTGAAAAGCGCCTGGTCATTGTGGGTGCATATGCGGTTTAAGGGACCGCGATGCCCTATCGGAGACTCGCTGACGCCTCGACGGCCGGTCACACAGGCACGAAGGTTTCTGTGACATCCTCCCAGGTTTCTCGCCGAGTCAAGCGGCCAGAGAAGGCAGCTGCTAGCAATGATTGCCGCAGCGTCACTGTACGACGCTGCGCAGCGACGATAGACCGGATTAGCCTGTGTGTGAGTGCGTCCATCTCGACGAGCCGCTCCAATCCGGCATCCTGCATATCGAGGCTGGGCAGCGGGATTGGTAGCGGGTCCAACTTCGCCAGGCTGAGATTGTGCTGGCCGGCGCTGGACGCGGCGAGCGACGTGATCCGCGACCGTAGCTGCGGGCTTCGCAGCATGGCGTGCACCCATGCTGGACGAACCACATCAGGGCGTAGGCGGTACCGGATAAGATACGAAGCGAATGCGGCATTGACGTCGTTCTGGACGATTGCCGAACGGCCGATGAGGTCGACAGATCCGTTCGTGCGCACAATTAACAAATCACCTGGTGAGACCATATATTTCGAAACATCGACGGAAGGATCTACTACCTGCTTCTCGTCGGTCAAATCAATCTTCCCGTCAGCAAGATTTGGGATTCTGATAACCGCTGGCCCCGGCGCATCAGCTGCACACTTTTCCGAAGTGCCGTAACCGGCGTCCAGCGAGATGCTAGCTAAGGTGGCCATCGGTCCCGCATAAAGCTCGGAGAGCGTCCGAAGCTTCAGAGCCTCTACGCGGCGAACCGCTGTTTGAACTGAAATCGCAGCGGCGTCGAGCCGGGAGAGGTGGTCTTCGAGGATTTCGACGATGCGGTGTTGTTCGGCGAGGGGTGGCAACGAACCAAGAGGGATCTTCCGTACATCACTGACGTTCACGTGCTGCACCGTGGATCCAGCCGAGTTTGCGCGTATCCATCGCTGTGTTGTCGGTGCCTGCAACGCGTACAGCAGGAAGTTGGTCGCAATACGAGACGCGGCCGGTCGAATCAAGACTGTCCTCTGGCCGAGACAAACGGGACTATCGGTAGGTACTGCGCCTACTTCACCCATTGGCGCCTCCCGTGACAAGATCAGATCGCCTGTCGTCGGGATCGCGCGTCGTGTCCACTCCTCGAATGTCGTTCGCGAAACTGGCTTTGCCTTGTCGAGCGTTATCCGCCCGTCGCGGATGGCCCCTGTGCCGACTGAGTAGCCGAAAACATCGCTGTCAGATCGCGGAGCGGTCTTATGCTCGCAGTCGATGATGAGCGCTACCTCACCGAGAAGGCTCATGCAGTCAGCTCCGTATTCAGCTCGTCGATCAGGTCAGCGGTGGCTTCGCCGAGGTCGCGGAGTGCGCCGTCGGTGCCTCCTCGTTCGGTGAAGGGGGCGTTGTCGAGTTGGGCGGTGGTGAACTCGGCTGACGCCGCGATCGCTGAGACTATCCGATCGAGCCACCAGCGCTGCGTGGCGGTGAACTCAACGCCTGCCTGGCGTTGCTGGGCGAGCCAGTTGTCGTAGCGGTCCTGGACTCGCTCTGCGTATGGGACCAGCTCATCGTCGACGCCGACCGTGAAGCGGATCAGAGAGATCAGGTCAGTGACGGTGCGGCGGCCCCCGATATCGCGGCTCACCTGTACCCCGAGGCTGTCGTATGCCTTCCAGATAATTTCGGGAGTCCAGTTGTACGGCGGACGTGCGATACGAGAAGCTAATTCTTGTATCTCGTCGTAGGTCGCGCGGCGGTCTCCCGCTTCGCTGAGTATCTGGATGGCGGTGATCTCCGAGCGGTGCTCATTCAGATAGTCGCTCCAGGAATCAACCACCGATCTGGCGCGTGAGGGGTCGACTACTCCGTGTGCGTCGAGCAGGACGTCCCGGCTCACTTCATCGATCGTGCGGTCGTGGGTGGCGCGGAGCTCAAGAATACGGGTGCGGAGCTCAGGATTGGCCGCGATCGGTTCTACTGCGCGATCGAGTAGATCTTGGACGTCGCCGTCGTATGCCGCTTGGGTGTCGGGATTGACCGCGTCTACGAGGCCGCGGACGATGTCGCGCACAGGAGAACCCGCAACTGAATCAAGTTCAATGCGCTCAACGTCGGTGAGGTCGAGTTCCAGTTTCGCGAGACGTGAGGCGAGCGTGGCGGTTTCGGGCTCGGTGAGGGTGAGTGCCGCAGCTTTGCCGAGTAGCTTCTTCAATCCGATGCCTCGTTCGCGGTTCAGCGGTGCGTCGCAGAATGCGTGCTCGGTAACTCCGACCGCGTCGACGATCACGAAGCGCGTCTTGACCTCGGCGTCGGGGGTCACAGCCTGGAAGTCGGCATTCGAAATCGTCCGTGCACCACGGCCTTTCATCTGTTCGAAGTATTGGCCCGACCGTACGTCGCGCATAAAGAACACGCACTCAAGCGGTTTGACGTCGGTGCCGGTGGCGATCATGTCGACGGTCACTGCGATCCGCAGCGTCGGGCTGGTGCGGAACGCTTGTAGGCGACGTTTGGCGTCGCTGGCGCTGTAGGTGATCTTCGCGGCGAAATCATTGCCCTTGCCGAACACCTCGCGGACGAGGGTCACGATCTCCTCGGCGTGTGCGTCGTCCTTGGCGAAGATCAGAGTCTTCGGGACGGTGCTGCGCTTGGGGAAGATCTCGGTGAACAATTTGTCGCGGAAAGTCTCGAGCACGGTGCGGATCTGCGACTTGCTGGTCACTGCGCGATCGAGTTGCCTTGCGGTGTAGGTCAAATCGTCTTCGAGCGCCTCCAAACGCTCCACCCTGGTGCGGCGATCGACCTTTGGAACGATGGTGCCCTGCTCGATCCGCGAACCGCGCTCGCTGATCTCGGTGCTGATTCGGTAGACGTCGAAGTCTACGTTGACCAGGTCGGCGACTGATTCGGGATACGTGTATTCCGAGACCAGGTTCTGTTCGAAGAATCCGAAGGTCTGTTTTCCTGGGGTCGCGGTGAGACCGACGATGTGCGCGTCGAAATAGCGCAGCAGCCCCTGCCACACACCATAGATCGAGCGGTGCGCCTCATCGACGATTACCAGGTCGAATGTCTCCGGCGGCAGGTCGGGGCTGTAGGTGACTGTGACCGGGGCATCCGGGACGTAGCCGTCGAGATTCGGGTCGTCGGTGTCGGGTACCTCGTCGCCCTGTAGCGCTTTGAACACCCGCTGGATGGTCGAGATCACCACGCTTGACGAGCTCAGCATGCCCGCTTTGGTGAGCTTGTCGACGTTGTACAGCTCGGTGAAACGGCGGCCGTCGCCTGGGGCCCGATAGTTCTGGAATTCGGCAAGTGTCTGGTCGGCCAGATTGTTGCGGTCGACCAAGAATAGAACTCGCTGGAACCCGCCGTATTGGAGCAAACGGTAGGACTCGGTGACGGCTGTGTAGGTCTTGCCCGCGCCCGTCGCCATCTGCACCAAGCTGCGCTTGTAGCGCTGCTGCGCGAGGCTTCGCTCTACACCTTCGACCGCCTTGACCTGCGCTGGCCGCAAACTTTTGCGATCTAGCTCTTGCATAGTGGCAACCTTGGCGCGCCATGTCGGCGCATCAGGGTTCGCCGCCGCGTCACGCAAGAAGCGCGCCAGCGTCGAGGCCTGCGGTAAATGGAACAGCGCCCGGGACCGCGGGTGCGGATCGAAACCGTTGGTGAAGTGAAGCTCGGTGCCGCTCGACTCGAACACGAACGGCAGCCGCCCACCCACGGTGAGGGCCTTCAACCGGACCTCAGCGGGAAGGCCTTCGGCATACATCGCCGACTGCCACTCGACCCCAGATAGTGGCGTCCCCACTGGCTTGGCCTCGATCACGCCCACGGCCTTCTTGCCGACGTAGAGCAAGTAGTCGGCGCGGCCGTGACCTTTCTCCATGATGACCTCGCGAACCGCCACACCCTCGGCGGCGTAGAGGTTCATCGAGCGCCGGTCCTGAACCGCCCATCCAGCTGCTACCAATTGAGCATCAATCAACGCCCGAGCGCGCTGCTCAGCAGCTAGCCGTTGGTCTGAGTTCTCTTGGCTCATAGTCACTTCAGTGTATCGAAGGCCGGCGACAAAACGGTCAGGATACTTCGGCGGTGGTCGTGCGTTCCAGTTCGGCTGCTACCGCTTCGAACTCGGCCAGCGCCGCCGTCAGATCTTCGACGATTTCGCGTGCGATGATCTCGGGTGCGGGGAGGTTGTCGGTGTCCTCCAGTGACTCGTCGCGTAGCCAGGTGATGTCGAGGTTGGTCTTGTCGCGGGCGATGAGCTCGTCGTAGGTGAACGAGCGCCAACGGTCGGAGACCACCGCATCCCGATTCGACCCGTACGCCTCGACGAACTCGTCAAGGTGATGGCGGCGCAACGGGTTCTGTTTCAGGGTGAAGTGTTGGTTGGTGCGCAGGTCGTAGACCCACAGTCGTCGGGTCCACGGCTGTTCGGCGGCGGGCTTCTTATCGAAGAACAAGACATTGGCTTTGACGCCTTGGGCATAGAAGATGCCGGTCGGCAAGCGCAGCATGGTGTGCAGGTTGTAGTCCTCAAGCAGCTTCTTGCGCAGTGTCTCGCCCGCGCCTCCTTCGAACAGAACATTGTCCGGCAGCACGACGGCGGCGCGACCGTTGATGTCGAGAATGGTCATGATGTGCTGCAGGAAATTGAGCTGCTTGTTGCTGGTGGTGACGACGAAATCTTGACGTTCGATCTCGCGGTCTTCCTTGGCTTCACGGCCGTCGGCTCCGACCATGGTCAGCGAGGATTTGCGCCCGAACGGCGGATTCGACAGCACTACACTCCAACGGCGACCCGGATCAGCAATCAAGGCGTCCCTGACCTCGATTAACGAGTCGCCAGTGGGGGTGCCGATGCCGTGGAGCAGCAGGTTCATCGCGGCGAGGCGAGCAGTGCCGTCGACCAGCTCGAAACCAGATGCGAAGTCGTCGCGGAGGTGGTCGCGCTGGGAAGGGGTGAGGTTCTCGGCACCACGTGCGGCGTGCTCGTGGGCGACGAGGAGGAAGCCACCGGTGCCGCAGGCCGGGTCGACGATGGTGTCGTCGGGTTTGGGGTTGATGACATCGACGATGCCAGCGATCAGATCGCGCGGGGTGAAGTATTGACCGGCACCAGAGCCCTTGTCGGAAGCACCTCTTGAGAGAAGCTGTTCGTAGGCATCGCCCTTGAGGTCGGTGCCGGAGGCCGACCAGTTCTCTTGGTCGATCAGGTCGGCAATCAACCGCTTGAGCTTGGCGGGGTCTTGAATCCTGTTCTGTGACTTGCGGAAGATGGTGCCGAGGGTGCCCGGTTGCTCGGCCAGGCCGACCAGGATTTTGGTGTACTCGAGTTCGAGCTGGATGCCCTCGGCGTCGAGCAGGCGCTGCCACGAATACTGGGGCGGAACTACCTGCTGCGGATTGAGGCGGCGGGTGGTCCGCTCATGGGCCATCTTGAGGAACAGCAGGTAGGTGAGCTGTTCGGTGTACTCGATCACGCCCACGCCGTCGTCACGCAGCACGTTACAGTAGGACCACAGTTTGTCTACGAGGCGGCGTGAGTCGGTCATTCGAATAGTCTTCCACGTCGGGTACCGACAGTGCATCGCCATATGTCGTATCAACCGCGAGGTGCTGCGCTGCAACGCACACGGCCAAACACTGGCTGGCCCCCGATGATTCGGTCCAGCACCATCTTCACTGCACACTCACGCTGCTCGATCGGGTACTGCTTGGGCATGGCCCACATCCTTCACAGAGAAGGAAGCGGCCGGAAACCCGGGTCGGTTCAAGCTGCGCCACGCGCGTGAGTTGCCGGAACCGGCACGTCTCGTCCACCCGGTGATCCGGCCGCTCGCCTTCGCTTCTTAGGCGGCAACGGCCGGGCGGCGAACGCACCGCCGTATCAGTCAAGTTGTGGTTGCGTTTGCCGTCGCGCAGAGGGGGCTGTTGTCGGGGTTCGCCTCGAACCCCGACAATCTGAGATGTGCACACCGTCACCCTGGCTCCAGCCACCACCGAGGAACTCGACGCCGTCGACCGATGGCTCCAGCACCCAGGGATTCTCCAATGGCTCGGCAGTTACACGACCGGGACGGACCTCGCCAGGATGACCAGGCACCCCGACGATCTCCGAAAGTTATACCTAGCGCGCGTGGAACGACTGGTGGTTCGCGATACTCCGCACTCTGGGAATGCGCCGGTGGCCTACGTGTCCGCAGCGGTGTATGGAGTGCAGCAGTCCGATCATGAAACCGGTACCACCGAGTACACTGCGCCCTTCCATGCCGTCTTGCTGTACGCGGTGCGCCCCGACCGCCAGCAGCAACGTATCGGCACCGCCCTGATACCGGCAGTGCTGGCGTATCCCGGCCTCGCCAGTGTCGAGACATTCTCCGCAGGCATTGCGCGAAAGAACGTGGGCAGTCAGATCGTAGCGATGGCAGCCGGATTCATTGCGGATCCATACGCGCCAGCAGACCAGACGCTGGTGTATCGGTATCGTCGTCCGGCGGCCTGCCCCATGCCCAGATAACCGAGTTTCCTCCATACTCTGCGCATGGACCCGGTTGCCGCAGCTACAGGCCGGTGGGCTCCACATCAGCGCGTGCCGGAGTCGGCTGTGACTGCGGCCTCTTCATCAGAGGGCGAGGTCATGGTGCGGCATCCGGCACTCGCGAGCATCGAGTAAAGACGCTCAGAAACAAGCGCCACTGTCACCTGCAAACCGGAGGAGTCGAAGACTGAGGTTCCCCCGCTAATCCGGAGAGCGGATTATCTGGTTCCAGCAGGAACCCGGTGATGATAGCTGGCTTCGTACTCGTCGGGTGATCGCCAACCGAGCTTCTTCTTGATCCGCTGGGTGTTGTACCAGCCGTCGATGTAGGCAAACAGGGCGTTCTCGGCGTCTTCCCTCGTCCACCAACTGTTCCGGTAGACCAGCTCGGTCTTCAGGGTGGAGAAGAAATTCTCCATGAGCGCGTTGTCGTAACTGTCACCGACCGACCCCATGGATTGTGCTATCCCGTTGGCGGCCAAGTGGTTCGCGAACCGAATCGCCGTATAGGTCGACCCGCGGTCGGAATGATGAACGAGCTGCCCGTCACGAACATCGCGTGTCCAGACCGCGTACTCGAGACCACGGAGCACGAGTTGGGTATCGCAACGGTCCGAACACTTCCCGCCCACGATCGGAGTTCGAGAACGCGTCTCGGACCGCCGCCGGCCAGAACACACCCTCACCGCAGACGATGCGGGTGGCATCGGCAACCCACAAGCGATCTGGCTCGTCGGCAGTGAAGTCACGATTCACCAGGGCCGGAGCTGGGGTGGCACGCCGATCCTGCTGGGTCGAGCCCATCCGCCACTTCCTGCGCAAGAACGCGCCCTGCAACCCCCTCCTGCCGCGATCGGAGACATCGTATCCATTCTCGTTGGCCCAGGCCCGAATTGCACTCAGGTCGTTGCGTCGCGGCGAGGCCCCTGCCAAAGACGTAGGTACATGTCGACGTGCTGAGCCCTTTGTCCGTCCGGTCCTTCGCGCGTAGGGGGCCCACTGGTCGAATGACTCCCGCAGGGTAGCTGCGTTGGCGGCGAACAAGTCGATCTCGTATGCGGCACCGTCGATTTCGAAGGTAACGTCTCCTCGGCGACCGAGGTCCCGTCGAAGTCATCGACCAGCGTGACAACAACCTTGCGCGCCATACGTTTGTGTCCTGTTCGCTCTGTACTGTCGGTTCGCGGTCGCTCGCGATAGTAGTTGCCGTCCGCCTGCGGTGACATCGACGATCCGTAGACTTCGTTCGTGACTGTCGACTCATCAGCCGAACGCGGAAACCCTGACGGTTTCGAGTTCCAGCACGACTTCGTGTTCGCGTGTGATTGCGGACAGCGCGTGCAGATGTCGGATACCGAGTATGAGCGGTTGTGCAGCAACGACGAACCTCTTCTGGAGTGCAGCTGCGGGATCGCGTCCGATCTCAGTCCGAAGTTGCCAGTCCTTCGTAGTCTCGAGGACCAGGATCTTCGCGACGACTACGTCGACCGGCACTTCTGGTACCACACCAGCGAATACCAGGACTGGCCTGCCCCGTCCTATCGCGACGACATGATCGCGAGGTACTCCGATTGCGATTTTGCAGGTCTGGATCCGGTGAAGATCATCGCGCGAAAGACCTCGCTCGCGTTGCATGTGGGCACTTATGCTGCGGCAATCGAGAACATGATCCGCCGCATGCACCACCAGCCTGCGCAAGGTGGCCGGTACTGGCTACATCAGGTAGAGATCCAGCTCCAGCCAGGAGAGCTGGCTCCTGACGTCCACGACGAACTATGCGACTTGGCTGGCGGCGTGGCACTTACGGCCCTGTCCGACCTCGGTGCCAAAGCAGTCCGGTACGTCAATACCTTCGAGGCAAAAGGGTCAATTTCGCTCGCTGTCACCCAGCAGGTCATATCGCGGATCCGCACCAAACCGCTGCCCGTGCCCGCTGCTGTCGTACCCGTAGCGCCGGTGGCCGAGCATGCCATCGGTCGAGCAATCGCTGACCTCGCACACGTGGAACAGTTACGACCGGACCCAGCTGGATTGCCCGAAGACCAGATATTCGACAGCGGCCTGGACATCGCTCTCGCGGAGCATGGCGGGCGAATCGTCGTCGACGAGGCGAAGCAGTACACGCAGCAGTTGGAGATGTACGAGGATCGTCAACTTGAGATCCGGTCGACATTGCGGACAGACCTACTGAACGCATATCTGCCTCGGGTGACGGTGCAACTTCGTGATGAGCTTCGCAACCTCATCTCGCTCGGCGACGACCTTCGCGAGTACCACCAGCAGGTCCGTGAACTATTCAGCCTGGTAGCGCAACCGTTTGAAGTGATCCGCCAGTTCGAGGCAGAACCATGGAGAACGCTGGAGGGCACGAGCTGACGCTGGGCTGTTGACCGGCATCTGAGGACCAGTTGCCGCGCGGCCTAAACCGGGCCTGTACTTGGGTAAGTGCCCTACGGGATCGACGAGCTGGAATCGGTTGGCGGTGGTAGGTTCGCCGTCATGCCCAGCGCGGAAGAGAAGACCGTCGGTCTGGCTCTGGTGACCTATCAGAGTGCCGAGGATCTGCCCGGATTTCTGGAGACTCTCGAGGCGGCCGTCGAGCCCTACACAGTGGATGTGATCGGCGTTGACAACGTCTCGACCGATCGCAGTGCCGACATTGTCGAGGAGTTCGGTGGGCGGGTTATCCGCAATTCCCGCAACGTGGGCTTGGCGGCGGCGATCAATCAAGCAGCCGCCGCGACGGGCGCAGAATGGATCCTGGTCGCCAACCCCGATACCCAGCTCGCTCCGGGTTCGATCGCGGCGCTGGTGGACACGGCGAAGGCCGACGAGCGGATCGGCATGATCGGCCCGCGAATCGCGCGGTTGGACGGCACCCCGTATCCGTCCGGGCGAAAGTTCCCGTCGCTGGCGGTCGGTGTCGCCCACGCTTTGCTCGGCGGGGTCTGGCCCGCTAATCCGGCGTCTCGCCGCTACTTCGGTGCGCCGGTGACCGAGGTGAGCGATGTCGACTGGATCTCGGGGTGCTGCATGCTTTTTCGGCGTGAGGCGTTCGACGCTGTCGGTGGTTTCGATGAGCGGTACTTCCTCTACTTCGAGGAAACCAAGGTGGCCCTCGATATGCATCGCGGTGGGTGGCGGGTCGTGCTCGATCCGAGCGTGGAGATCCGCCACCGCGAGGGCGGGAGTATGCGCAGCGCGCCGTTCCGCAAGATCCGCACTCACCATCGCAGTGCTTTGCGGTTCTACTGCGACTACCACCGGGGCACGGCGTGGATGGTGTTCGCGCCCCTGGTGGCGGCCGGGCTGATCGTGCGTGGCGCACTGGCGGTGGCACGCACCGCGCTGGCGCAACGGTTGAAGCAGCGCGGCTAGCCGAACGGCTGGTCGCCTAGCCTGAGCCCGGCCTGGAGGTCGGCGAGCAGTTTGTGGACGATGGCGTTGCCGGTGCGTGAGCTGGGCGTGCACTGGGCGCAGTCGTCGTCGATGCGGTGTCCGCTGGTGGTGGCCACGATGTCGAGCAGCCGTGCGCCTTTGATCTTGCCCAGGTCGTAACCGGTTGCGGCGAAGCGTGGTTCGGCCTTGAGGTCGCACGGCGTCAGGTGCCCGAACGCGCCGATGGTCGGCCGGAACCAGCGGCCCATGCATTCGCTGGTTCGAGTGCGCTCGGGCAGGTGTCCGTTGGCCAGGGCCACCAGTTCATCGCCGAGGTCGATCCGGACATTGCCGCCGGTGCGGGCCCGCACGGCTCGGAGCTGGGCCCGTACCACCGAGGTCTGCGCGGCGTCGAGGCCCTCGGTGACGTCGACTTCGTCCTTGCGTAGGTCCAGCCAGTCCGCGCCCACCGACTCGGCGAAGTCGGCCATGGCTTCGACCTGGTTGTGGTTGTCGGGTTGGATCACCATGCCGATTCCGAGGGCGGGCAGCTCGCCGCGGTCTTCCAGTAGCGCGGTGATGTTGGAGCGGACGCGCTCGAGAGCACGCATCCGGGGATGTGTTCCGGCGACTTGGTCGTAGGTGAGCGGGTCGGGAGAGTGGATGGAGAACCGTAGGCGGTGGCAGCGCAGCAAGGCGGTGTAGAGCGCGCTGCCGGGGCGGATCGAGAATCCGGTGGTGTAGACGTGGATCTCGAATCCGAGGTCGGCGGCCCGATCGAGGATTGCGGGCAGATCGGGGTTGGTCAGCGCCTCGCCGCCCCCGGAAACGATCAGCCGACGCACCCCGCCGTCGTGGAGTTCACCGAGGACCTGCTGCCAGTCAGTGGCCGTCATGAGGCCGTCGGTGTCGAGTTGCTTTGTGGAGTAGGTGAGTTCGGACTGATCCGACCACAGGCACATCTTGCAGCGGTAGGGGCACGTACCGCGCGTGGGGTGAATCTCCATCGTCTCGGCCAAAACCGGTTCGCGCGCGCGGATCCTGTCCGGGATCTCGGGGCGCCGTTGCCACTCGGCGACGGTGGCGGAGGCGAATCCGTACCGAAGCCGGTGCGGGTAGAACGCGGACCCGACGAGTCTCTGTACGGCAGGGCTCGTGCGGGCGTGCTGGTAGACCTCGATCACGGTGGCCAGGTTCACCCCTGATGCTGCGGCCAGGGCTGTGGCTGGCGTGTGCGGGGCGGTCAGATGGGAGGTGAGCACGGCCCGGAACCCCGGATCCGCCGGTGTGAGGTCGAGGGCCTCGGTGGCCAGGGCGGCGAGCTCCGCATCGCTGTAGAGCAGGCGTGCGGGATCGGTGTGCGGAGTCGAGAGGCTCATGCCGTCACCGCTTCCGACCCGATCACAGTCGCTACCTGTTCCCACTCGGTGGTGCGGAGCATGGTCACCAGGGACCGGGGACGGTCGAACAGCAGGATCGTGCCGCTGGGATGGCGCACTACTCGGTGCTCGTTGCGGCGTGAGTGCATGTTCGCGGCAACGGCTTTCACGTCGATGGGATTGTGCAGAATCCAATGGTCATCCACGCTGGAAATCGGGATCAGGTCCACGTCGGGTGCGGACCCAGGGTTGTCGGTCCGGCCGATCAGCAGGTCGGTTGTGGTGCTGTTCGCCGCTGTGCCGAGTTGGAACTTGTGCCGGGCTTCGACCTCGCGTGGCATCTGGCGCGCGGACCCCTCGGCCAGGATCGTTTCCGCGCGTGACAGCAGCTCGGTGACAGGTGTGTCGGTGACCGATCCGAGCGCGGCGTTTCCGACCATCTCCCTACCCCAGGTGGCGGCTTGGAGCCGGAACTCACCGGAGGGGCGGATGTTGCAGAGGGTGTCTTTGACCTGTTCGGAGAGCTGTTGCAGGGTCATCGTCCGCGACGGGTTCACCGCCAGCGGCGTGAGTCCGGTGGCCGGCCAGAACGAGTTGAACGTCAGGTACAGCCCAGCCGCGGCGAGGTCGTGGTGGTTGGCGTCGACAAGTTCCTGGACACCGTGGAACTCGTTCTCGCGCAGCCGCAGTCCCGGGTAGTGAGCGCGGGCCTGCCCCGAGAAGCTGGGTGCACACAGATGATGCTGCGAGGCCAAACCGTGCTCGGCGAGAAAGCGACTGAGTTCGATCACGCGCTCCCAGTTGCGCTGGTGGACAACGGTGATCACCGTGATCGGCTTGCCAGTGCCATTTAGCACCCGGAGTCCGTCGAGAACCTTGGGCAGGTTCTTCCCCCGCGCTGACCCGTGCAATTCGTTGGTGACTCCATCGACACTGGTGCAGATCCGTGTCAGGTTAGACCCGGCCAGCTGTTCTGCGGTCTCGGCGGTGAGGCGAGTTGCGTTGGTGATCAACGTCGACGCAGTACGTTGCAGCAGATTCGTCGCATTCAGCACTGCGCCGAAGTCCTCGTGCAGGGTGATCTCTCCGCCGGTCAAGACGACCTCGAGAACACCTGCTGTCTCGGCTGCTTCGGTGGCGGCGGCGACTCTGTGGGCCGGTAGCTGCTGGCGCTTCCACACCTCACCCGGATGGCAGTACGAGCAGCGAAGATTGCATTCGTTGACCGCATCGATCACTAGTCGCAGGACCCGGCCGCCGATCTGGAGGTCTGGGTTGAAATCGAGCATGGTGGCGCTCCTTCTCGTGTCCCTCACACGGCAGTTGCCGGTGAGGTTGTTTCTGAGTCGAACGTCGCGCCGAGGGTGTTTGGCGTCGCGTTCGTCGGTGTCGTGGCCGTCCCAGGTCATCTCGGCCGCCTGAAGGTCCAAGACGGCTCCCGGGCCTCGGGCTAACTGGCCGGATATACAGCCGGGGTGATGATCTCGATGTATTCAGGTGGTCTGAGGTCTGTCAGGCGCGGGCGGAGCAGCTGATCCGGTCACTCCGTCGGTGTTTGGGGTGGTGATGATCTGACGGGGTGCGAACGGGTGCGCCTTCGGGCGGTATTCGGTCACCGTCATCGCCCACAGGTCCGCATCGCCGAAGGTGCCCAGAATCGAGACCGTCACACAGTGGCGGGTGTCGGCGGGCACGGCGGCGATTTCGGTTGCCGACTGGCGTAGTCATGACGCTCGTAGGTGATCGTGTTCACGTGCCCACCACCGATATCGCACGGAATCGACTGTTTCGCTGCGGTGCCGGTAGATGAGTGGCGTCGTTGTGCCGCACCACGACCGTGCGCCGCCCGGTGGGTGGGTGGTGTGGGTGCCCCCGGAGGCCGGTTGGGCGGCCTCCGGGAGCGTTTCCCCACCCTCGAACCGGCGCGGCTCGGGGGCACCGGTGTGGTTCGAGGTATTCAGGTGGTTTTCGGGAAGGGTTTGGGTGGCCCCGGAGATCGCTACATCACCGGGAATTCGATCTCCGGGGCCGCCTTCGCGCCGCCTGGCCGGTGACGGGTCTCAGGTCCGCACGGGGTAGGCGCAAAGGTCATTCAGTTGGTCGGAGTTGCCCCGTGATCCGCGAGGTCAGGGCAGTAAATACAAGCGTTCGTTGGGGAGACGCGGGAGCCCGGCGCAATGACCGGAGTCGACAGCCACCGTGCAGGGTCTGCGGGCGGCGATGTCTTGGACGAAAACGAGCGCGGCGGTAAGGCAGGCGGCGAAATCCATTCGCACACTGTGGAACTGGATGGTGAGGTGGACATCGGCTTCCTCCGGGCGCGGGGACCCACCGCCGGGCGTCATCGGGTGAGTTGCCTCGGCAGGCACGCTCGGGCGCATTCGAGGACCACCGATCCGGATGGCCGGAACTTGCTGATGGCCGGGGATATCCACGTGCGAGCCATCAACGGGTCCGGAACCGGCGAGGGCAACGCGATATCGCCCTCACGGACGACGACCACCCGCGCTCGCCAGAGCTGTGCCACGACGGCGGGGTCTCCGATCGGGCGGATATCGGACCTCACCAGGAATGTCCACATTCCTGCGCGGGGGTGGCCAATGATCGGCAACGGCGCGACACCACGCACGTCGAGGGCGGTTTTGACCCGATGGGCCAGCTCGGTAGGCATCATCACCGCGCCGACAAACCCGGCCTTCATCGTGATCCGCCCGGTGTCGGGGTCGATCACGGTGGGCAGTGAGCACTCGTGGCGGTAGAACTCGCACCGTGATCGTGGTGTTTCGGTGTAGGCCATGCGCGGCGAGCTGGTCCGGTTCATTCGAAACCTCCGGCTGGTTCGCCCACCACTGGGTCAACAGGCTTGACTACGGTCGGGCTGCCCGAAACGTCAGTTAGCCACCCTTCCTCGCGCATGGTCTCGAGGGTCCTGTGCAGGTCTTCTAGTGATGGCAAGGACGTGGGACCGAAGAAGTTCGGGTGGCTCATCGGCTTGCCTGTCTGGTGGGGCGGCGCTTGCCCACTGATACCTGCCACTCTGCACGCCGGTTCCGGAAGACATCGCCTTTGTGGCGCAACGCTTCCAACGCACGCGCCGCTCGCCATGGCGCCACCGTCAGGTTGTGTGCGATCGTGTCGACGGTGAGCTGCCCGCCCGGTCTGAGGAGGTCCAACACATCGGTTTCGAGGGTTGTTGTCATCTAGTCACCTCGTCGGCTTGCCAGTGATTGCGGAGTCCGTGTCGGTGGGGATACGGACAAACAAACAATCGCTACACAGTGGGGTTAAGGGCAACGCGCACAAGGAATATCCGGTATACGCGGGATACATACCGGCTGCGTCGGCGGGTGATAGCGTCAAACTATTCGCGTTGTGTGGGGCATAGAGCGGCGGGAGCGAAACGATGACGGTCGTGGCCGACAATGGGCGCACCTGCGCGACGTGTGGGGGCATATTGAGCCGGTTGAATCTCGGCCCGTGGTGTGGCAAGTGCTCGGACGTCGAGTCCGCGGAAGGCCCGCCCGAGATGCCGGCCGAGTTCTGGGCTCACGCTTCGCTGTGCGAGGCGCTGGCGTCCTGGCACATGGGAACGGTCATCGCGGCGTATCGCAATCACCCCGCACACGGACAGCCGCTCAGTCAGATCCAGATGGGGCAGTGGCTAGATCTCAGCCAAGCGCAACTGAGTCGGATCGAGAACGGGCCGCCACCGGAGATGCTCTCCAAGCTGGTCAAATGGGCGACCGTGCTACGTATCCCGGCGGACTTGTTGTGGTTCAAGCTCCCGAACGGGGCTACCGTGGAGTCCGTGGACCGTCAAGGATTCCTGCGTGTGGCCGCAGCTACCGCTGCAACAGTCATGGTTTCACCCGACCGCCTCACCCAGATGCTGAGCGAAACCCGCACCACCGTCAACCCGACGCGAGTGGGTACCGTCGAGATCAACCAGATTAGTGAAGCCGCACAACTATTCGCCCGATGGGATGCTACCTACGGTGGCGGCCTAGTCCGCGACGTTGTCGTCGCGCAACTTCGGGTGGCCGTTGCCTACCTACGTGCCCCATGTTCGCCTGGCGACCGTGCGGCTCTGCAGACGGCTGTGGGCTCTTTAGCACACACCGCTGCGTTCATGGCTTTCGATGCGTGTGCGCACAGCGACGCCGACTCCATGTTCGCGTTGGCGCTGGATTGTGCCGAGGAGTCCGGCGCGGTGAACCTACGGGCGAAGATCCTGTCCTCCATGGCACGGCATGCGATATGGACCGGCCGCCACCATGACGGGCTCGGGTACGCGCGGAGGGCATTCACCGAAGCCGACCAATTGACCGCGACCGAGCGTGCGATGTTGCACACCACCGAGGCACGCGTGCACGCGAAGCTGGGTGACATTCCCGCGACCCTGACCTCCATTGCCAACGCTGACCGCGATTTCAGCCGCTGCGTCCCGGGTAATGATCCAGCATGGATGCGCTACTACGACAGCGCGCAGCACGCAGGCGACACCGGCCACGCGCTATTCGACATCGCCGTGCACGGAAGCTTCGTTGGAGAAGCCCGCGACCGCTTGACCGCAGCAGTGAAGGGCCATGCCGAGGCCGCCGCGCGCTCACGGACGATGTCGACCATCAAGCTGGCGTCGTTGGTGATGGCGACCGGCGACCCGGACGAAGCAACCTCCATCGCCGGACAAGCACTTGGGTGTGCACGTAATCTCAAATCCCAACGGGCGGCCGAGGATATCGCCGAACTCCGCCGCTACGCGCACCGCGCCAAAGTCAGGATCCCAATACCAGCCGCTAATTCATGAGCACAATGCCGGTCGAGCAAATCGCCCGATTAGCCTGCACAGCCGCTGGCTTCGACCCGAAAGGAATGCTGCCCATCAAGGTGGCTGAGAATGCGATCTTTCGAGTCCCCGGACAGCATCTGGTGATTCGCATCGCGCGAGCTGGCCAGGATGAAGCGGCCCGGCGTGAGCTTCAGATCGCAGCATGGCTGCAGGCCCACAATGTTTCGGCTGTGCAGCCGATGGGCAGCCGCTCCGACTTTGCCGTGATCGGATCGCGTCCGGTGACGTTGTGGAAGGAACTGCCGCCTCATCGCAGCGGAACCGAGCGCGAGATAGGACAGGCCCTTCGCTCGTTGCATCAGCTGCCGGTGCCCGGCTTCCTGTCCGAAGTCGATCCGTTCGTTCGGCTCGAGCAGCGAATTGACGGCGCGTCCTCCTTGAGCGAATCGGACAGACAGTGGCTTTACCGACGAGTAGCTGACCTGCGACTCGGTTGGGCTGAGCGTTCATCCGGGATGCGATGGTCGCCAATTCACGGCGATGCGTGGGAAGGCAACGTGGTCACCACCGACACCGGGGTAACCACCCTCCTCGACCTGGAGCGGGCCTCATTCGGGCCACCTGAGTGGGACCTGGTCTCGACAGCGATCAAACACAGCTCCTTCGGATGGATCTCCGCAGGGCGATACGGCGCGTTCTGCGATGCGTACGGCCACGACGTAGCGGTGTGGGAAGGGTTCTCGCTGCTACGAGACATTCGTGAGTTGCGCATGACTTGTATGGCAGCCCAAGCAGCAGGGGCGGACACACAGCACGCTATGCAAGCTCAGCATCGGGTCGATTGCCTACGTGGCGCTGCTGGGCCGAGACCGTGGTCGGGCTGGCACCCGATTGCCTAGCACCGTGGTGGACATTTGTGGCCTCGTCCGCAGCCACGCCACGATTGCCATTGTTCAGGAGAGATCGAGGTGGCGATTTTATCGACATCGCTTCGTCAACAAGGGCAGCGAGCTCAATGACCGTGACGCCAGCCGCCTCGAGTTTTCGACGTCCACGCAGTCGGCGACGAAAGTACTCGGTTCGCGCCACGCGATGACGACAGTAGGGATCCCGGCCGTCAGGATGCGGTCCGTGCACGGTGCGCGATCTATGGAAGCCGACGCGCCCCGAGATCATCGAGATCGTCACTGATGCGTGGAAGTTTCACCAGCAAGGTCGCTGACTAGCGGCGACACGGCCCACTGGGCGCTCTAGCCCACAGTCAGTTTGTGTATGCGAGGTCGTTGACCATGGTTGCGGCCTCGGGGTTGTCGCGGGACGCCCAACGATCAATGACCGGGTGCAACGCCGCGCTGACCCGTTGGCCAACAACTGGCTCAGTAAGATTTGGATTGTGACCAAGCTGCGAGACCTGCAACACCGAGTGGTGACGGCAGGGCAACGATACATCGGTAACCCGATCATGGGACGGTTGCCGATTCAGACCCTGCTCGAAACAACGGGGCGCAAAAGCGGTCAGCCGCGGGTCACTCCGATCGGCGGCCGTCGAAGCGACAACTCCTTCTGGCTCGTTTCCGAGTTCGGTGAAAAATCCCAATACATTCGAAACATCCAGGTGAACAACCGTGTTCGACTGCGTATTCGTGGACGGTGGTACTCCGGCACCGCTCACTTGGTGCGCGGCGACGACGCACGAGCTCGGCTTCGTGAGCTGCCGCGGGCCAACAGCGCAGTGGTACGAGCGGTTGGTACCGATCTGCTGACCGTTCGCATCGACTTGGACTGAGCTAGCGGAATTTCTCAGCTCGTTCGGTTGGGAAGTGGCTGGCGTGCGACCTGAGGCGGATGCAGCCATGGCAGAGGTAGCCGGTGAGCGGCATACAGCTCGACCTTCGACTGACGGCGCTGGGCCGACTCACGCCGCATCCCGGAGCCGCGGCCCGCGCACCCCTCACCCGACCCGAATATCAGCACCTACACCGGTTTCGGGGTCGGTGGCCATGTCGGATCTGAGCGGAGGGTGCGGGGTATCGCGGCTGTCAGGAGGTGCTGCGGCCGAGCTGTGCCGGCACGCGGCGGTTCACGGCCGAGTCGGTCACGCGGCGTGGGAGAGGAAGGTCGATCGTTCGAACTCGCGGTGCCGTACCGCGTGGACGAACGCGGTGTATTCGAGGTGGTCGAAGAAGAGCCGGGCGGCTCCGGCGGAGGCTCGGCATTCCGGCGCGGCGCTGAATTCGTAGAGGTCGTCGGATGCTCGGGTGATCGTCAGGGCGCCACGGATGGGCCGGTCTGCTCGGATCGCGGCCTGGAGGGCCTCGAACTGATGGTGGTCGAGGGTCAGGCATTCCTCGAGGGGGACAGGGTGTGCCGCGGTGGCGACCGGGCGCGCGAGTTTGTCGTCCCAGATGAGGGTGCGGTGGTTGTCGCGGTAGACCATCACGCACGCCTGTTGCGGGGAACTGGCGGCCGCTTTGCGGAAGTGAGCAGCGGGCGGTGTCGGTAACGACATGGTGGATCCTTTCGAACAGCGCTGCCGGCGACGGTGCCGGCAGCGCGGGCACACACTAGGGGAGACTGCCGATAGCCGCGAAATTGCAGGGGCGGGCGTAGTCGTCGTGGTCGATCGGCTGTTCGGGTCGCCAGTCGGTGGCGTAGGTGATGCCGGGGTCGGCGATCGTCCACCCGTCGAAGAAGGTCTGGAACTGCGCGCGGGTGCGCAGGGTGACCGGTGTGCTGGCATCGGTGAAGACCGCCGCGCCTGCGGCGACCTGTGCTTTGATCTCCGCGCCCGCGTCTTCGAGGGACACGTGTGTCATCGCGATGTGGCTACCGGGGGCGAGGGCATCGCGCAGCTGCGCGACGATCTTGCCGGGCTCGCTGGCGTCGGTGACCCAGGGAAGCACCGAGACCAGTAGCAGCCCAACGGGTTCGGTGAAGTCGATCAGGCGCTGGGTATCGGGGTGGGCGAGAATGCGCGCGGGGTCGCGCAGATCGGCGTCGACCATCGTCGCGGTGTCGGTGACGCCCTGTTCACGCAGCAGGTCGCGGGCCCGGTTGATCGCTTCTTCGTCATTGTCGACGTACACGACGCGGGAATCGGGGGCGAGCTCGCGCGCGACCTCGTGGGTGTTGCCGCCGGTCGGCAGGCCGGACCCGATGTCGAGGAACTGGCGAATGCCGGTGCCGGCCATGTAGCGAACTGCGCGGGCGAGAAACCGGCGATTGTGCTGGGCCCACAGGGGATAGAAGGGGATGTCGGCGTAGAGCCGATGAATGAACGGCAGGTCCGATTCGAAGATCACCTCGCCGGTGACCATGTGGTGATAGATGCGTGCGGAGCTGGGTTTGTTGGTGTCGATCGGGCGTGGCTCGAAGTCGCTGTCGGACATCGTGATTCCTCTGCGGTTGCGGTGGTGCCGGTCTATCGCTGAATGGTGGGGCGGCTGCGGAGGCCGCGGACGAGGTGTTCCATGAACTGACGTGAGTCGTGGGGGCTCAAGGCGGTCATCGCCAGGCGGTTGAAGATCTTGTCGCGGATACCGACGGCGGGTTTGTCATCGATGTAGCGGATCTCGCCCTGCGCTTCGATGACGGCCATCTCGAGATCGCCGGCCGCTCCCGGGGAGGGCACGCGAACCAGGATGTAGCGGTCTTCCATGCCGGCGCCGGGTGCCTGGTGGGTGAAGGGCATGACCTGGATCTGGATGTTGGGCCGGGCGGACAGCTCGAGGAGGTGGGTGATCTGGTCGAGCATCACCGCGTCTCCGCCGTAGGTGCGGCGCAGGCAGGATTCGGACAGGATCGCGTGGAACTCGGGTGCTCCCCGCGCGAGCAGGATTCGCTGACGCGCGACGCGGGCTCGGACGTAGTCGTCCACGGTGACCGCGTCCGGATCGTCGGGGTCGAGTTGGAGGGGTTCGTGCAGCGCGCGGATGTAGCTCTCGTGCTGGAGCAGGCCGGGAACGATCTCGGCAGCGGTCTCGCGTAGTCGATCCGCCACCGCCTCGAGGTCGACGAGCAGTCGCAGTTCCTCGATGTAGGCGCGGCGGTAGCCGGAGTTCCAGAATCCGCGGCGATGGCTGTCTTCGCGGAGATCGAGCAGGATCGCGATGTAGTCGTGGTCGGTCACGCCGAGCTGCCTGACCAGCTCGTCGAGTGCCTGGGCGCTCAGATTTCCCGTGCCGCTGATCACCGCCGCGATGCGGGACTGGCTCACCCCGATCATCTTTCCCGCGTCGGCCTGGGTAGTGCGAGACCGGCGCAGGAGCGCGTCGATCTCTCGACCTAGCAGCACTTTTCGTGCGGTTCGTGCCATGGATCCCACCGTATCGGGCTGCTGGGCGGCGGCTGCCACCTGTTTCGCAATCCTGATTATCAGGTTAGATTATCAACCACGATTATTTGGCGAACAAGTCGGAGGGTGTATCCGAACTGCGACATACCCTGCGGCGCAAGAAGAGTGGGGCCCACTCATGGACGTCACCGACCCAGACACCCTCCGCGGCACTCTCGATGCCGGAGCCGCGAACAGCTGGGGGCAGCGACTTCGGACCTATCGTCGCGCTCGATTAGGGCTCAGCCGTGGGGATTTCGCCGAGTTGATCAACGATCGGGCTCGCCGCGACAGCGTCAATGTCGCGTGTTCGGAACGACACATCGCGCGCTGGGAACTCGGCGAGGTCCGCAGGCCCAGTAAGTCCTATCGCGTTCTGCTGGCTGCGCTCGGCGCACCGGTTCCCGAGATCGACTCCGTCCTGTCCTCGCCGGGCCTGAATGTGGGGTTCGCTCGTGAAGTGGTGTCACAGGCTCCCGAGTTCGTCGGTGCCGGTATGCGGCGCGGCGCGGATGCGACGCTGCTGGAGGCCCTCGCGACCGCCGTGGTCGGTTCCGCTGACATCCTGACGCCCTGGCTGCCTTCCCTCGAAGTTCCCGAGATGCCCTGCGACACAGGGTGCCTCGATCTCGATGCGGTGCGCAGCGCCACCTCTGGATTGCGAGAACGCGACCAGCGACACGGTGGTGGCTCGGTCGCCCGCACAGCCGTCGATCTCCTGAAATCGACGACCGCGCTGCTGGCCGGGTACCGCGGACACACGACGCTCGCGCACGCGCTGCTGGTAGCCACCGCCGATCTGGCCCGGCTGATCGGGTGGGCCTACCACGACATCGGTGACCAGCATCGCGCCCGCCAATACGCCACCATGGCTTTGGTTTCCGCGCGGCGAGCGGGTGCGGACAGCCTGGTCGCGTCAACGCTCTACGTGCTGGGGCGGATCAGCTTGATCGAACGCGACCCGCGCGTCGCTCTGCGGATGTTCCAACTCGGCCAGCTACCTGCCCAAGACGCCACCGGCGGTGGGGAATCGGCGCGCTTGTATGCCAATGAGGCCTGGGCGCACGCGATGATGGGCGACGTCGACCGGATGCGGACCGCGCTCGCCCGCGCCGAAGACGAGATCGCCCGGGTCGCAGATCATCCCATCGACCCGTGGACCCGGGTGTTCTTCACCCCCGGAGAGTTCACCGGGATGCGATCGGTGATCTACAACGAGTACGCCCTGACAGCCCGCGGACAGACCGCGCAACATTACACAGCCGAAGCCGTCGACGCCGCTCGCGCCTCGTTGGCCGCGTCCACGCCGGGACGCCCTGCCCGCAGCATTCTGTTCGACAACATCACCATCGCCACGGGCACCTTCCGCCTCGGCCAGATCGATGACGCGGTCTCCTTCGCGACGGCTTGCCTGGACATGACCGGTCAGGTCGACAGCGGGCGAGTCGGCGACCGGCTGGGGCAGCTGGTGCACGCCGCGAGTCTCGCGTCCTCGCGATCCGATGTTCGCGATCTCTGTCAGACGATCCGGCGGGCCGTCCGCACCGCCCGGCACACTCCGCACCAGCTGACCGAACATCGCCTCGCGACCGCGTAGCAATGTCGACGCAACCCGACGATGTCATCCCCACGCAGCGGCATTTACGACATGCCCTGTCGAATGTCATTGTCGCAGAGATTATTCGGCGATGTACTCAGCTCATGACTACGACGACACCGAGACGTGGCCATCGGGCAATGGGCAGACGCCGGTGAGCCGGGTGTGTGTAGCTGTGACGCACGCAGGCGGCTCCGCCGCGAAGCCCGACAGCCGCGCTGGGGAGAACACACGCGTGCGGACCGCCGAGGGGTTACTGGAGGCCCGTCAGTTACTGCTCGCCGTCGCCGGGAACCTGCAGGGCGGGTCGCCGCTGATCGGATGGGCACGCGAGCTGGCGGATCTGCACGCGACTCTGTTCACCGCGTCGGTGTCGACCACCCGTCGGCCTGCCGACTTCGACGCGCCTACCACCAGCGGCCGGATCAACACCGTCATCGGCTTGATCGACGAGTGGTCGGCCTGCCATCTTCCTCGCCCTTCCTCGGGCCGCCGGCACACCCATTCCCTCGGCGAGGTGATCAGCCACGTGGCAGACACCTACACCCACGTTCAGTGGACACTGCGCCACACCAAGAGCGCCGAACACCAGCACCATGCCGCCCTGCGCTTTGCTCAAGTCCAGGAAGGCTATGCCGACCTGGTCGAGGAAATTCGAGCCCTGCGCGTCGCGCTCCCGCTGGGCCGGGGCCACCAACCCGCCCCATAGCGGGCGAGGACTCCGGTGTTCAGGTGGGTGTTGGTGTCCCTCTGGTACGGCGGAGTCGCCGGGTATGGCCGACCTCGTCGGCGGCCAGGAATCCGGACAGGATCGGGATGGGCTGGTCGGCGCAGGATTCGGCGGGTGCGCCGGCCTCGATGACGCGCCCCGCGTCGACCATCACGATCCGGTCGGCGCGGTGGAGGTGGGTACGCAGATCATGGGTGATCATCAGAATCGCGGCGCCGGTTCCATGCCGGTAGCTGTCGAGGTACTCCAGGATTCGGCTGGTCAGCGGCGCGTCGAGCGCGGTGGTGATCTCGTCGCACACCAGGACAGCGGGTTCGGCGCCGAGTGCTCGCGCGAGGGCGGCGCGTTGAAGCTGGCCGCCGGACAATCCCGCGGGATATCGAAGTGCTTGCCGCGCATCGATACCCAAGTCGTTCAGCAACTTGTGAGCGTACCGGCGGGCGGTGTCTCGGTCGACTCCGCGCAGCCGAACGGCGGTGGCCGCGACCTGGTCGAGAACCGTGCGCCGAGGGTCGAACGAGACTGCCGACTCCTGCCACACGTACTGAACGGCGGCGATCTGTGCGCGACTACGCCGGCGCAGCGGGGCCAGTGGTTCGCCGTCGAGCAGCACGTGGCCGCTGTCGGGACCGACCAGTCCGGCGATCGTACGACCGATCGTCGACTTGCCCGCCCCGGATACGCCGACCATCGCGACGAGTTCACCGCTGTGCAGATCGAGGTCGACACCGCGCAGAACGCGCGAACGTCGATGGGAGACAGCGAGATCGCGCAGTCGCAGAACAGGCGGTGACACCGCGGACGCTCGTCGTCGGGGCGGTGCGGTCACCGGCGCGGGTCGGTCGCTGTCGTGGAGCCGACCCACGCGCACGAACAGCGTCCGGTCGCTGACCCGGTCGACGGCGACGGTGTCGTGGGTGACGAGCACTACGGCTTTGCCTGTCCGACGCAGCCGGTCGAGTCCGGTGAGCAGGGCGGCTCGCGCGAGGGGATCCAATCCGACCGTCGGCTCATCCACGATGAGCACATCGGGATCCGACATCAGCACCTGCGCCAGCGCGAGTCTGGCACGTTCGCCGCCGGAGAACTCGAACGGATACTTGCCGAGCATGGTGGCCAGGGTGTGGTCGGGCACCTCGAACGCCGCGGCTGTCAGCACGTCGGCGATGTGGCGGCGCCGGGTGGCCCGGTCGGTGCGCGGCAACCCGCGGCGACGTCGACGGAGCCGCTCCAGCTCGGCCAGCGCGGTACCGATTCTGCGCGCGGGGTTCAGGGTGGACGCCGCATGCTGGGGCAGGTAGCCGATCCGCACGCTGCTCCGCGGTCCTGGGCACCGAATGGTTCCCGCGACAACAGTTCCCGCGACCGCGACGCCCGCAATCGCCGTAGCGATGGTGGTTTTGCCGGCACCGGAGGGACCGAACAGGGTGACGATCTCGCCGGCGTACACATCGAGGTCGATGTCGTCGACGAGGACGGTCCGGCCCGCGGTGACCCGTAGTGCACGCACACTGATGAGCGGCTCAGCCATCGCGGTCACGGGTGGCCAGGCGCGCGGCGCGGGTGTGAGGGTCGGCGAGCAGATCGTCGGCGAGCAGATTGACCCCGACGATGAGCGCCACGATCAACAACGCGGGCAGGGCCACCGACCAGGGCGCGATGGTCAGTGCGTCCTTGTTGGCCGCGACCGACACCGCCCAATCGGTGGAGGTGGTGTCGAAGCCGAGGCCGAGGAAATTGGCCGACGCCAGAAAGTACACGGCAGCGGTGAACCGCAGGGCCAGGTCGGCGGCGATCGGCCGGGACATCTCGGCTACCGCGTAGTTGCCGTATCGGAAGGCGCGGCTCTCGCCTTGCATCCGCAACGCGTCCATGACCGGACCGTGGACAGTCCCGCTGGCGGTCATGCGAACGAACCGCGAGATCGGGGCGACGAGCACGAAACCGATCGCACACGCGATCGCGACGGCCGAGCCACGGGTGCGCAACGCGGCAACCATGATGATGAGCAACGAGGGCAGACACAGCAGCACATCCATCGGGCGCATCAGCAACTCGTCCACCCACGCGCGTGGCGCCGCGGCGGCCGCGACACCGATCAGCGACCCGAGGAGATAGGCGATGGCGACGGTCACGGCCGCGACGACGAGGAATGTCCGTCCGCCGGTGAGTGCGGAGGCCAGCACGTCACGCCCGAGCCGGTCGGTGCCGAACGGTGACCAGTCCGACGGCCCGAACGGCGACTGACGGTGCGGTGGCGCCCCCACGGCGAGAAACGGCCCCACGGTCGCGACGAGTACCGGCACCGCGACCAGCACGCTGTAGATCCAGCGGCGCAGGGTCATCGGCGGATGCCTTCGGCCGACACCGGCACCATGCGTTGCCCGGCGATATCGATGACGGTGTTGATCGCGATGGCGACGACCCCGGTGATCGCGACGATCGCGAGGATGACCGGGTCGTCACGGTTGCCGATGGCGCCGATGAGCGCCGACGCGATGCCGGGCACCACGAACACCGCCTCCACGATGAGCACACCGGAGAGCAGTCCGTCCCCGGTGCGCCCGAGTTCCTGCATCGCGGGCGCGAGCGCGTTGGGCGCGACATGCCGGGCCAGCAGCGACACCCGGCCGACGCCGAGTCGGCGGGCCGCGGCGATATAGGGCTGATCCATCACATCGATGACACCGGCGCGGACCAGCCGAACCAGGGGAGCGGCGACGCGAGCGACCATCACGATCAGCGGCAGCACCAGGTATTCCGGACGGTCGAGCAGGGTATCGAGGTCGGTCCCGAGGAAGGTGGCGGGCAGCAGGTCGAGATCGAGGGCGATGTAGCTGACAAGTAGGACCGCGAGCACGAAATCCGGAATGGAATCGAGCCCGATACTGATGGCGCTGACAATCCGATCACACCACGATCCCGGTGCCGAGCCCGCGGCGAACCCGGCCGTGACGGCGACAGGGACCAGCAGCGCCAAGGCCAGCGCGGCCATCAGCGCGGTGGTCAGGAACGGGCCGGCGATCACGTCACCGACCGGGTGTCCGTTGGCGTAGGACACGCCGAAGTCGCCGACCACGGCGCCGGCCAGCCAGTCCAGGAAACGCTGGACCGGTGCGACGTCGAGGCCGAGCAGATGCCTGGCCGCCGCGCGCTGCTGCTCGCCGAGGACGTCGTTGCTCTGTACGTCGGCAGCATCGCCGGGCAACAGCAATGAGAGCACGAACACCAAGACCAGCAGCACGCCGAGCTGGCCGATCCCGATGACGCTGCGGCGCAGCAGGAATCGGGTGAACGGGGTCGACAAGCGCACGGACGCTACCGGATACCGACCACGATGCGGTCGTCACCGTACTGCCAGACGATGCCGGCCTCGGCGAATCCCGCGTCGCGGGCGAAGGCGACGTAGTCGTGCACGGTCGGGCGATCGTGCACGGTGTGCTCGAATCCGCCGTCGCGGGCCCGCACGAAGTCGGCGAGCTCGGGTGCTCGGTTCACCGCGTCCCACCAGGCCGCCCAGTCCTCGGCGTCCCCGGTTCCTTGTCGCGCGGCGCGGCGCGCGGTCAACGATTTGCCCAGAGCATCGAGTCCGGTCCCGGATGGGCCCTCGTACAGGTGATCACCGTTGACGAACAACCCGCCGGGTTTCAGCGCTTGCGCGCAGGTCTTGATCAGCGCACGCAACGGATCACGATTCATCCAGTGCAGGGCGGTGGTGCTGACGAACGCGTCCGGGACTCGCTCCAGATCCAGTGCGTCGAGCCAGCCCTCGGTGCGCAGGTCGGCGTTCACTGTCCGGAAGCGTGGCGAAGCCAAGGCCGGTTCGGCGAGACCGAGCAGCAGCGGATCGGCGTCCACGCCGACAACGCGGGCGTCGGGGAACCGGTCGAGCAGCCGCTGCGACAGGGTTCCCGGACCGACCCCGAGATCGACGATCAACAAGTCGTCGCGGTCACCGAGTTCGTCCAACATATCGCCGATCACCTCGAATCGCTGCTCGCGATCGGGCATGTAGTGCTCCTGCTGGCGGTCCCAGCGTTCGAGCCAGTACCGCGCCGTCGCCGCGTCCAGTCCGGTCATCGAGCATTCACCTCGTCGAATCGGGCCCAGCCGTGCGAGTTCGGTACCGCGGCGGGCAGTTGCTGAAAACGATCGCCCGCGGCGCTGTTCCAGGCGGTGTTGCCGAAGAAGACGAAGCCGCCTCGGTCGTACAGGATTTCGTGCATCGTTCGGTAGATCGCCGCACGTCCTTCCACGGTGGGTGTCGACTGTGCCTTGACGTAGAGCGCGTCGAACTCGGCATCGGACCACTTCGTCCGATTCTGTGGCGATCCGGTGAGCAGTCGTGACGCGAAATGGTTCGGAACGGGCAGCGGCCCGGACTGGCCCATCGTGAGATGGCCGGTGTTGAGCGCGTCGGTGTAATAGGTGTCCTTGGATCCGAGAACGACGTTGACCTTCACGCCGCAGCGGCCCGCGTGTTCGGCGAAAAGCCTTGCCGACTCCACGAAGCCGTGCGCCACCGGCGCGGTGAACAGGTCGAACGACAGGTCACGCACCCCGGCGCGGCGCAGCAACCGGCCCACCTCGTCAGGATCGTAGGTGTGTTGGGGCAGGTCGGCGTAGTACTGGAAGCCTTTGCCGAACACATCGTTGCCGACCTCGCCGTTGCCCTCGAGCGCGACCTTGACCAGCTCGTCGCGGTCGAGCATCCGCATGACCGCCCGGCGCACATCCGGGTTGTCGAACGGGGCACGGTCGGTCTTCATCGCGAAGAAGTAGATGCCACTGTTGGGGGTCGCCGCGAGCGTCAGGCCGCGCCGACCCTGCAGGGTCCGTGCTGCCGACGGGGTGAGGTTGTCGGCGTAGTCGATCTCGCCGCTCTGTACCGCTGCGAGCCGGGCATCGGACTCCGCGCTGACGATGCGCAGTCGCCGGATCGAGGGGGCGCCGTCCCAGTAGCGATCGTTGGCGGTGGCCACGAATTCCCTACCGGCCGTGAAGGATTCGAAAACAAAAGGCCCGGTCCCCACCGGTCGCTCGAAGTCGGTGGCCCCGTTCGGCACGATCTTGGTCCCATAGGCCGACAACGCGATCAGGAACTCGAAAGAGGGCTCCTTCAAGACGATCTCCACCGTGCGCGCATCGATCGCGCGGCTCTGGGCGAGGTCGACCTTGTCGAGCGAGGAGGCGGCGATGAACGGGCGACGCTGCGGCGGTCCGAGCACCCTCGAGAAGGTGTAGAGCACGTCATCGGCGCCGACGGCTTTCCCGTTGTGCCAGACGGCGTCTCGCAGGGTAATGCGCCACCGCGTGCCGTCGGCGTTCGGCTCCGCGGCTGATGCCAGGCGCGGGATCGGGGTCATCGTCTCATCGATCTCGAACAGTCCGTCGTAGACCGATTTCATCCGAGCCTCGTCGATGAACAGCGTGTTCACACCGGGATCGATGCCCTCACCGGCACCGGAGCCCTGGAAGGCGGCAGTAAAGGTGTCGACCGAGTTCCCGGACGAGCGGTTGCACCCGACCAGGGCCGTGCCCGCGGCGAGCGCGCCGCCGAGCAGGAAGGTACGGCGGCGCAGATTCGACGGCTGCATGGATGCTCCTATCGCGTGGGCTCACACGCGACGAAGACATGCGCAAACAAGCCACAACCGGTGTGGCTCGGTTCGGCGCATCGATCAATACCCACGTGATCACGACCGTTTCAACAGTTCATCCGCAGGTATCTGGCTTCGGCTCGGGAACGAGCCTCACAGTTGCGGGACAGCCCCGGACTCACACCGGTCTTCCCTACGGACAGGCGATATCCTACGCGGTGCGCCGGACGTCGCGAGAAGCCCCGGCTGCTGCGGGTTTCGATCATCTCGAGCTGGGGCGTGTGGCGTTGCGGGTGGGATTGTTAGCGTCGGGCCATGGATCTGGGACTGGATGGGAAACGGGCGATCGTCACCGGCGCGAGCAAGGGAATCGGTCTGGCCATCGCGCGGGGGCTCGCGGCGGAGGGGGTGGATGTGGTGCTCGCGGCACGGTCGGCGCAACCGCTGCGCGCCGCCGCCGACGAGATCGCTCGGCAATCGGGACGACGGGTGATCGCGGTACCGACCGACACCGGCGACGACGAGCAGGTGAAAGAACTCGTCGCGCGCACCGTCGCCGAACTCGGTGGCGTGGACATCCTGGTGAACTCCGCCGCCACACCGTGGAGCGCGGGCGCGGGCGGCGATCTGCAAGCCACCACCGACGAGATCGTGCGCAGGGAAGTCGAGATCAAGGTGCTCGGATACCTGCGCACCGCACGTGCTGTCGCACCCCATCTGGTGGAGCAGGGGTGGGGTCGCATCATCAACATCAGCGGGCTCGGTGCGCGGCAGGCCAATTCGATCGGGCAGACCATCCGCAACGTGAGCGTCTCGGCGTTGACCAAGAACCTCGCCGACGAGCTGGGGCCGCACGGGGTGAATGTGACAGTCGTGCACCCGGGCCTTACCCGCACCGAACGGCTCACCGAACGGCTCACCCGCCAGGTCGAGCAAGACGGTGGCGACGTGGCCGAGCTGGAATCAGAGTTGGTCAAGAATTCGATTCGCCGGATCATCGACGCGGGTGAGGTCGCCGATGTGGTGACGTTCCTGGCCTCGCCACGCAGCATCGCCATCACCGGTGATGCCATCGCGGCCGGGGGTGGCGTTCCCGGGCCGGTCTTCTACTGACGTTCGGGATGTGATCGGGCCGATTCTATTGCTTCACCGCGGCCCGGTCGGCCCGCGATACTTGCCACATTCGGAGTCGCGCCGATTCGCGCAAGCCATCGATCTCGCCGCCGAGGCGAACCCGGGAGACCAGCGATGACCAGCACCGTCACACCCACCGTCGTTGCCAGCAGCACCTCCCCGCTCTCGGCGGTCGCCGCGCCGAGCGCCTTCTTCAGCACCGAGGACTACCACCGGTTCCACGCCCGCGCGGCCGGTTACGACGCTGAAAACGCCTTCTTCACCGAGGATTTCGAGGAACTGCGCGAGGCCGGGTACCTGCGCGCCGCGCTGCCGCCGCAGTACGGTGGCCGGGGCCTGTCGCTCAGCGAATTGTCCAGGGAGCAAAGGCAATTGGCGTATTGGGCGCCCGCGACCGCGCTCGCGGTGAACATGCACCTGTACTGGACCGGGCCCGCTGCCGCGCTGACCGTCTCCGGTGCCGAGGACTTCAGCTGGTTGCTCGCCGCGGTTCGCGACGGTGAGGTGTTCGCGGCCGGTCACGGTGAACGCGGAAACGATGTGGGACTGGATGATTCGGTGGTGAGCGCCCGGCGCCTGCCCGACGGCTCCTACCGCGTCGACGGCCGCAAGACCTTCACCTCGCTGGGCCCGGTGTGGACCTCGGTGGGTATCCACGCCCGTGACGACTCCGACCCCGCCGACCCGCGCATCGTGCACCTGTTCGTCGCCCGCGACCAGCCGGGGGTGCGCACCGAGGAAACCTGGGACACCCTCGGCGTGCGGGCGACCCGCAGCGACGACACGATCTTCGACAACGCCCGTGCCGAAGCCGGGACGCTCGCGGGAACGCACGGGCCCGGCGGTGCCTACCCCCCGCTGATCAACGGCATCCTCGGCTGGTACCTGCCGCTGCTGGCCAATGTCTACTTCGGGATCGCCCGGCGGGCGCTCGATGTCGCGATCCTGCACGCCGGCACCCGCTCCTCGCTGGTCCCCGGTGTCGAGGCCCACGCCGGCAAACCGGCGGTACAACGCCAGATCGCCGAAGCCGAAATCCAGCTCGACGCCGCGTACGCACTGCTCGAGACGGCGACCCGGGACGCGGACGTCGGCGTCGAGCTCGGCGTGTGGGCGGTTCCGCGTCTGTTCTCGGCGAAGGAATTCGCCACCAGGACAGCCAAGAACGTCGTCGACACCGCGGTGCAGGTGGTCGGCGCGTCGTCGGTCAGTCGCCGCAACGAACTCGAACGCCTCTACCGCGACGTCCGCACCGGACAACTCCATCCTCCCAACACCGACGCGATCCTCGACGTGGTCGGCCGCACCGCGCTGGGTCTGCTTCCCTGACCGGATATCGCTCTCAGAGCTGCGATTGCACCTCGGCGGCAATGAGTTCCAGGTGATCGAGATCGGCGAGATCGAGGATCTGGAGGTAGATCCGGCTCGCGCCGATCTCGCGGTAGCGGGCGATCTTGTCGACGACCTCGGCGGGGGAGCCTGCCAGGCCGTTGCTCTTCAGTTCGTCCACCTCGCGGCCGATCGCGGCGGCCCGGCGCGCTACCTCGGCGTCGGTGCGCCCGACGCAGGCGACCAGGGCGTTGGAGTAGATCAGTTCGTCGGTGCGCCCGGCCGCGCGCACCGCGGCGCGCACGCGGTCGAACTGGGCGGCGCTGTCGGCGATCGAGGCGAACGGCATGTTGAACTCGCTGGCATAGCGGGCCGCCAGGCGCGGGGTGCGGACCTTGCCGTTGCCGCCGATGATCACGGGCACCGGGTCTTGCACGGGCTTGGGCAGGGCGGGGGAGTCGGTGAGCTGATAGTGGGCGCCCTCGAAGCTGAACGTCGCCCCCGGCTTGGTGTCCCACAGTCCGGTGATGACGGCCAGTTGCTCTTCGAGCAGGCCGAACCTGTTGTCCGGGAACGGGATTCCGTACGCGGCGTGTTCGGCGGCGAACCAGCCGCTGCCGAGACCGAGTTCGACCCGCCCGTTCGACATCTGATCCACCTGGGCGATCTGGATGGCCAGCGGCCCCGGCAGCCGGAAGGTGGCGGCGGTGACCAGGGTGCCCAGCCGGATGCGGGAGGTGTCCCTGGCCAGCCCGGCCAGGGTGATCCAGGCATCGGTGGGGCCGGGCAGGCCCGAGGCATCGCCCATCGCGAGGTAGTGGTCGGAACGGAAGAACGCGTCGAATTCGAGCTCCTCGGCGGCGCGGGCCACCGACAGCAACGTGTCGTAATCGGCGCCCTGCTGGGGTTCGGTGAAGATGCGGAGGTCCATGATCACCATCGTGCCCGATGTGAACAGGTCCGGCGCGGCGGCGGCCTGATCGCCGGGCAACGATCGGCGCTACCGGCTGTTGTCCGGGTCGTCCGGGTGGCGGTGGTCCGGCGGCGGGCTGAGTTCGTCCACCACCACCAGGTTCCCGCCGGACTGCTTGGCCCGGTACATCGCCGCGTCGGCGGATTGCAGCAGTCGGTCCGCGGTCGGGCAGGGGCAGCGTGGACAGATCGTCGCGTCGAAAATCGCCACACCGACGCTCGCGGTGACAGCCACCGTGGTTTCCGGCGGTTCGGCGACCACTCGGCACAGCCGTTCGGCTTCCCTGCGCGCGGCGGCCGCGGAGATCGGGGCAGCCACCACGAATTCCTCCCCGCCCGTCCGCGCCACGACCGCCATCTCCCCGGCGGCATCGCGCAGCCGCCGGGCGGTGCGCATCAAGACGATGTCGCCGATGCGGTGGCCCCAGGTGTCGTTGACGCTCTTGAACCGGTCGAGGTCGAAGCAGATGACACACATCGCGGGATTGCGGTCCATCAGCTGTTGTAGCCGATTCTCGAGACCGCGGCGGTTCAGCAGGTCGGTGAGCGGGTCCGACTGCGACTCGGTGCGCAGCAACGAATAGAGCAGCTGGAACGCGGGCACCGCGCTGACCACCGACGCGAGTAGCAATGCGACCGCGAGGGCGAGTTCGATGCTCCCGCCGCCGGTGGCGATCCGCACCGAGAACACCACCACCGAGAGCAGCGACCACACCGAATGCACGGCCAGTGCTTTGGCGCTGTGGAAAAAGCTCAGGTAGCTGCCGGTGCCGAGGAGCAGGACGGTGCCCATCGCCCCGAACAGTCGATCCTGCAACTGGAGGAATTCCACCGTGAACAGCACATCGGCGCAGGCGATCAGGATCAGCGACTCGGTCCTGCTCGGCCAGGTCAGCAGCCACCAGCGCGCCGCCCACAGGGTTCCCGACAGCACTCCGATGGTCGAAGCGAGGCCGGGATGGCCGGGCGGTCCCACGGGTGTTCCCGCGATCACCGCGCCCATCACCGCGATCGCGGCTCCCGCGAGGCCGATCAGGATCTTCAGCGGAACCAGCGCCGACCTGGCGGCCAGCGTGCGGACGAGCCATCGGTAGTCGACAGGATCGTGCCACCAGTCCCGCAGCGTCTTGCCGTTGTACATCGACTCACCCTTGGTCTCGACCGCATCGCCTATCTGTTGGTTGCGCGTGTGAGAATTCCGGAAAACCCACCCGCTGATCGGCAGTAGTCTAGGTCGGAGCGTCGCGGAATCCCGCCGGTTCGGTCCCGCCGCCGGGTTGCCCGCGGCGGTGGTGCCATCACGATCGGCGTCGGCTCATCGATGAAGAGCGCCAGGTCTGCGGAGTCGAGACGGTCGGCCCGGGAGTAGGTCAGTCGACCAGCGGCGATACCGTGGTGGAGTGAAACGGTCACCGGAAACGGACTCCTCGGTCCGGATCATCGACGTCGTGATGGAGATGTTGATGTCGGATGGGTACGACGATCTGCAGCTCAAGGAGGTCGCGCGTCGGGCCCAGGTTTCGCTCGCGACGGTATACAAGAAGTTCGCCACCCGTGACGAGTTGATGGTCGCCGCTGTCACTCGGTGGATGGCGATCAACAGCTATGCCGAACTGGAGTTGCCTGTTCCGGGTGAATCGCTGCGCGACGGGTTGGTCCGCGTCATCCGGCACGTCTTCGAACCGTGGGAACGCAATCCCAGAATGCTCGAGGCCTACCATCGCGCGCGCAGCGGCATCGGTGGTCGGCAATTGGACGCACAGGGTGTGAGCGCCGTGCTGCCGGTCGCCGCGATGTTGTTCGATGGCTACGATCGCGACTATGTCGAGGACGTCGGACTGATCGTCACCAATTTGATCTACGCGTTGACCGGTCGATTCGTCGACAAGGATCTCGATGTGACCGAGATCCTGCCCATGCTCGAGCGTGCGATCGACCGATTGACCAGTGGCAGCGTGGCCGAGGCGGCGCGCGTTCGGGTGGCCGAGGGCGAGGAAGGCTCGTCGCCGCTCGTGTATCCCTCGTTGGCTGGTCCTTACGGGCCCGCCCGCTAGGCACGGACGGATCCCGCCGGCCGACGGCTCGAACAACCCGAATGACCTGCGGTAAAGCGAATTTCAGGGTTGTACGTCAAGGGCAAATCAATGTGACGTAGATCACTAGTTACTTGGATGAGACTGCTGTCACATGCTGAGTAACCGGATTACCGTGTGGTCGGCAGGGGCTCCGAGCGATCGAATTCCGGGCGTGGGGCGCACCTGTCGAGATCTTCAGATTCGAAGTTTGGATGGGAAGCACATGGCCGCACAATTCGTTGATTCCGCCCACTGGAGAGCCCACGCCCGCCGGCATCCGCTGCGATATCGCCTGGCCATCGTCGCGCCGAATGCCGTGGAAGTTGTTCGCTACGCGGGAGGTTGGCTCTTCGATCGAACAACCGCCGGGTGGGAAGTGACCGTGCTCGTCGACGACCACTCCGACGTGCGCCCGTTGCAGATCCTCGGTGCCACTGTGCTCGATATCGAACAGTCGCTGGCGGCCCCGAAACACGACACCTGGCCGCATGCGGTGGCTGTACCCACCCAGATGGTCGCGGACTGTCGTGTGCGCGATGGCATTCTGGACTGTCTCGACCACCGTTCGGCCGAGCTGTCGCTGTGGGGCGATGCCCTTCCGGCCGAACTGGCGGATCGAGTGAAGATCACCCACCATCGCGTCAGCCGGGCCGCGCGCGCGTTCAAAGCCTGCGCCTTGGCTACGGCGGGATTCCCCGCCGAAGAAGTCGGCCCCACCGAGATGTTCCGTGTCAGCGCGTCACGGACCACTGCTGGATTGGTCTCCGCGAGTTGACCATGGCAACGGCCGATCGTGAGATAGCCGAGTGGGCGCGCGGCTATCTGCGCCGACACCCGATTGCCGCCTTGGAAACGGTCGGTGGCCAATTCGTCCTCGGCATGCGCGCTGTGCGCTTTCTCGCCATCGACACGGTCACCGGTCGATTCGCGTTCCAGGAGTTCGTCCGACAGGCCGCGTTCATGGCGTCGTCGGCGGCCTTGCCGACGATCTTTGTCGCCCTGCCGATCGGAGTGACGCTGTCCATCCAGTTCGGGTTGCTGGCCGGGCAGGTCGGAGCGACCTCGCTCGCCGGTGCGGCCAGCGGGCTCGCGGTGATCCGGCAGGGGGCGCCGATGGTCGCGGCGCTGCTGATGGCTTCGGCGGTCGGCTCGGCGATCTGTGCGGATCTCGGGTCGCGCAAGATCCGCGACGAACTGGACGCCATGGAGATCATGGGTGTCTCGGTGATCCGCCGCCTGGTCGTCCCCCGGCTGGCGGCCGGGGTACTGATCGGGGTGTCGCTGACGGGAATCGTCTGCTTCGTCGGCTTTCTCGCGGGCTACTTGTTCAATGTCTTCGTTCAGGGCGGGGCGCCGGGAAGTTTCGTCGCGACGTTTTCGTCCTTCGCGACGGTGGACGATCTGGTGCTGACCATGATCAAAGCTGTTGTCTACGGGGCGATCGTCGCCGTGGTCGCCTGCGAGAAAGGGCTGACCACCAAGGGCGGTCCGGCGGGCGTGGCGAATTCGGTCAACTCGACAGTGGTTTCCTCGATCCTGCTGCTGATGATCGTGAACGTCGCATTCACCCAGCTGTACATGATCTTGCTGCCACGGCAGGGGCTGTAATGGCCGCGCAGTACTACCCGCCGGGGGTGCGGCCGGTGCACAGGGCCGCGGTCCGGCTGGCCGCGGGGGCGATGCGGGTCGGCCATATGGGGACGTTCTTGATTCGAGCCCTGTTCTCGATTCCGGTGATGCTGCGGCACTACCGCAAGGAATTTCTGCGCATCCTGTCCGACATCACCTGGGGAAACGGTTCGATCGTCGTCGGCGGCGGCACCGCGGGCGTGATCATCGTGCTCGGCGCGGCGGGCGGTGCGATCGTGGGTCTGGAGGGCTACAACGCACTGCACCTGCTTGGCATGGAGCCCACCGTCGGGTTGATCGCCTCGACCGCCTCGACCAGGGAATTGGCGCCCATCATGGCTTCGCTGGCTTTCGCCGCCCAGGCTGGGTGCCGGTTCACCGCGCAACTCGGTGCGATGGGGATCGCCGAGGAGATCGAGGCGATGGAGGCGATGGCCATTCGCGCGGTTCCGTATCTGGTCAGTACCAGGATCCTCGCGTCGGTGGTCGCGATGTTCCCGCTGTACCTGGTCTGTCTGGCGGCCAACTACCTGGCGGTGGAAATAGTGGTCGGTCTGTCCGGCGGTCTGTCGGCGGGCACCTATCAGCACTACTTCCAGTTGGTGCTCAACGGCCCCGACATCGTGTACTCGCTGATCAAGGCGATTCTGTTCGTGATCCTCACCTCGACGATCCAGTGCTACTACGGCTTCTACGCCGCAGGCGGGCCCCAGGGCGTCGGCACGGCCGCGGGCCGGGCGATGCGCGCGTCCATCTCGGTGATGATCGTGGTCAATCTGCTGCTGACCGTTGGTCTTTGGGGCATCGGTTCCAGCGCTCGGCTGGGAGGGTAGATGCCGGCGACTCCGTTTGAGAAGGATGGGCGAGGTCCCGGCGCATTCTCGCTGGTGCTGCGTGGCGTGGTGTTGATCGTGCTGACCGTAGCCATGGTCACGGCACTGTTGATGAAGTCGACGGGCCGCTTCGACGACAAGGTGGAAGTGATCGCCATGCTGGATCAGCTCGGCGATGGTCTGCCCGCCCGATCCGACGTGAAGTTTCGTGGTCTGCTGATCGGCGCGGTGTCCACGGTGGCGCTCGCCGACAACGGCGGTCCGAATCGGGTGACATTGCTGCTCGACCCGGTGTACGCCGGGAAAGTGCCGCGCACGGTGACCGCGCGGGTGGTGCCGAGCAACGTCTTCGCCGTGTCCTCGGTCCAGTTGGTGGACAACGGGCCCGGCCCCGGGCTGACCGCCGACACCGAGATCGTCCAGGACCGCAGCCTCGCGACGGTGCAGTTGCAGACCGCGTTGACCAAGTTGCGCGAGATCATCGCGAGTACGGGGCGGGTCGGGTCCGACACCACAGTCGGAATGCTCGCCGCGGTGGCCGCGGCCACGGATCGGCGGGGTGACGACATCGTGCGCGCCGGTGGGCAACTCGACCGGATCACCAGGGAATTCGATGCGCTACTCGCGCCCGATGGTGGGCCCTCGACCCTGGGCGCGATGGCCGAGGCGGTGCACGGGCTCAACGCGGCGGCCCCGGACCTGCTCGATGCCCTGCATTCGGCGGTACTTCCGCTGCGCACGGTCGCCGAACGCGAGGGCGAACTGATGAACCTGCTGTCCGCGGGCAACAACACCCTGTCCAAGGTAGGCGGCGGGCTGGCTCGACATACCGATCAGATCGTCACAGTGACGAATGATCTGGTGCCGGTCCTCGATGTATTGGGCGAGGGAGCCGGCAGTTTCGCACCGATCGTGGTCCGGATCAAAACGATCTCGGATCTGTGGTTCGCCGAGTTCTGGAACTCCGACACCCAGATGGGTACCGGCAAATTCCAGTTCCGGTTGAGCCCGCACACCGCCTACACCCGCGCGGACTGTCCCCGATACGGCCAGCTGGCCGCGCCGAGTTGCACCACCGCACCGGACTCGATCCCCCAGCAGGAGTTGTCACCCAGTATGAATCCGCGGTCGTATTCGGTACCCCAGCTGGCGCCGGAACTGCAGGACCTGATCCGCCGGATTCTGGGCGGAGAGGCCAACGCCGCGGAATCGGTACTGGCGCAACTGCTCTCCGACAGTCCGCTCCCGGTGGGCGGCGGCCGATGAGTTTTCGTCGATCACTGATCGGGCTGAGCCTGTTCCTGGTCGTGTCCCTCGGACTGATCTGGGTCACCTTCGTGACGCTGCACCGCGGGGTGGACGGCTCGGCGAGAACGTACTCCGCGATCTTCAGCGATGTCACGGGCCTGCGCGCCGGTGACGATGTGCGGATGGCCGGGGTGCGGGTGGGTCGCGTCGACGGGATCGCGCTGGTCGGCAATCGCGCCGAGGTGCGGTTCCGGGTCGAGGAACAACAGAAGGTGTTCGGGAATACGAAAGCCTCGATCACCTATCAGAATGTCATCGGCCAGCGCTATCTCGGCCTTTCCCTGGCCGACTTCGGGCAACCGCAGGAGGTGGCGCCCGGTGGCACGATCCCGCTCGAGCACACCGAACCCTCGTTCGATATCTCGGTGCTGCTCAACGGGTTCGAGCCCCTGTTCGGTGGGCTGGATCCGCAGCAGGTCGACAATGTGACCGGAGCGCTGATCACCGCGCTCCAGGGCGACAACACCTCGCTGGTGCTGCTGATCGCGCAGGTCTCCACCCTGGCCGAGTCCGTCGCCGGACCGGATCAGGTGCTCGGGGCGGTGATCACGAACCTGAGCCAGGTGGTGGGCGACTTGGCGGCGCACAGCGGTACGGTGAGCACCCTGCTCGCCCAGTCGCGCTCGATCATCGACGGACTCTCGCGTCACCGTGACGAGCTGATGGGGTCGTTGACGACCGTCGCGTCGGTGACCGGGCGCCTGGCCACCGTCGTCGAGGACGTGCGGCCACAGCTGAACGAATTCCTCACGCGCGAACCAGGATTCACGAAGCACTTCGAGCAGAACAAGGACAGTTTCGCCTACCTGGGCTTCAACCTGCCCGCGCTGCTGAAGGGGCTCGCCAGGGCGAGCCAGGAGGGGTCCTACCTCAACACCTACCTGTGCAACATGGGCGTGACGTTCCTGCCCGCGCTGGCCACCCTGGTACCGACCATCGTCGCTCTGGCCTCGCCGACCGGCGCCATCCAACAATCACCGATCTGCAGGTGAGGCAATGACATCGAAACAGCCTTCGAAAGCCGTGCTGGGGCTGATCGCGCTCGGACTGTTGCTCGCCATCGTCGCCGGGGCGGTGGGTTTCAACTCCCTCGGCGTCGGACAGCAGCGCTACGACGTCGAGTTCGCGCAGGCCGCCGGTCTGCGCGTGGGCGACGGGGTCACCGTCGCCGGTGTTCCGGTCGGCACGGTCGCGGGTCAGCGGCTGGCCGGTGACCGGGTGCTGGTCACCCTGAGCGTCGATCGGTCCGCAGCCCTCGGCGCCGACACCCGCGCCGCCATCAAACTGACCACCCTGCTCGGCGCCCGCTATGTCGAACTGACCCCGGCGGGTGACGGCGAGATCGCCGATCACCGAATCGGTCTGTCGCGCACCGCCGTTCCCTACGATCTGCAGCAAGCACTCGACAACGCCACCGCGACATTCGAACAGATCGACTCCGGCCGTATCGCCACCTCGCTCGACGCGCTGGCCAACCAACTCGACGGCGTGCCGACGGTACTGCCCGGGCTGCTGGGGAATCTGCGCTCGCTGGCCGCACTGCTGGGTAGCCGTCGCAACGAACTCGGCGCGCTCCTGACCGGCGTGCAACAGCTGACCACGGTGGTCAACGGTCAGCAGGGCGACCTCGCGGCCATCGTGGGCCAGGGCCGCGACCTGGTCACCGAGATTCTCGCGCGGCGCGGTGCGCTCCAGACCCTGATGGACTCGACGCGGCGGCTGGCGGATCAGGTCAGGGTGTTGGTCGTCGAGGATCGGCCCAAGATCGACGAACTGCTGCGCGGTTTCGACGGATTGCTCGGCAGCCTCGCCCGCCACGACGACCTGTTGCGCAACATCCTGCAGATCCTGCCCGTCCCCATCCGCAATTTCGCGAACGCGTCGGGCACCGCAAACGAGGTCGACTTCACCGCGCCCGCGGGGCCGCTGATCGATTCCTGGATGTGCGCGCTGAGCGGGCGCGCCGACCAGGTCTCGCTGGCCCCCTACTTCCAGGACTGCAAATGACACGACTCGCCACGCTGGCCAGGATCGTGCTGGTGCTCGGACTCGGCGCGCTCGCGGGGTGCGCGGGCAGCCCGAACGACACGGATTCGGCCATCACTGTGACGGCCCGATTCGACAACGGCGCCGGACTCTACGTCGGCAACGCCGTGGCCGTGCTCGGGATGCCGGTCGGTGAGGTCACCGCCATCACCCCGCGCGGTTCCCATGTCGAGGTCACCATGCGGGTCGAGGGCGCGGTGGACATCCCGGCGGACGCGACCGCGGTGACCGTCTCGACCTCGGTACTGACCGATCGCCACGTCGAGTTCACGCCCGCCTACCGCGGCGGCGCCACCCTGGCCGACGGAGCGCAGCTCGGCCTCGACCGCACCCGCACCCCCATCGACTTCGACCGCTTGCTCGGCGCCGCCGACGGGATGGCCGCGCAGTTGGCCGGCGCGACTCCCGAGACCGGTCCGATCGCGCGCCTGCTCGATACGTCCGCGCGGATCGCCTCGGGCAGCGGTCCGGAACTTCGGGCCACGATGAACGAACTGTCCGGTGCCCTGCGGCTCGGCGAGGACGGGGGAGCCCAGACCCAGAAGGCGATCACCGACATCGTCGAGCACCTGGCGGTCCTGATTCGCGCTGCGGCCGACAACGACCAGACGATCCGGGAATTCGGCAGTGCGACAGGGCAATTGAGTAGTGTTCTGGCCGATCTCCAGATCGGCGCGGGTGATACCGGCGCGCAGATCGTGCAGATCATGCAGCAGACCGATGACCTCCTGTCCCAGAACAGTGCGAGCCTGCGCTCCACGGTGACCAACGCGGGCACCGTCACCCACGCGCTCGCGGACTACCGCGAGGAGATCGCCGAGTTCATCGACGTGACACCGCTGTTGCTGAACAACGCCTACAACGCCATCGACGTCGACTACCGCGGCGTCCGGGTGCACGCGCTGCTGGACAAGGTCTTCTTCGACGGCCAACTGGTGAAGGAGGTGTGCAACGTGCTGGGGCTACGCCAACTCGGTTGCAGCACAGGAACATTGCAGGATTTCGGGCCGGACTTCGGCATCACCGACATGCTAGAGGCGATGTCGAGGTTGCCACGATGAGGCAGCGATATCGGTCCGCGTCGACCCTGCTGCTGGCCGGGGTGGTGCTGGCCACCGTGCCCGGCTGCGCGGTGGGTCTGGGTGATCTGCCGTTGCCCGCGCCCGGCGTCGGCGACGGCGGCTATACGATCCACGCCGGCTTCGCCAATGCGCTGAACCTGCCCGAGCAGGCGAAGGTGCGGGTGCTCGGCGCCGACGTGGGCGAGGTCGCGCGGATGTCGGCACGCGACTACACCGCCGTGGTCACGATGCGCATTCAGCCGGGGGTGGCCCTGCCGGTGGGCACCCGGGCCGAATTACGCACCGCCACACCACTCGGCGATGTCTTTGTGGCGCTCACTCCGCCCGACGCCGCCGCTCCCGGCGGGCCGGTGCTGCACGACGGCGACACCATCGCGCTGTCGGCCACCCAGGCCGCGGCCACCATCGAGGAGCTGCTCACCACCGCGTCGCTGCTGGTCAACGGTGGGGTGATCCGGAACCTGACCAATATCGTCAACGGCCTCGGACACGCCGTCGGCGACCGAGGCGCGAATCTCGCCGCGCTGCTGGACAGATCGACCAGAGTGGTGCAGGCACTGGCCGCGCGATCGGCCGATATCCGCACCGCACTCGTCGAAGTCGACCAGCTCACCCGGCAATTGCAGGAGCAGCGTCGCCCGCTCGGCGAGTTGGCCGACGTCGCGGGACCGGCGCTCACGGCCGCCACCGACAGTTCCCAGCAGGCGTTGACGCTGATCCGGCAGGTCGATCAGATCAGTCGGGAACTGGCGAAGTTCCCTGCCATCGACGGGTCCGCCGCGGGCATGGTCGCCGACGTCAACCGGCTCTCCGCCGGGCTCAACGCGGCCTCGACCGATCCCAATGCCAGTCTCGCGGCGATGAATTCGATTCTCGGACCGATCATCAAGATCACCAACGGCACCTCGGCGCACGTGAACGCCGATCTGCAGGACGTGACGATCGGGGCGGTGCCCGATCCTGCGCATCCCGGTGATCCGGGTAGCCGGATACCGGACGCGAGCGACTGGCAGGCTCTCGTCGGCACCCTGACCTACACCCTGCTCAAACTGCAGCAGCGCGTGACGGGAGCGGGCCGATGACACCTGCGCAGCGATTTCGGCTCGTGCTCGGCGTGCCCGCGCGCGTCGTGGTCGGCGCGGCTGTGCTCGGTGGCCGGTTCCGGTCCATCCTGTCCAGCGGCGCGCTGGTGCTGACCCTGATCGTCGGCATCGCGTATCTGCTGTTCGGCGCCCTCGGCGTCGACCCCACGGCGGCCACCATGACCGTCCGGGTGCACCTCGCACAGTCCGGTGGGCTGTTGACCGGGCAGAATGTCACCTTGCGCGGCGTCCCGATCGGTGAGGTCACCGCGATCGAGTTGACCTCGACCGGATTGGTGGCCACCGCGGCGATCGACGCGCAGGCCCGGGTGCCCGTCGGTGGCGCGGTCCGGGTCGCGAGCCTGTCGCTGGCAGGCGAGCAGTACCTCGATTTCCGCCCCGTCGACGACGACGGCCCCTACCTGGCCGACGGCGCCGAGATCGAGGTGGAGCGGACTTCGACGCCGGTGCCGCTGTGGCAGACCCTCGCGCAGCTGGATACCACGCTCGCACAGGTGGATCCGGCGCGGCTGGCGGCGATCGTCAAGGAACTCGGGGTGAGCGAGCAGGGCCCGCGCAAGCTCTCCGACATCATCGACGGTGGCATCTTTCTCGTCTCCACCTTGGATTCGGTGCTGCCCCAAACGGTCGGGCTCCTGCGCGACAGCCGGACGGTGCTGAGCACCGCGGCCACCGCCTCGCCGGGACTGGGTGAATTCGCCGGTGACGCGGCACGAGTGATGTCGGGCGTGGAGGCGAAGTCGGGCGGATTCGTCGATCTGCTCGGCGCGGCACCGGGCACGCTCGGTGCGCTGGACGAGGTGCTGGACCAGAACTCTCCCGGCGTGGTCGACCTGCTCGGCAATCTCACCACGGTGGCCGACATGGCGAACTCGCGAGTGCCTGCCCTGCGTGAGTTCTTCTTCCCGACCGAGCGCGCGGGCTCGACGCTGGGCAACCTCACCGCGGCATTCCACGACGGCGGCCTCTGGGGGCTGGTGAATCTGTACCCCCGCTACTCCTGCGATTACAACCTGCCGCGACATTCACCGTCGCAGCCGGACTTCCCCGAGCCCTACCTCTACACCTACTGCCCGAACGAGGACCCGTCGGTCCTCATCCGCGGTGCGCGCAACGCACCGCGCCCGCCGGGTTCGCGTGTCCCCGGTCCGCCGCCGCCGGGACAGGCGACCGCGACACAGGCGATCCCGACTCCGCTCGGACCATGGACCCTCCCGCTCACCTTCGCCGGTCCGGATCTGTCGACGCCGGTACCTCGGTGACCGGCTTCCGGACTCGCACCGCACACCACCACGCTAGGAATCGCTATGAACGACACGGACACCAAGACCGAGACCGAATTGCTCGAACCGGCGGTAGTGAAGACATCGGCGGATTCTGATCCGGCGCCGACCGAAGAGCCGAAACACGCAGACCCGACGAAGCTGCAGCGGGTGCGGGCGATCGCGCGCCGGATCGCCGCGCCGGTCACCGTGGTGGCCGCCGTGGCAGCGCTGGTGGTGGCCGGCTTCCTCGGCTGGAAACTCGACGAGAAGTCCGACACCGACGCCGCCGCCGAAGCCGGGCTCGCGGCGGCGCGGGCCTACGCCGTCACCTTGACCAGCGTGGACTCCAACCACCTCGATCGTGATTTCGCGGCGGTGCTGGACGGATCGACCGGCGAGTTCAAGGACATGTACACCCGGTCGAGCGGGCAGCTGCGCCAGCTGTTGCTCGAGAACAAGGCGACCGGCACCGGCACGGTGCTCGACGCCGCGGTGAAATCGAAATCCGAGACCAAGGTCGAAGTGCTGTTGTTCATCGATCAGACGGTCACCAATATCGCCGCCGCCGATCCGCGCGTCGACCACAGCCGGGTCCAGATGACGATGGAACTCGTCAACGGACGCTGGCTGGCCAGCCGGGTCTACCTGCCCTAATCCTCTACCCGCTCGACCGCGCGGAGTTCCGTGCTGCCTGGTGGGAATGAGGTTCTCAAAAATGAATATGGTTGTTACCATCGAAGTGCGCGTCTTTGTCGCGGCTTCCCGATCACCTGGAGTTCTCCGTGACCGATTTCGATACAGTGAACTACTTCACCGACCCGGATCTGATTCCCGATCCCCATCCCTATTTCGATCATCTGCGGTCGAAGTGCCCGGTGACCCAGGAGCCGCACTTCGGTGTGTACGCCGTCACCGGATATGAGGAATCGGCTGAGGTACTGAAGGATTCGTCGATCTTCTCCTCGGCTGTCGCCGTCGGCGGGCCGTTCCCGCCGCTGCCGTTCACGCCGGTCGGCGACGATATCAGCGACCTCATCGACCAGCATCGGACCGAGTTGCCGATGTTCGAGCACATGGTGACGATGGACCCGCCGCAACACACCTTCGCGCGGTCGGTGTTGAATCGTCTGCTCACGCCCGCCCGCTTGAAAGAAAACGAAGAATTCATGTGGCGGCTGGCCGACCAGCAGCTCGACGAATTCGTCGAGGCCGGCCAATGTGAATTCCTTTCCCAGTACGCCAAGCCGTTCGCGCTCTTGGTCGTTGCGGATATGCTCGGCGTTCCCGAAGTCGATCACCAGCAATTCCGTGTCGTGCTCGGCGCGCCCCAGCCGGGTGCCCGACCCGGTGCGATCGACAACGAAGCGCTCTCGAGCAACCCGTTGGCCTGGCTGGACGAGAAATTCGTCTCCTACATCACCGATCGCCGCAACGAGCCACGCGACGACGTACTGACGTCGTTGGCGCTGGCGAAGTATCCGGACGGCACCACGCCGGAGGTCCTCGATGTGGCGCGGTCGGCGACCTTCTTGTTCGCCGCGGGGCAGGAGACCACGGCCAAGGTGCTGGGCGCGGCGGTGCGGTTCATGGGCGATCACCCCGACGTGCAGCAGCGATTGCGCGAGGACCGCACCTTGATCCCGAACTTCATCGAGGAAACTCTGCGGATGGACGCACCGGTCAAGAGCGGGTTCCGGCTCGCTCGCCGCGCGACCACCGTCGGTGAGGTGGACATCCCGGCCGGCGGCCTGGTGATGTTCTGCCCCGGCGCGGCCAATCGCGATCCGCGCCGATTCGAGGACCCGCACGAGTTCCGTCTCGACCGCGACAACTTCCGTGAGCACATCGCGTTCGGCCGCGGCGTGCACACCTGCCCGGGCGGCCCGCTCGCGCGGGTCGAGGGTCGGGTCTCGATCGAACGGATCCTGGACCGGCTGCTCGACATCGAGATCGACGCGGACAAGCACGGTCCGGTCGACGCGCGCACCTACGAGTACGAACCCACCTTCCTGCTGCGTGGGCTCAGCGAACTGCACATCTGCTTCACTCCCCAATCCTGACCACGACAACAACGACAGAGGTAGGTAATCATGACCGGACGGGTCGAAGGCAAGGTCGCGTTCATCACCGGAGCCGCGCGCGGGCAAGGCCGCAGCCACGCGCTGCGGTTGGCGCAGGAAGGCGCCGACATCATCGCCATCGATGTCTGTAAGCAACTCGACAACGTGCCGTTCGCGATGTCGACCCCGGAGGATCTGGCGACCACCGCCGATCTCATCCGGGCACAGGGCCGTCGCGTGGTCACCGCCGAGGTCGATGTCCGCGACTACGACGGGCTCAAGGTCGCGGTCGACGGCGCGGTCGCCGAACTGGGCAGGCTCGACATCATCGTCGCCAACGCCGGGATCGGCAACGAGGGCGGCGCGCTGGTCGATCTGCAGGAGAACCTGTGGGACGACATGATCGACGTCAACCTCGGCGGCGTCTGGAAATCGGTGAAAGCCGCTGTGCCGCATGTGATCGCCGGTGAGCGCGGCGGCTCGATAATCCTGACGAGCTCGGTGGGCGGGCTCAAGGCCTACCCCAATATCGGCCACTATGTCGCGGCCAAGCACGGTGTCGTCGGACTCATGCGGACCTTCGCGGTGGAACTGGCGCAGCACTCCATCCGGGTGAACTCGGTCCACCCGACGCACGTGAACACGCCCATGGTGATGAACGAGGGCACCTACAAGCTGTTCCGTCCGGATCTGGAGAGCCCCGGCCCCGCCGACCTCGAGCCGATCGCCCGGTTGTTCCACACCCTGCCGGTGGCCTGGATCGAGCCCGAGGATGTCAGCAACGCGGTGCTGTATCTGGCCTCCGACGAGGCTCGCTACGTCACCGGCGTGCCCCTGCCGATCGACGCGGGCGGAATGCTCAAGTAATCACCCCGTCGCGCCGACCGGGGTGGTCGGCGCGACCCCCCGAAAAAACCAAAGCGGAGCACGGTCAAGAGGGTGTCGGTCGACGGGGCCAAAAGTGAGGGCCCATCCCTGTGCGC
>NZ_JBSGVG010000015.1:147523-147913 GCF_053608345.1 Nocardia sp. NPDC055050
TTTCTGGGCCCCCCCCGGGGCCCGCAACCCCCCCGGGCGCCCCCGCCCCCCGGCGGGGGGGGTAACTCAAAACAAACCCCCCCGGCCGCCCCCCGGGGGGGGGGGGCCCCGACCCCGAGAAACAACGAAGGCGGAGAACGGTCATGAGGGTGTCGGTCGACGGGACCAAATGTGAGGGCCATGCCCTGTGCGCGGGTATCGCGCCGACGGTGTTCGAGGTGAACGCCGAGGACCTGGCCGTGGTGGTCGACGAATATCCGGGTGGTGCCACCGAATCGGAGGTCCGCTCGGCGGCGTCGGCCTGCCCGACGATGGCGATCGCGTTGGGCGAGAGCTAGCTCCGCGTCCGAGAAGGTCGAATGCAGAAACCCGCCTCCCACGGAGGCGGGT
>NZ_JBSGVG010000016.1:0-145051 GCF_053608345.1 Nocardia sp. NPDC055050
CCGTTTTCGTTGTCGGAGGATGTCTCCCGAGAACGGCAGAGCCGGTCGTGCGAGCGCACGACCGGCTCTGGGCATCGAATGCCTCAGTGCGCGAACACCAGTCCTTCCTCCGGCCCTTCCACCGTGCGCGGAGCGGACAGCTGCACGATCCGGCGGGGCAGCGCCGCCGCGACCACCGCACCGATGAGCGCGGTCGCACCACCGATCAGGAAGGCGATCGTGAAGCCGCGGTCCAGATAGAACACCGCGCCCTGCGTCATCTCCGGCGGGATCGGCGCGATGTAGGAGTTGTTCATGATCGTGAAGGCGATAACCGGCAGGACGGCGGGGAACACGCTCTGCGAGACGCCGACGATGCTCGCGGTGCCTGCCTGCAACTGCGGCGGCACGGCCTCGATCAGCAGATTCGGGATCGCGGCGTAGGCCATGCCCATGCCCGTGCCGAAGATGCCCGCGAAGACGATCAGCAGGGGCTTGCTGTCGTGCACGGCGGCGGTCAGCACGAATCCGACGGCCATCAGCAGCATGCCGCAGGTCATCAGGATGCGGGGGCGGACGTCGCGGCGGCCGACGAGCACACCCACGAGCACGCCGCCGACCACCACCATCAGCCCCACCGGCGCCTGGAAGATCGCGAAACCCTCCGCGGTGACGCCGAATCCGTAGTCGAGCCCGAACACGGCGGGCGTCATGGCCATCATCGGCAGCAGGATGGTGAACAGCCCGCTGGCGCCGTAGCAGAGTCCGGCGCCGATCGTGGTGAGCAGCACCGAACGGCGGCCGAGCACATCGAGGTCGATCAGCGGTTCCCGGATCATTCGCGCGCTCGCCAGCCAGGCCAGCAGCAGCACCACGCCACCGAAGAGGTACGCCATGGTCGTACTGTCACGCCAGCCCCAGGTCGGTCCGAAGCTGACCGCGATGAGGATGCCGGCGATGCCGCCGCCGAGCAGAATCGCTCCGAGCGGGTCGATCCGTGAGCGCAGCCGCACCGACGACTCGGCCGTCGTGAAGAAGATCAGCGCGCCCAGCACGGCGAGACCGATGACGAAGAACCAGAAGATGCTGCGGAATCCGTGGTTGTCGATCAGCCACCCGGTGAGGAACGGCGCGGGAATCGCGATCAACCCCATGCCGCTGGTCGCGATGCTCACCGCCAGCGCGATCGTCTTCGCCGGGAACACGTCCCGGATCAGCGAGTAGCTCAGGAACAGGCAGGGGATGAGCAGGCCGGTCAGCGCACGGCCCGCGATCAGGACGGCGTAGCTGCCCGCGATCGCCGACAGCAGCGATCCCGCCGCTGCCACGGTCACGCACCCGAGCAGGGCTTTGCGCTTGCCGTACATGTCCGCCAGCTTGCCGATCAGCGGCGCGGTGACGGCGCCGACCAGCAGGAACGACGTCAGCAGCCAGGCGCCCTGGGTGGTCTGGTAGTGCGCGGCGATCGACGGTAGCGCCGTCGAGATCATCATGTAGCTCACCGCGAGCATCTCCAGCAGGAGCACGATCGAGGCGAGCGAGAAGATCAGGCGTGGGGTCCAGCGGTCCACGGCGGGTGTCGGAGTGGGAGCGACCATCAGAGGTCCTTTCGAGGATGGGGCCCGCATTCGACGAACGATCGAAATGCGTAACCGACATCACACTTTCTCCGCGTGATCCGTAGAGCCGACTATCCCATCCACTGGGAGATGGATATGACTGATAGTCAGATAGCCGCCGTCGGACCCGACGTGACCAGCGGGTTCGGCGTGTAACACAGTGCGCGAATACGCGCAGCCGGGCGAAACGCCGAACCCGCCGAGTCCGTCCTCAGACGCTGTAGCGCAGGCCCTGCTCCGAGCGGCAGATGTCGTCGATGCCCGAGACGATCTCGCGCAGCTGCTCCGAGGGCAGGGCCGAGGGACGCAGGCGGCAGGTGAAGGTGATCAGGCCGTAGTCGGCGGGCGTGAGGCCGCGGGCGGCGGCTTCGGCGCGCAGGTACTCCGAGCGCACGCCGTAGGTCATCGCGGAGATGACGGTGAAGCAGCCCGAGCGCTCGCGGTGCGCCGAGAACAGATCGTGCAGGCCGTAGAAGACCGAACCGTAGTTGGCCAGCGGGGCGAACACGCCGACGCGGTAGGCGGGGCCGCGTTCGGAGGAGTTGATGACGGTGTCGGCCAGGTACTCGGCGTCGCGCATGGTGAGGACCTTCGGCGCGAACATCAGCGCGCCCGCCGCCGCGTTGCGGACCGGCATGCCCGCGCGGCCGCCCGCGGCGGAAGCGATGGCGCCCAGCGACTTCCGAGTCCGCGTGCCGACCTCACGCCGGGCCCGCAGGCCGCGCGTGGGGGCGGTGGGGTACAGGCTCGACCACTGACCGAAACGGACGGCACCGAGGGTCACCTGGCCGGTGCCGACCGGGCGCGCCACCTTCAGCGGGGCGGTGTCGACCCAGCGACCGACCTGCAGCGCCGCGCTGCCGGGGTTGGTGATCTCGTTGGTCGCGTGCTCGACGAAGGAGTCGAAGTCGAGGAACCGGTCGGCGTCGGTGGTGAGCATGGTGTGGTCTTTGTCGACCTCGACCACGTCCAGGGTGAGGGCGGTGATGATGCCCGCGCGACCGCCCGCGCCGAGGATGCGGTGGAACCGCTCGGTGTGGTGGCCGCGCCCGCAGGTGCCGATCCGGCCGTCGGGGTCGACGTACTCGAGGTCGACGATCTGGTCGATGAACATGCCGTAGCGGTGTGAGGCGGTGCTCACCCCGCCGACGGAGGCGAAGCCGCCCGCGGTGATGTCGCGATGATCGCCGACCACCGGCAGGCCGAGACCGTGCGCGCCGAGCCTGCGGTCGATCTCGGACAGCTTCGCGCCCGCCTGCACGCGCACGGTGCGCCGGCCCAGGTTGATGTCGAGCACCGAATTCATCTTGCGCAGCGAGAGCGCCCCGCGCTGATCGGTCAGGCCATAGGACTCTTCGGTCTGTTCACCGCCGCGCACCGTCAACCGTTCCGACCGACCGCGCGAATCACGCACAGTGCGAACGACATCCGCCGTATCGGTGGGGAGATATTCTTCGGAGATGACGGTATGCGGCGTGCCCATGACCGCATAGCTAACCATAGGTGCGCGGTTCTTGCGCAGGGTACTTCGCACCTATTTCCGCGTGGGCGCGAGTTGCTTGGTGAACAGGACTTTTCCGGTCGCGTCGCACAAGTTGACGGTCATTTCTCCGGTGCGGCCGTCGATTTTCACCTCGCCGAAGTGCTGGTACTCCGGATCCATCGGGGAGGTGTTCGCGGTGGGCGGCGCGTGGACGTAGACCGCCTCGGGCCCGAAGGTGGGATCGAGAGGGTTGGGGCCGAACGCGCCCGCGTTGAGCGGGCCCGAGACGAACTCCCAGAACTCGTCGAAATCGGTGAAGGCGGCGCGGGCGGGGGAGTAGTGGTGCGCGGCGGTGTAGTGGACATCCGCGGTGAGCCAGACGACATCGCCGACCTTGTTCGCCTTGATCGCCGAGAGCACCTGGGCGATCTCGGTCTCGCGGCCCGACGGTGCGCCGGGGGCGGCGTTGGCGGGGCCTTCGAAGGCGGTCTTGCCGTCGGGGACGACCACACCCAGCGGCAGGTCGGCGGCGACGATCTTCCAGGTGGCCTTGGAGTTCTTCAACCCCTCGGTGAGCCAGGCGATCTGGGCGGCGCCGAGGATCTGGCCCTGGGGCGCGGTATTGGCGGTGTTGGCGTCCTTGTAGGCGCGCATGTCCAGGACGAACACGTCCAGCAGCGGGCCGTAGGAGATCTTGCGGTAGAGGCGGCCGTCGACGGCTTCCTTGGGCTCCAACGGCATCCACTCGTGGAAGGCCTGCCACGAACGCGTAGCGAGGGTGTCCATGCTGCGCTCGGTGTAGCCCTTGTCGGCGGCGACCGTGCCGCCGGGGGACCAGTTGTTGGTGGTCTCGTGGTCGTCCCACTGGACGATCTGGGCGACGGCGGCGTTGAACCGGCGGTAGTTGTCGTCGGTGAGGTTGTAGGCGTAGTTGCCGCGGAACTGGTCGAGGGTTTCCGCGGGGGCGTTTTTCGCTTCGGCGGTGATGTTGCGCCAGATCCGCCCGTCGGGCAGCGTCACCGATTCCTTCAGCGCGTTGTCGGCGTAGATGCAGTCGCCGGAATGCAGGAACAGGTGCGGGTCGCGAGCGGCCATGGCGGAGAACACCTTCATGCCGCCCAGGTCCGGGTTGATCCCGAAACCCTGGCCGGCGACGTCACCGGACCACAGCAGCGAGATGTCGGCGGGCGCGGTCGGCGCCGTGCGGAACACGCCGGTGAGCGTCTCCGAGCTGGCGCCGCCCTCCCTGTCGAGGCGTACCCGGTAGTGCACGAGCTGCCCGGCGGGCAGACCGTTCACCCGCACCCGTCCGGTGCCGTCGGTAGCCGGGGTGAGCAGCGGCCCCGTGAATCGCTTGACGTCGGTGAACTTCTCGCTCGCCGACGTCTCCACCACCAGCGTCGCGGGCGTATCCGAGCGAGCCCAGATCAGGGCGCCATCACTACGCGGATCCCCGACCGCCACCCCGTGCGTGAGCGAAGGCCTGGCTCGTACCAATGCGGGCCCATCGTCACCGCAGGCCACCAGGGCGGGAGCGGTCACCACACCGAGGGCGGTTGCGCGCAGCAGCGTGCGCCGAGACATCGCGAAATCCGAAACAGCCATGAACGTCACGGTGCGCCACCGGTCGGAACACCCGGTCGTTAGCAAGGCAACGGAACATGAACGATGCCGTACGGCAGACCGAACTCGGGTGAGGCGTCTACAGCCCCGCGGCGGCGGCGGTTTCGGGGTACCAGCGGGTGCATTCGGCGCGGAGGGGGACGGCGGTGTGGAGTTGGCACAGCACTGCCAGACCGCCGAGGAAGGAGCGCAGGATCGGGGTGTGGGCGGGGGGCATGGTGAGTTGGCGCAGGATGTTCGTCAGACGCAGGTCGGTGGCGAGGCGGACCTGTTCGCGGAGCCAGTCGGCCGAGAGCGGGTAGGTGGGGGCGAGGAGGGCTTCGCGGACCGGTTGCAGGCGGGCGGCGACGGTGGCGATGTCGAGGTCGCGGTCGGGGGCGACGAAGCCGTGGCGGCGCATGGCGGCCTCGAGGTCGGCGGGGGAGTCGGCGATGACGGCGGCGCCGACATCGCTCGCGACGTCGAGGAAGGTGCCGGGCCACGGTGTGCAGGCGCCGAAGTCGACCACGCCGAGCCGGCCGTCGGGCATGCGAAGGAAATTACCGGGGTGCGGGTCGCCGTAGACGAGGGCGGCGCGGGCGGGAGCGGAGAACAGGAAGCGCATGATCAGCACGCCGAGCCGGTCGAGTTCGTTCGCATTGCCGCGAATGATCAACCGGGACAGGGGAACACCGTCGAGCCATTCGGTGACCAGTACGTCACCGTGCTGGGCGATCACCCGGCTCACCACGACATCGGGGTCGTCGGCGAAGGCGGTGGCGAAGGCGCGCTGGTTGACGGCCTCGCGGGCGTAGTCGAGTTCGTCGCGGATCTCGTTGCACAGCGCCTCCACCACCGGGCGGGTGTCGGCGCCGGGCAGCAGTGCGGTGAACAACGGTGTGGCGCGTCGCAGAGCTTGCAGGTCGGCCAGCACCGCGCGGCGGGAGCCGGGGTACATGACCTTGACCGCGACCTGCGTGCCGTCGTGCCAGCGGGCCCGATGGACCTGGCCGACCGAGGCGGCGGCGGAGGCGCGGTCGTCGAATTCGAGGAACAGCGAGCGCCAGTCCGGGCCGAGATGGGTGGCGAGCTCGGCGTGGACCGCGCCCGGAAGCATGGCGGGCGCCGAATCGTGCAGTCGGGCAAGGGCTTGGCGATACGGTTCGGCCAGGTCGGGGGCCAGGCCGAGTTCGAGCAGGCCGAGGAGTTGGCCCAGTTTCGCGACACAGCCCTTGAGCTCGCCGAGTACCTGGAAGAGGTGTTCGGCGGTGCGAACGCGGATGTCGCGGTCGACGGCGGCGGGGTCGCGACCCGCGGCGCGTTTGCCGAAGCCCGCGATGCGGCGGCCCGCGTAGGCCACCGGTACCGCGGCCAAGCGCGCGCTGCGCACTACCCGGCCGGTGGGCGGATTGCCGTCACGCGGGGTCGTCCGCCGGGCGAACGGCATGACGCGGCCCTCGTCGGATTCGCCTCCGGCCATCGTCTACCTCGCTGTCCCCGACGCCCGCCACCTGTGGTGGCCGCCCGCCCGTGCCTGGCAAAGGTTACCAATCGGGCGCGAAGGTGTCCGGGCAACGGCGGACGCGTGCGCGGAGAAACGATCCGGGCAACGACGACGTACGCCGGTTCATCGTGTGGCGCACCAGGGTTCGGCTCAGCCGGCCTTGGTCTCGGGGATGCGGGTGGCGTCGATCTGGTTGTCGGTGGGCGCGACGCCCTTCTTGAGGCTGTGCGCGTACACGTCGACATATTCCTGGCCGGTGAGCCGCATCAGCTCGTACATCACCTCGTCGGTGACAGCGCGTTCGACGAAGCGGTTACCGCTCATGCCCTCGTAGCGCGAGAAATCAAGAGGCGCACCGAACTTCAGCGTGACCTTCTGGCGACGCCACTTGAACGGTCCGGGCGGGCTCACCTTGTCGGTGCCGATCACCGCGACCGGGATCACCGGGACGCCGGTCTCCAGCGCGAGGCGCGCCATGCCGGTCTTGCCCTTGTAGAGGCGGCCGTCGGGGGAGCGGGTGCCCTCGGGGTACAGGCCGACGAGGCGACCTTCGTCGAGGAGTTTGGTGGCGGCGATGAGTGCGTCGTCGGCAGCCGAGGCGCCACTGCGATCGATCGGGTACTGGCCGGTGCCGCTGAAGAAGAACTTCTGCAGGCGCCCCTTGAAGCCGGGGGTGGTGAAGTACTCCGCCTTGGCGAGGTAGTTGATCCGCCGCGGGCTCAGCAGCGGTGCGAACAGCCAGTCGGAGAACGACAGATGGTTACCCGCCATGATCGCCGGTCCATCGGCCGGGACGTTCTCGAGGCCCTCGACAACGGGCCGGTTGTACAGATGCATGAACGGTCCCGGGAAGACGTACTTGAGCAGCCAATAGAACATGGCGTCCTTTCTTCGGACCGGGATCGTGGTGTGCGGCTTCGGACAACGACTTTACCGCTGGTCGCAGGTCACAACCAACCCGAGCTGGTAGCTGGAGCACATGGCTGTGACCCTTATCTCGCCGCGCGACCGGCCACCGGCGCATCGACCGCCGCCCTGGCCAATTCCGCGGCGCCGATCATGCCCGCGGCCTCCCCGAGCTGCGTGGTGCGCAGACGCGCCAGCGGCCGATGCCCGGCTCCGGTGACCGCGCTCGCGTAGTGTTCGCGAGCCTCGTCGAGGAACAGCGGCGCCGAACTGCTCACCCCGCCCGCGATCACCACGAGGTCGGGATCGAACAGATCGCTGACGAAGGCGAGGCCGAGTCCGAGCCACCGCGCGAAGTCGGCCATCACCCGCACCGCGAGCGGATCGCCGTCCTGTGCGGCGCCCGCGACCCGGCGGCCGGTGAGCGAGCCGGGGTCGCGCAGCACATCGCGCGCCAGCACCGAACGCACGGGGTCGGTGGCGAGCATTTCGATGGCGGTGTCGGCCAGCGCCGTTCCGCTGCAGTAGCGCTCCCAGCATCCGTGTTTGCCGCACGGACAGGCACGGCCCTCGGGCACGACCTGGAGATGGCCGAGTTCGGGGGCGATGCCGTGGCTGCCGCGATAGAGCTGACCGTCGATGAGCAGCGCGGCGCCGATGCCGGTGCCGATCGCGACGAGCACCACCGTCTGCCCGCCCGCCGCCGCACCGAAGCGGTACTCGGCCCAGCCCGCGGCGTTCGCGTCGTGTTCGAGGATCACCGGCAGGCCCAGCCGCGCGGTGAGCCGTTGGGCGACCGGGGCGTTCTGCCACGGCAGGTGCGGTGCGAACAGGACCGTCGATTGATCGGTCGAGATGAAACCGGCGACGGCCAGCCCCACCGCCGCGATCGGATGCCGCCGGGCCAGCTCGCGCACCGAGCGGTCGATCGCGTCCTCGAGGGCGCGCGCCGAATGCGGGGTCGGCGCCTGCACAGTGTCGAGCACCTCGCCGTCGACGTCGACCACCGAGGCACGAATGTTGGTGCCACCCACATCGATGCCGACGGTGAGCAGGTGTTGAGGGTCGATCCTGCTGGTCATCCCCGGATCGTCACCGGAATGTCGACATATTGCGAGCGCGGCGCGCGGGCAGCGGCCGACCGATCCTCGGCGGTGGGCCTGGGGCGCTGGTTCGGGTTGGCGGCCGTCGGCGGCGCGGTGGTGGCGAATGCGTCAGCGTCCGGCGCGGTCGCGTCGGCGCGGTCGGGTTCGGGGGTGATGTGTGGTGTGCGCGTGGTCCGCGGCGCGTTGTACTCGTCGACCCGGCGCGGGCGAGGGGCGCTGGACTGGTCCGGGCGCGGGGCTCGCGAGCGCGGGCTGGAACCCGGATCCTGCAGACCCGTGGCACCGCTGGGGCGTGGGGGCTGACCTGTGGGCTCGTGTGCGGTGGCATGGTCGTCGGCCGAATTCGGGTGTCCCGCAGCGTGCTCGGCCCATTCCGGCGGGAGGACCGGTTCGACGGGAATGCCCGCGAGGGCTTCGCGCAGGACCGTCACCATGGAGGTGCCGTGGTCGGCGAGGGCCGCGACGACGTCGTGGTGGTCGCCGCGCAGCAGGGCCGCGGCCGCACAGACCGGGCACCAGGCGCAACCGCCCAGGTCGGCCCGACCGTCGGCGGCGGTGCGGCGTAGCACGGGTTCGACCCGGGCGAGGAGAACTTCGGAGAGTAGGCGCAGCTCCTCGGTGAACTCGGCGAAGCCGTCGTGGCCGTGGCGCTCGGACTGGGAGTCAGTGCTCATCTGCGGTGGCCTTCGTGTAGTTCGGATCGGCGGGCCACACCCGCGGATCGGGCCGGAAGCGGACCACGAGGTGACCGGTGTCGAGTTCGGCGCCCGCCACTGTGCAGCGTCGCAGCACCGGCGCGAGGCGTACGCGTGTGCGTACCCCGTCGGCTCCCACGATCAGATCGTCCTCCACTCGGCCCAGCCGCAAGGTGCCGGGATCGACTACCGGCAGCCGCATCCGCATCGCGTACACGGAGTCGACACCGGAGCCGGACTCCCATCGAACCATCGGTTCGCCCGAATCCGCGCCCTGAGCGTGTTGTGCGGGCAGCGTGTCGACCGAATGCGAGAAGGCCGCCAGCGAATTCACCCCCACCGGCTCGGCGCCGGCGTGCTGGGCGATCAGGATCGGGACATCGGTGAGTTGCTCGTGCAGCCGGGCCACCACCTCGAGTTGCTCGGCGCGGCGGTTCAGATACCAGTGCACGGCCGGGTGGGCGTTGTCGCTTGGCGGTGGCACCGGGGCCAGCACCTTGTTCACCACCACCGCGTCCATCCGCAGGCCCAGCAACGCGGCCGCCGAACGCACCCGCCGCGCCTCGGCGACGGCGACCTGTTCGGGCCCGGTGATCAGGCGGGCGCTGGTGCGGGTGCGGTCGGCGAGGAGATCGCGGACCTGGGTCACCGCGACCACGACCCGTTCGACCGCGGCCGCGAGCACCGCCTTGCGGAGATCCAGTCCGATCGCGCTCATCGTGCGCGCATGCCGGGGCCAGAGGCGTTCGAGATAGTTGAGCATGGTGTCGGGGGCGGTGACGATGCGCAGCATGTCGGCCGAGGGCGGGCAATCGACGACGATGACGTCCCAGTCGTTCTCCTCGGCGTACTGGGCGATCTCGACCAGCATCAGCAGTTCCTGCACACCGGGCAGCCCGGTCAGCTCGGCCGGGTCCAGCGCGGCGAGGTCGAAGCCGTGATCGTGGCCGCCGCCTGTGGCGAGCATCGTCACCACATCGCGGAAACGGTCCTCGAGCAGGGCGAGGGAATCGATCTCGATCACCTCGATGCCGGGCGCCACCCGGGCCACCCCGGCGACGGTGCCCGGATCGTGCGGGAAACGGAAACCGAGCGCGTCGCCGAGCGAATGGGCCTGATCCAGCGAGGCGATCAGCACACGCTGACCCGAGCGGGCATAGGTCATGCTCGTCGCGCAGGCCAGCGTCGTCTTCCCGACACCACCCTTGCCGACGAACAGTTCGACGCGGGTACCGCCCGGGGCGCTCAGCCTTCGACCCGCTTCTTGAGCTCGTTGAGCGCGGTGTCGGTGATGACCTTCTCGGCTTTACGTTTGAACATGCCGATCATCGGGATGTTCAGGTCGACGGTGAGTTCGTAGACCACCTCGGTGCCACCCCCCGGCCGGTCCCGGAGTTCGTAGCTGCCGTCCTGGGCCTTCTGCAGGTCACCTTCGAGCAGCCGCCAGCTCACCGCTTTGCCGTCGGCGCGCCAGGTGTAGGACAGCACGTAGGTGTCCTTGACGACGCCGGCGTCGAGCACGAACCGTGCGGTGGCCGCGCGCCCTTCGGCATCGCGATCGACGACTTCGACCGACTTCGCGGCGGCCACCCACTCCGGATAGGACTCCAGATCCGCGATAACGGCCATCACCTGCTGCGACGGTGCGTCGATGAGAATCGATCTCTGAGTCCGGTCGGCCATGGCAGCCAAGCCCTCATTTCTGTCTGGGAACGATGCCTGTCAGGGGGCGGCGGGGATCGCGGGCGCGACGCCCGCGGGGCGACCGGCTTCTAGTCGTGCTTTGAGTTCGAAGGCCATGTTGCGGCCCGCGACCCGGCGGGCGCGATTGGCCGCGGCCAGCGCGCGCGGCGGCTTCGACGCGGCCGTGGTGGGCTCGGCGTGCAGGAAGTAGTGCAGGATGGCGCCCTCGGGGACGGCCTCGAGCCATACCTCCATGGTGCCGGTCAGCGCGCCTGCCACCGTCCAGCGGATGCCTTTGTCGCCGCGATCCTCGCGCACATCGAGGCGCAGGTCGGGCCACCAGCGGCGCCAGTTGTTCGCGGCGCTGAGCACCTCGGCGATCGCGGTGCCGGGTGCGGCGAGGAAGGTCTGATCTGCGACCTGGATACTGCTCACCCGGCTGAGCGTAGTGGACGCCACATCGGGCCCGGCCAAGGTGTCACCGCAGCAGTTCCCGCAACCGGGCGCCCTGACGGTCCCAATGCCAGTTCCGCTCCACCCAGGCCCGGCCCGCGGCGCCCATCTCGGCCGCCTTGTCCCGGTCGGTGAGCAGCTCGACGATGGCATCGCTGATCTGCGGGACCGACCGGCCGTGCACCACGATGCCGGTCTCGCCCTCGCACACCGTCTCGGGGGCGCCGCCGGAGTCACCCGCCACGACCGGGACCCCGGTCGCGGATGCCTCGAGGAAGACGATCCCGAGCCCCTCGACGTCCAGGCCCGCCCCGCGTGTGCGGCACGGCATCGCGAACACATCGGCGATCGTGTGATGGGCGGCCAGCTCGCCGGAGGGCACCCGCCCGGTGAACACCACACTGTCCTGCACGCCGAGCGCCTCGGCCAGCGCGCGCAGGCGCGTCTCGTACGGTCCACCGCCGGCGATCACCAGCACCGCGCCGTCGACGCGCTCGCGGATCTCGCTCATCGCCACGATCAGCATGTCCTGGCCCTTGCGCGGGACCAGCCGCGACAGGCACAGCACGGTCGGGCGCTGGCCGAGGCCGTAGCGGGCGCGCAGCTCCTCCCGGGCGGCCGGGTCGGGCCGGAACTCGGTGGGGTCGACGCCCGGCGGCAGATGCTCGAGGGCCGCGCGCGGACCGAAGGCCGAGGCGAAACGGCCGCGGGTGTACTTGCTGACGTAGGTCACCACATCGGTGTGCTCGCCGATCGACCGCAGCACCTGGCGCGAACCGGGCAGCATCGACCAGCCGACCTCGTGACCGTGGGTACTGGCCAGGATGCGCTCCGCGCCCGCGCGCCGCAGCATCGGCGCCATCGCCGCCAGGGGAGCGGCCGCGCCGAACCACACGGTGTCGCAGCCGTGTTCGCGCAGCAGCGCACTCGCCCGCTTGATGACCGCGGGGGTCGGCAACATCAGTGTCGTCGGATGACGCACCACCTGGAACTTCTGCGCGGCGTCGAACTTCTCGTGGCTGTCACCGCGCCAGCGCGGGGCGTACACCACCAGGTCCTCGGGCGGCAGCTGATTCGACAGCGCCTGCAGATACGACTGGATTCCGCCCGGCCGAGGCGGGAAATCGTTGGTAACCAGCAGAGTTCGGGCCATAAGAGAACAACCTAATCGGTCGGCTGACGGGTGGGCGGACGTGGTCGGGCGTACCCGCGCCTGCGCCCGTCATGCGGCGCGGCCGCGCAACCAGGCCCGCCACCCGTCCAGCAACTCGGCGCGCGAGGCCCCGAGCACGGCGGTGAACGCCGCATCCTGGGCCGCGGGGGATTGCGGGCCGGTGGCCAGGCGCTTGTACAAGGTGGTGAGGGCGGCGGTGCCGTAGCGGTCGGCGAGGAAGGCGCAGGTGCTCCACGCGCTTTCGTAGGCGTAGGCCGCGTCGACACCGGTGAAATCGGTATCGGCGACGAGTTCGGTGGGTAGGGCGCCGCCGCGCAACCGGGTGGTCAGCGTGGGCGCGATCTGGGAGAAGGTGGTCTGCTGATCGCGCTGAGCGACGTACTCCGCGAAGCCCTCCAGCATCCACAGCGGTGCGCCGTCGGCGGTGTCGGCTCGGGTGGCGAGGTGGGTGAGTTCGTGGCGCAGCAGCGTGGCCATGCCCTCGTTGCCGACCCGCCTGCGGGCGTCGGGGTTGAACACGATGCGCTGGTCGGTGGGCTGGGTGCCCGGGGTGTAGGACCCGGTGAGCGACACGGCGGCCACGTCGGCGCCGGTGGCGCCCGCGGACCTGGTCAGCGCGGTGAATTCGGCGGGAGTGCTCGCCACGACCACCACGGGCGCGCGATTCCACTCGGTGCCCCACACCGCGCTCACATCCGAAATGGCTCGGCCCAGCTGTTGTTCGAGGACATCGAGATCGGCGCGATGGCTGGGGTGGGCCACCAGCAGCGCCGGGGCCGCGGCACCGTCGGCGACTTCACGCACCAGGATCGGGCCATAGGGTTGCAGCTCGCGGCGCACCGGACTCAAGCGCGGATTGTCGATGCCCTCGGAGGTGTCGAGTACTTCGGCCTCGTCGGTGGCCAGCTGCAACGGACCCGCGTTGCGCGGCACCAGGATCAGTGCCACGCACGCCCCGGTCAGCAGTGTGACCGAGGCGAGCGTGATGCAGAATTCCAGGCGGCCGTTCGACGAGAACCACGAACGCAGGCCCGAGCGGGGGGACGGATCGGTCACCGGTCTTGCTCAGTATCGCCGGGCCGAGTGGTACGGGGTGGTGTTGATCGGCGCGACAGCGACCGGCACGCCGAACGTGGAGGCGTGCACCATCATTCCGTTGCCCGCGTAGATGCCGACGTGGGTGATGTCGGGATAGAACAGGATCACGTCGCCGGGCAGCAGTTCGTCCTTGGACACCGGCGTGCCGTAGCCCGCCTGCTGGGAACTGGTGCGCGGCACGTTCTTGCCGACCTGCTTGAACGCCCACTGCACGAGACCGGAGCAGTCGAACTGATCGGGCCCGGTGGCGCCCCAGACATACGGATCGCCGACGCGGGTGAGGGCGGCGGCCAGCGCGCTGGTGCCGCTGCCGGGGACCAGGCCCGCGAGCAGCGAATCACGGTCGAAGCCAGGGGGGAACGGTGAACCGGCCAGCGTCGACTTGTCGCGCGCCGAGAGCTGGCTCCACGCCTCGACCACCGAGGTGGTCGAGGCGGCGAGGTCCTGGCGTTTGCGTTCGACGTCGGCGCGCACCGCGTCGGCGGCGGTGGTCGCGGCGTGCGCCGCCTCGGCGGCGGTGCGGGCGACGGCGTCGGCCGCGGTGGCGGCGTCGGCGGCCTGCTTGAACTGGCGGACCGTGTCGGTGGTCTGCTGGGCGAGCACGTCCAGCGTCGACATCTTGTCCAGCAACTGCTGCGGTGAACCGCTCGACAGCACAGCGAACATGCTGTTGGTGCGTACGCCGGTATAGGCGGCCACGGCGGTGCGGTCGATCATCGGCTGGAACCTGCGCACTTCGGCGCGGGCGGCCTCGACGACCGCGGAGGTGGCGGCGACCTTGTCGTCGGCTTCGCGTTGCAGCGCGAGCTTGGCGTCGAGATCGCCTTGCGCGGTGAGTGCGAGCTGGTTGAGCTGCTCGGACTGGCGAGAGAGGTCGACCATGCGCGAGATCGCGTCGGTCGCGGTGGTCGGCAGGGCCACGGGGTCGGCACCGGAGGGGCCGGCGGTGTAGATCGCGCACACCAGGATCGCGGCGGAAAGGGCTCCGGCGAAACCACGCGTGGCGTGCGAATTCCGGTGGTGTGCAGTCACAGTGGCCCGTGCCCCGTTCTCTCGTTGTCCGCCGATACAGCGCACTACCTGAGCGCGATCTCCTCGTCAGCCGAGAAGGTCTCGATCAGGTTACGGAACTGTATGCAGTCGTGTCCAGTAAAGGTACGTGCGCCGTCCAACCCAGTGGACGGCGCACGTACCCGGACGATCAGTGCCGTGACGGTGCGCACTTCCCCGCGAACTGCGCATCATGCGGCATTCGATCAGAAGCGTCGAGCACCCGCGAACGGCATCGACGACAGCGACGCGATCTGAACGGGGGTGCCCGCGGTGGAGGCGTGCACGACATTGCCGTCACCGGCGTACAGGCCGGAGTGGCCGCCGCCGTAGAACGACACCATGTCGCCGGGCTGCAGGGCATCGATGGAGACCGGGGTGCCGGCGCCCAGCTGGGCGTCGCTGGTGCGCGGAATGTCCATGCCGGCCTGGGCGTAGGCCCACTGGACCAGACCCGAGCAGTCGAAGGCGTTCGGGCCCGCGGCGCCGTAGACGTAAGGCGAGCCGATCTTGCTCAGCGCGGCATCGAGGGCGATGTCGGCGGCGGTGGCGCGCGGTGCGGTGAAAACCTGCGGCGCGGCCGGGATCTCGATGCCGGGGACGCCCTGGGGCAGCGGAATCTCGTTCGGAACCTCGAAAGTGCCGATGCCGGGCACGGTCACCGGGGTGGCCGATGCCGGGGCGGCCGGCAGGAGGAACGCGCCGATGGTGGCAGCGCCGACGGCTCCGACGGCAACGGCACGCTGCGCCTGACGCTTGACGGTGTTGTTCGCCATGATGCGGAACTTCCAATCTGCCCCACGACGCCGTGTCCGTTTGACGCGGCGGGCTTCGTCTCGCTGACCGTTTCCGATCGGCGGGACTCCGTGAGGTCTCAAAAAGGTTACGAAGACATCACGGGGGTTTGTAAAGTCGGACATCGGTCCAAGGGGGGTTTCGGCTGATATCACCGAAGAATGTGTGCGAGCTGAGTCACACCCGATCACGAAACGATAACGCCAGGTCGCGGCGATCGAGATTTCCGGGCGCTACCGGCGCGTCGCCAATAGGGTTCGCGCGGCGATTTCGGTACCCAGAATCGGTAAATCCGCAGGTCGTACACGCTCGGAGTGCGGTTTGCCTGCGTGTCGGACGGTCCGCCTCACGGGCGGCGCGCCGTAAGCTGCGGCGCGCGCAGAGCGGTAAGGCCGATTACCCATTGAAATCTGATGAACTCATGTGAATTCGATAAGAATGTGAGCCCGGTCACAAATCAGTTTGATCTTGGGCATTTTGTTCGCATCAGAACGAAAGTCTCGCGCCGAATTGTCGGCTCCGAAGATCACGGCCCCGGGTTGTGCCGGGTCGCGGGACGGGTCGCCGGGTGGTTCTCTCCGACATCTACTGGCCATGGCCGACTCGATGCGCTCGGAGGAGGTGCGCCCGAGCGGCTGGGCGGTCATCGAGTTCGGGCCGAGCTTGTCGGACCCCCGTCCTACGCTGCTCGCCGTGCCCGATCCCGTTCCGCTCCCGGCTGCCGCTCGGCAGTTGGCCTTCGACGAGCTCGATACCCCGCTGTATGCCACCACTTTCGTCGTCGTCGACCTCGAAACGACCGGGACCAGCGCTGATCGGGACGCGATCACCGAGATCGGGGCGGTGAAGGTGCGCGGCGGTGAGGTGCTGGGGGAGTTCGCGACCCTGGTGAATCCGGGGTACGCGATTCCGCCCGCCATCGTGCAGATCACCGGGATCACCACGGCGATGGTGTACGAGGCGCCGCGGATCGAGGGGGTGCTGCCGGGGTTCTTCGAGTTCGCCGCCGGGGCAGTGCTGGTGGCGCACAACGCGCGGTTCGACACCGCGTTTCTCAAAGCGGCCGCGGCGCGTCAGGACATCGCGTGGCCCAATCCGCAGGTGTTGTGCACCGTGAAGCTGGCGCGGCGGGTGCTCACGCGTGACGAGGCCCCGTCGGCACGACTCGGGGTGCTGGCACAGCTCCTCGGTGCGTCGACGACACCGACGCACCGCGCGCTCGACGACGCCCGCGCCACCGTCGACGTGCTGCACGCGTTGATCGGCCGGGTCGGCAATCAGGGCGTACACAGCCTGACCGAGCTGCTCGACTACCTGCCCGGCGTCACCGGAACCCAGCGCGCCAAGCGCACTTTCGCGACCGATCTGCCTGCCGCGCCCGGCGTCTATCTCTTCCGCGGACCGTCGGACGAAGTCCTCTATATAGGGACTGCGGTGAATCTGCGCCGTCGCGTCCGCAACTACTTCACCGGTTCGGAGACCCGCGGCCGGATGAAAGAGATGGTGACACTGGCGATTCGGGTCGACCATGTGGTGTGCGCGCACGGCCTCGAAGCCGGGGTGCGCGAGCTGCGGTTGCTCGCCGCGCACGCGCCGCCGTACAACCGCCGCTCCAAATTCCCCAAGCGTGGGTGGTGGCTCACCCTGAGCGAGGAGGCGTTCCCCCGGTTGACCGCGGTGCGCACCCCGACCCGAACCGCGGTGGGGCCGTTCAATTCCCGGACCGACGCCGTCGACGTGGCGTCCACGATCGCCGAATTCGCCGGAATCCGAACCTGCGCCACCCGCCTCACCCGCACGGCCAAACACACCTGCCCGCCCGCGGTGGTCGGCGGCTGTCCCGCCGCACGCCACGACGGTGACCACGACGCCACGAGCTACGCTCCGGCCGTCGACGCGGTCCGCGACCTGTTCACCGGCCGCGCCGACACCCTGCTCCGCGCGATGATAGATCGAATCGAAACATATTCCACCGCAGAGCATTTCGAGGCAGCGGCGCGCTTGCGCGACCGCACCGCCACCGTGGTCACGAAACTGCACCGCACCCAGCGTCTCGCCGCCCTCGCTCGCCTCGCGGAACTGATCATCGCTCTCCCCGACGGTGCGGGCGGCTGGGAATTCTCTGTCATCCGCTACGGCCGCCTCGCCGCCGCGGGCACCGCTGCGCGCGGCACCCCACCGATGGCCGTTGTCGATCAGATCGTCGCCGCCGCCGAAACAGTGATCCCCGACCTGGGCATCGCGTCGCCGGGTAGCGGGACCCAGCGTTCGGCAGCTGAGTCCGATCGGGTGAATGCGCCGGAAGTAGCGTTCTTCCTCGACGGTGCGGTCGTCGACCTCGGCGACCGCATCCCACCCCTGCGCGGAGCCCCACCGGAGGAAGTCGGCGTCATCGCTCGCTGGCTTGCCAAACCCGGCGCGCGGATCGTGCGGACCAGCGACGGGTACCACGAACCGCTGCACGGTGCGGCGCGCTGGGTGGGCTGGGCGCAGCTCGCGCGCACGGCCGCGACCACCAGGAGCGAACAGGAGGAGTATCTGGCCGAACGCTGACGAGCCACACCGGGGCGGCCGAGGCAGGCGAGAACAACCCGTCCTGGATCATGGACGACGACTCCGCGCACGGTGGCGGGGCCCGAGGACAAGGAGCAGCGGCGAATGTTCGTGAAGGTGTGCGGTCTGACCACCGAGGAACAGATCGACTGGGCGATCGAGCTCGGGTACTCCGCGATCGGCGTCATGGTGACGACGAAGAGCAAGCGCTACCGCACCCCCGAACAGGCACGCGCGCTCGCCGGCTACGCGGGTGGTCGCATCACCACCTTCGCTGTCGCCCTCGAGGCGAGCGAGGTCGCCGAGGTAGCGGACGCGTTCGACGTCGTGCAGCTCTATGAGTGGACCGACCTGCCGAACCTGGCCTTCTGCTCCTCGAACCCGCCGGAACCGGGTCAGACCAGCGAATACTTCTTCTACGACGCCAGCGCGGGCTCCGGTGTGTTCGAGGAATTCCCCGATTGGGTCCGCGCGCAACCGGGCCGGGTGGTGCTGGCGGGCGGCCTGGACCCCGACAACGTCGCCGATGTGATCGCCCGGCACCGTCCCTATGGCGTGGACGTGTCCAGTTCGGTGGAAGCGGCACCCGGGGTGAAGAGCTATGACCTGATGCGTCGATTCAAAGCGGCCACCGAGCGGCCCGAAGTTCTAGAGTGATCCCATGATTACCGCGATCGTGATGATCCAGGCGCAGAACTCTCGCATCCCCGAGACCGCGCAGGCCCTCGCCGACACCGAAGGAGTCGCCGAGGTGTACTCCTGCGCCGGTGACGTGGACCTGATCGCGATCGTGCGCGTGCGCGACCACGCGCGCATCGCCGAAGTGGTCACCGCGGGCATCGACAAGGTGGACGGCGTGGTCCGCACCACCACCCACATCGCGTTCAAGTCCTATTCCAGCGCCGACGTGGAAGCCGGATTCTCGCTGGGGGAGTGAGCCTTCGGGGTCAGTTCTCGTCGAGCGTCCTGGTGAGTTCGGCCCAGCTCTGCAGCAGCTTCGCCGCCGCCCCGCTGTCCACCGCGGCGGCGGCGCGCTCTAGCCCGTCGGTCAGTGCCGCGTCCAGGTCGAGATCGACATCGCCGACCCCGCGCGAGAGGTCGTAAGCCACGATCGCCGCGGCCGAGTTCAACAGCACCGCGTCACGGACAGGTCCGGCCGTCCCCGCGAAGACATCGCGCGCGACCTGGGCGTTGACCTCGGCATCTCCGCCACGCAGGTCGTCCAGGTCCACCCTCGCGATGCCGAGCCGCGTCGGATCGATCAGCGTTCGACGGATCCGCCCACCACTGACCACCCACACGTCGGTCAGATCCGAAGTGGTGATCTCGTCGAGCCCGTCACGCCCACGCACGACCAGCGCACTCGACCCACGCGCCTCGAACACCCCGGCGATCACGGGCGCGAGATCGGCGAACGCGCACCCGATCAGCCCGGCGCGCGGCTGGGCCGGATTGGTCAGCGGGCCCAACACGTTGAACACGGTCGGAATGCCGATCTCCTTGCGCGCCGCCCCGGCGAAACGCAGCCCGGAGTGGAACAGCGGCGCGAAACAGAACCCGATCCCCGCCTCGCGCACCGATCGCGCCACCGACCCGGGTCCGAGCGCGAGCTTCACACCCAGCGCTTCGAGCACATCGGCACCACCGGACTTCGACGACGCCGCCCGGTTCCCGTGCTTGACCACGGGGACCCCGGCCGCGGCCACGACCACCGCGGACATGGTCGAGATGTTCACCGACCCCGAACGATCGCCGCCGGTGCCGACGACATCGACCGCGTCGCCGTCGACGTGAACCAGCCGCGCGTGCCCGAGCATCCCGGCCACCATGCCCGCCAGTTCGGTCGGCGTGGGGCCCTTGATCTTCATGGCGACCCCGAACGCCGCGATCTGGGCGGCGGTGGCGTTGTCGGTGAAGATCTCGTCGATCACCCAGGTGGTGTCGTCCGCGGCCAGGTCGCCACCGTCGGCGAGGGTTCCGAGCACCTGGGCCCAGCTGCGCACGCTCATCTGCTCTGCTTCTCCTTCGACGACACCGTTGCGCCACTGTAGATCGGGCGCGCGGAGGTGGCGCAAGGTCTTTTGCGCCGTCGGGCAAAGTTTACGGGGCGGTGCGCGGGGGTTGCAGCGCGTCCCAGCCGTCGGCGACGCCGTCGTGGCGCTGGGCGAGCCCGGCCATCCGCGAGCGTTCCTGCGAGCAGGTCAGCGGATCGAGCCGTTGCACCCGCTGCAGGATGATCGGGACCAGGTCCGCGGCCGGCGCGGCGGGCTCGGCGCGTTCGTATCCGTCATACCCGGCGATCTCGCACGCGGCCTCGATCTGCCCGGCGGGCAGCCGCAGATGGTGGCGCAACACCGCATCGGCCTCCCGATCCAGCTCGCTCGCCCGATCCAGCGCCGTCGAACAAGCCTCGACATCGTCGAAACTCGACGCGACCACCACAAGATCGTCGCGCCCCGGGTCCAACTCCCGCGCCGACCCACCGAACAGCCGCCGCCACATCCGCACCACGACCATCGCCGCCTCCTCGTCTCAGCCTATCCACATCCAACGCTGTCACAATGAGTTGTCGCGCGGTCGTCGCCAACACGCCGACGGAAGTCGTAGACCCCCTCTGTGCGTGGGTTTTCCGACTGGCGCCACAAACTTTCGTACCCGGGTACATGTGTCGTACTACGAAGAGTCATACTTACCCCGTGACGACCGCAGTAGGCACCCCAGGATCGGCCATTACTCAGCGTGTGCATTCGCTGAACCGGCCCAACATGGTCAGCGTCGGAACCATCATCTGGCTGTCGAGCGAGCTGATGTTCTTCGCCGGGCTGTTCGCCATGTACTTCGTTGCTCGCGCGCAGGCGCACGGGAACTGGCCCCCGGAGCCGACCGAGCTGAACATGAAGCTCGCGATTCCGGTGACGGCCGTGCTGATCGCGTCCTCGTTCACCTGCCAGATGGGTGTGTTCGCGGCGGAGAAGGGCGACGTGTTCGGCCTTCGTCGCTGGTACAGCATCACCCTGCTGATGGGCGCGTTCTTCGTCGCCGGGCAGGGCTACGAGTACTACCACCTGGTGGAGGAGGGAACTTCGATCGCCGGCAGCTCGTACGGCTCGGTTTTCTACATCACCACCGGCTTCCACGGTCTGCACGTGATCGGCGGTCTGATCGCGTTCGTGTTCCTGCTCGTCCGCACCACGCTGAGCAAGTTCACCCCCGCCCAGGCCACCGCCGCGATCGTGGTGTCCTACTACTGGCACTTCGTCGACATCGTCTGGATCGGGCTGTTCGCCACGATCTACTTCGTCCGATAGCGCGCGGCGCGCACAGCATTTGCACAAGTCGGTTCCGTCTACTCCAAAGGGACACAGATGAGTTCATCTCCCCCGTCGGCCCCAGAGCCCGCCGGCCCCGGCGCCGGGCAGGACGCACAGGCCGCCAAGGCGCGTAAGCAGCGCCGCGCCCGTCGTCGTATCGCGGGTGCTCTCGCGCTGATGATCGGCTTGGTCGGAGCCGGCTTCCTGGCGACCGCGCTCACCCCGCAGGCGCAGGTCGCGACCGCGCACGAGGACCAGTCCGCGCTCATCCGCGAGGGCAAGCAGCTCTACGACACCTCCTGCATCACGTGCCACGGCGCGAACCTGCAGGGTGTCGCCGACCGTGGTCCGAGCCTGATCGGCGTCGGCGAGGCCGCGGTCTACTTCCAGGTCTCCTCCGGCCGCATGCCGATGGCCGCCAACGGTGCCCAGGCGCTGCGCAAGCCGGAGAAGTTCGACGCGCACCAGACCGACGCGCTCGGCGCGTACGTCGCCGCCAACGGCGGTGGCCCCTCGGTGATCCGCGACGCCAACGGTGAGATCGCCCAGGAGTCGCTGCGCGGCGACGACATCGCCCGTGGCTCGGAGCTGTTCCGCATGAACTGCGCCTCCTGCCACAACTTCACCGGTCGCGGTGGCGCGCTCTCCGGCGGCAAGTTCGCGCCGCCGCTGGCCGAGGCCACTGAGCAGCAGATCTACCAGGCGATGGTCACCGGCCCGCAGAACATGCCCAAGTTCTCCGACCGGCAGCTGACGTCGGAGGAGAAGCGCGACATCGTCGCCTACGTCAAGAACTCCGCCGAGGAGAAGTCGCCCGGCGGCTGGGATCTCGGCGGGTTCGGTCCGGCGACCGAAGGTTTGGCGATCTGGGTCATCGGCATCACCGCCGTGGTCGGCGCCGCGATGTGGATCGGATCGCGGTCATGATCGGTCAGTGCGCGGAGGCGGCAGCGCAGCGTAACCACGCAGCGTGCCCGAGCATGACGAATTGGATGCAGCCATGAGTGGACAGGAGCACAGCGACATGGGTCGCGAACCCACCGAAGACGAACTGGACGCGATGTCGCGTGACGAGCTGGTCGAGCTCGGCACCAATCGCGACGACGTCGATGTCGTCTACCGCAACGAGCGGTGGCCGGTGCCGGGCACCAAGGCCGAGAAGCGCGCCGAACGTGCGGTCACGTTCTGGTTCGCCATCTCCGGCCTCGCCGCCGCCGCGCTCATCGGTGTCTTCCTGTTCTGGCCGTGGGAGTGGAAGGGCTACGGCGACGAGGGCCACAGCGCCTACTCGCTGTTCACCCCGCTCGTCGGCCTGACCTTCGGCATCTCGGTGCTGGTCATCGGTGTCGCCGTGGTGCTGATCCGCAAGCGGTTCATCCCCGCCGAGATCTCGATCCAGCAGCGCCACGACGGCCCCTCCGACGAGGTCGAGCGGCGCACCCTCGCGGCCGAGCTGCAGGACGCGCTCGACACCTCCACCCTCGGTCGTCGCAAGATGATGCTCGGTACCGCGGGCGCCGGTGTCGGTGTGCTCGGTATCGGCGCACTGCTGGTGTTCGTCGGCGGCATGGTGAAGAACCCGTGGGCCAAGGGCGACAAGTCGCCGCTGTGGGTCTCGGGCTGGACCCCGGACTACCCGGGCGAGACCGTCTACATCCGCCGCGACACCGGTCGCCCCGGCGACATCGTGCTGGTGCGTCCCGAAGACCTGGACGCCGGCTCGATGGAAACCGTGTTCCCGTGGAAAGAGAAGTGGCGCGGCGATGAGCACGCCACGCTCGAGTCGCTGCGCGGTATCCGCAACGCGGTCATGATGATCCGGTTGCGCACCGAAGACGCCGAGAAGGCGATCAAGCGCAAGGGCCAGGAGAGCTTCAACTTCGGCGACTACTTCGCCTACTCGAAGATCTGCACCCACCTCGGCTGCCCCACCTCGCTGTTCGAGCAGCAGACCAACCGGATCCTGTGCCCCTGCCACCAGTCGCAGTTCCTCGCGACCGAGTGGGCAAAGCCGGTCTTCGGTCCTGCCGCCCGCGCACTGCCTCAGCTGCCGATCACCGTCAACTCCGAGGGCTATTTGGTCGCCGCGGGCGACTTCATCGAGCCGCTCGGCCCGGCCTTCTGGGAGCGTCGTTCATGAGCGTTGTGGCCAATCAGGCAAATGAGATGGACGAGCGGTACCGCGCCGCCGCGTTCATGAAGCGTTCGATCAACAAGGTCTTCCCGACCCACTGGTCGTTCCTGCTGGGTGAGATCGCGCTCTACGCGTTCATCATCCTGCTGCTGTCGGGTGTGTACCTGACGCTGTTCTTCGACCCGTCGATGACCCACGTGGTCTACGACGGCGCCTACCAGCCGCTGCGCGGCGTCGGTATGTCGCGGGCCTACGAGACCGCGCTGAACATCTCCTTCGAGGTGCGCGGCGGTCTGTTCGTCCGGCAGATCCACCACTGGGCGGCCCTGCTGTTCGCGGCGTCGATCATCATCCACCTGTTCCGCATCTTCTTCACCGGCGCGTTCCGCAAGCCGCGTGAGGCGAACTGGGTGATCGGCTCGCTGCTGCTGATCCTGGCGATGTTCGAAGGCTTCTTCGGCTACTCGCTGCCCGACGATCTGCTCTCGGGCACCGGCCTGCGTGCCGCGTTCGGCGGTATCACCATGAGCCTGCCGGTCATCGGTACCTGGATGCACTGGCTGATGTTCGGCGGCGACTTCCCCGGCGACATCATCATCCCGCGCCTCTACATCGCGCACGTGCTGCTGCTGCCCGGCATCATCCTGGCGTTGATCGGCGCGCACGTCGCGCTGGTCTGGTACCAGAAGCACACCCAGTTCCCCGGACCGGCCCGCACCGAGCACAACGTCGTCGGCGCGCGCATCATCCCGGTGTTCGCCGCCGACCAGGGTGCGTTCTTCGCGTTCACCCTCGGCATCGTCGGCATCATGGGCGGTGTCCTGCAGATCAACCCGATCTGGAACCTGGGCCCGTACAACCCCTCTCAGGTCTCGGCGGGTTCACAGCCCGACTTCTACATGATGTGGACCGACGGTTTGGCGCGTCTGATGCCGCCGTGGGAGCTCTACCTCGGTCGCTACACGGTCCCGGCCGTGGTCTGGGTCGCGCTGATCATGGGCCTGGTGTTCACGCTGCTGATCGCCTACCCGTGGATCGAGAAGCGCCTCACCAACGACCACTCGGCGCATCACAACCTGCTCCAGCGTCCGCGCGACGTGCCGGTGCGTACCGCGATCGGTGCCATGGCGATCGCGTTCTACGTGGTGCTCACGCTCTCGTGTGTCAACGACATCATCGCGCTGAAGTTCGACATCTCGCTGAACGCGACCACCTGGATCGGTCGTATCGGCGTGCTGCTGCTGCCGCCGATCGCGTACTTCGTGACCTACCGGTTCTGCATCGGTCTGCAGCGCAGTGACCGGGCGGTGCTCGAGCACGGTATCGAGACCGGTGTGATCAAGCGTCTGCCGCACGGCGAGTACATCGAGGTGCACCAGCCGCTGGGCGGGGTCGACGCACACGGCCACGCCATCCCGCTGGAATACCAGGGCGCCCCGGTGCCCAAGAAGATGAACAAGCTCGGTTCGGCGGGCAAGCCCGGCACCGGTAGCTTCCTCAAGGCCGATCCCAAGGCCGAGGGTGAGTCCTGGGCCGAGATCGAGGAGAACGAGGAGCACCGGATGCTCACGGTTCTCGCCGAGCAGCAGGCGATCGCGAACAACAGCGAGCCGTTCGGTCACTGATCGAACATCGCGAACAACGAAGGCCCCGAGTCGAATTCGACTCGGGGTCTTCGCTTTTGTCCTACCGGCGCTGTGTTCTACAGGCGCGGGGTGCGCCGGTATGTCTCGATGGCCTCGAACTTGGCCAGGTTGTGGCGGGCGTCGGCGAGTGCGTCGTGCGCGTCGTCCGGGATCGGCGGCAGGTCGGGGCTGCCGTGCGCGGCCCAGTGCTGGCGCAGCTCGTTGGTGTAGCGGGGCATGCCCTTGGGCAGCGCCGTCATGTCACCCCACAGCTGGCACAGCGCCACATGGTCGTAGGCGGACACCCACGCCCACAGCTCCGGCTGCACGCTCGGGCGCGGCAGGAAGAACTTGAACAGGTCGTCGCGGATCTGTTCCCTGGTGCGATACAGCGGCGACCCGGCGGCAGGCAGCTTCGGCAGCACATGCTTGCGCACCCACGGCCCGGCCCGCTTCGCATCGAATTCGGTGGAGACCGCGTAGTACTCGCGCCCGTCCTCACAGACGACGCCGATCGAGATCAGGTCGATCGTCACCCCATCCTCGATGAATTCCGAATCGTAGAAATATCGCAGGGAGATCGCCTCTTCGTGCCGGTGGGTTGCTCGTGGGGCTCCGGCGCGACGGGCGATGGACCCCACGACGGGTCGACGAAACCCTATGTGGGCGTCCTGTGCGTGCTTCGCACGGGTCGGCGGTGGCTTCGCGGGTACGCCGGATAGTCGCTCGGACGCGCGGGTCGTATTCTGATCTGGTGACCTGGACCGTCGACGTACCCATTGACCGTTTGCCGGAACTGCCGCCGCTGCCCGAAGAGCTGCGTGGTCGCCTCGATGCCGCGCTGGCCCGGCCCGCTCTGCAGCAGCCGTCCTGGGACGCCGACGAGGCCGCCACCATGCGCACCGTGCTGGAGAGCGTGCCACCGATCTGCCTGCCCGCCGAGGTGGAGGACCTCAAGGCGCAGCTGGCCGCTGTCGCGCGCGGTGAGGCGTTCCTCATGCAGGGCGGTGACTGCGCGGAGACCTTCGCCGACAACACCGAGCCCCACATCCGCGGCAATATCCGCACGTTGCTGCAGATGGCCGTGGTACTCACCTACGGCGCGAGTATGCCGGTGGTGAAGGTGGCACGGATCGCGGGCCAGTACGCCAAGCCGCGTTCGTCCGACACCGACTCGCTGGGCCTGAAGTCCTACCGCGGCGACATGGTGAACTCGCTCGTCGCCGACGAGGCCCTGCGTCGTCACGACCCGTCGCGTCTGGTCCGTGCCTACGCCAACGCCAGCGCCGCGATGAACCTGGTTCGCGCCCTGACCAGCGCGGGCACCGCCGACCTGCACCGCCTGCACGACTGGAACCGTGACTTCGTCGCCCAGTCGCCCGCGGGCGCGCGCTACGAGACCCTCGCCGAGGAGATCGACCGCGGTCTGCGCTTCATGGCCGCCTGCCAGGTCAACGACCCGAGCCTGAAGACGGCGCGTATCTACGCCTCGCACGAGGCGCTCGTCCTCGACTACGAGCGCGCGATGCTGCGGCTGAGCGAGTCCGAGACCGGCGAACCGCTGCTCTACGACCTGTCCGCGCACTTCCTGTGGATCGGCGAGCGCACCCGTCAGCTCGACGGCGCCCACATCGCGCTGGCCGAACTCCTCGCGAACCCGATCGGGCTCAAGATCGGGCCCACCACCACGCCGGAACTGGCCGTGGAATACGTCGAGCGGCTCGACCCGAACAACGAGCCCGGCCGGCTCACCCTGGTCGCCCGCATGGGCAACGGCAAGGTGCGTGATGTGCTGCCCCCGATCATCGAGAAGGTGCAGGCCACCGGCCACCAGGTCATCTGGCAGTGCGACCCCATGCACGGCAACACCCATGAGTCGTCCACCGGTTTCAAGACCCGCCACTTCGACCGCATCGTCGACGAGGTCCAGGGCTTCTTCGAGGTGCACCACGCCCTCGGTACCCACCCCGGCGGCCTGCACATCGAGCTGACCGGCGAGAACGTCACCGAGTGCCTCGGCGGCGCCCAGGACATCTCCGATCTCGACCTGGGCGGCCGCTACGAAACGGCCTGCGATCCCCGCCTGAACACCCAGCAATCGCTGGAACTGTCGTTCCTGGTCGCGGAAATGCTGCGCTGAATCAGCGGGACGAGCCCGGGGCGGTCAGCGGGGACCGCGCCCGGGTTTTTCTTTGTCCTTCTCGGGATCCTTGCCCCTTCAAGGCAGGGCGGTGAGCGTTACGACGCTGCCCGCCTCCACATTCGAGTTGAAGCCGGGCACCTGGCCGATGACCAGGGAACTGTCCGAGTCGGTGAGGGATTTGACCTCTACCCGCAGGCCGAGCTGTTGCAGTTTGGAGCGGGCGTTGCCGACGCTTTGACCCATCACGTTGGGGACCTTCACCGCGTTCGACACGATCAGCGTCACGGTGTCGCCCGATTGCAGGGTGGTGCCGACGGCGGGCTCGGTCGCGATCGCCTTGTCGCCTTCGACACTCTTGTCGAACTGCACGCGCGTGTCGCGAACGACCAGGCCCGCGGTGGTCAGCGCGGCGGCAGCCTCCTCGGCGGTCTTGCCCCGGACATCGGGCACGTTGACAGGCTGGGAGCCCTTGCTGCGGTACACCTTCACCTGCGCGCCCATCGGCAGGATCGTGCCGGGCGCCGGCTCCACCTTGGCCAGCGAACCCTTCGGCGCGGTACTGGCCGCCTCGCCGCTGTCGATCGGCTGCAAACCGGCATCGCGGATCGCCTGGTTGGTGGCGGCGAGCTGGTCGCCGGGCTTGATATCGGGCACCCGCGGTTTGCCGTTGGAGATCAGCACCGCGACCGTGGAACTCTTGGTCACCCGCGACCCGGCCGACGGCTCGGAGCCGACGACCCCGCCCACCGGCACCGTGTCGGAGGCCTTCTGCCGCAACTCCGTCTCGAAACCGGCTTCCTGCAGGACCGCGACGGCCCGCTGGGAGTCCATGCCCGCGATCGGCGGCACCGCGGTGTAGCGACCGACGCCGAGCCACCAGCCGCCGATACCGACCAGCAGGGTCAGCGCGGTGACGATGCCCACCCACACCAAACCTGTTCGGCGCGAATGATCGTCGCCACCGCCGAACGCGCTCGCCGCCGGTGCGGGGGCGTACTCCTCCGGGCGCGGGCGCGGTGCGGTGACCACCCGGGTGTGGTGCGGTTCGGGCGCGGGGGAATGGTGCGCGGCCATCGGCGGCGGGGTTGCCGGGCGCTCGCCGGGATGATGCGCGGCGCCGGTCTGATAGCTCTCGCTGAGATGTTCGGCCGAATCGCGCGGTGCGGGCACCCGGTATGGCGGCAGATTCAGTTCCATCGCGATCGTCTGCAGTTTCGCCGCCATCTCGTTGGCGTCGGCGAAGCGCTGCGCGGGGTCGCGGGAGGTGGCCTTGGCGACCAACGCGTCGAATTCGGGCGGTACGCCACCGATGAAGTTGCTCGGGGCGGGCACATCGTTCTCGACCCGCTGATACGCCACCGACAGCGAGTTGTCGCCGGTGAACGGCACCCGCCCGGTGAGCAGTTCGAAGATCAGGACGCCGAAGGAGTACACATCGCTGCGGGCATCGGCGGTACCGGTGGTGACCTGCTCGGGGGACAGGTAGGCGGCCGTGCCGAGGATCACGCTCGCGGAGGTGGTGTTGGCCGCGGCCACGGCGCGGACCAGGCCGAAGTCGGCGATCTTCACCTCGCCCGCGTCGGAGATCAGCACGTTCTCCGGCTTCACATCGCGGTGCACCAGGCCTGCGTCGTGGGCGGTGCCGATCGCGCGCAGCACCGGCTCGGCCACGGCGCGCACGGCGTGCGGCGGCATCGGCCCGCGTTCGCGCAGCAGCTCGCGCAGCGTGCCGCCCTCGACCAGTTCCATGATCAGGAACGGGTATTCGCCATCGACGCCCTGGTCGTACACGGCGACCAGCGACGGATGCTTGAGCTTGGCCACCGCCCGGGCCTCGAACTCGAAACGGCTGAGGAACTGCGGGTCAGCGGCGAACTTCGGGTCCATCACCTTGATCGCGACGGGGCGATCGAGCCGGGTGTCGGTCCCGCGGAAGACCATCGACATCCCGCCGCGAGCGATCGGCGCATCGATGCGATAGCGCCCTTCCAGCATCTGGCCGATCAAGTGATGTCCTCCGGCATTCAACCGGCCGCCGTGTGCGGCCACCACGATGGTAACCGGGTGGTGTGGGCATGCCAGACGATGCGTGCGCGCTGACACGTACTACCGTTGTGGGAGTGAGTGCCTTCCCCTGCAGCGACGACGTGCTGCCCGACACCGAAACCATCGTCTCGCTTCCCGAGGCGGCCGATATACTCGGCGTCCCGGTCACCTCGGTGCACCAATTGCTGCGTGACCACCAGATCCTCGCGATCCGCCGGCACGGCGTCGTGGGCATTCCGTCCCGCTTCTTCGATTCCGAGGACGAGATCGTCCGCATGCTTCCCGGCGTGATCACCGTCATGCGCGACGCCAAGTACACCGACGAGGACATCCTCGGCTGGCTCTACACCGACGATCCTTCCCTGCCCGGGCGCCCGGTGGACGCTCTACACGGGCAATTGGCCCGCGAGGTAGTTCGCCGCGCGCACGCTGAACCCTTCTGATCGTCACACCGCAGGATCGCGCGCGGCCGCGGGCAGTGGCCGTCGCGAGCGAACCGCGGTAACTAGCCGCCGGTGAAACCCTTGGCGGCGACCAGGATCCGGCGACGGCGGGGGACCGTGGCCCGGGTGGTGAAGACCTGGTAGTCGGCCGCTTCGATGCGGTCGAGGATTTCGGCGTAGAGGATGGCCGCGGTGGTGATCGCCGGGCGTACGCGGGGGGCGAGCAGGGCGATGCCGGGGACGGCTTGCCGGTAGATGTCGCGGTTGACGGCGATCAAGTGGGCCAGCGCGCGCCGCAGTGGTGCGTCGGTGTGGCCCCGATGACGGCAGTCGCGCAGGTGGGCTTCGTCTACGCCGAACGCCGTCAGCTCGTCGGTGGGCAGGTAGACGCGGTCGCGGTCGAGGTCTTCGGCGACATCGCGCAGGAAATTGGTGAGTTGGAAGGCCTCGCCGAGGGCAGCGGCGGCCGGTTCGGCCTCGGCGACGGGGACGACGGTGCCCAGGACCGGCAGTAGCTGCAGGCCGATGACGGCGGCGGACCCGCGCATGTACTCGCGGAGCTCGCTCATCGTGGCGTAGCGGGTGCGGTGGGTGGCCGTACCGGGGACGTCCATGCGCATGGCGTCGAGGAATGTCCAGAGGTGGGTGTGCGCGATGTCGTAGCGGCTGATGGTGTCCGCGGCCGCGGTGATGATCTGGCGGCGGCGCGGGTCGGTGCTGTCGATGTCGCCGTGTTCGAGGGCCAGTCGCAGGTGTTTCTCGACGAGGTCGAGGTGCTGGGCGGGGGAGACGTCGACGACCTGCGCGGGTTCACTCGGCACGTGCCGCTGGGTCGTGGTGAGCCGCGCAGGGGCGCGTCCGCCGGCGACGAGGTGGGTCGGGGCGAGGCTGTGCCGGGCGCCGTCGCGGGGGTCGAGGACGCGCGCGGGGTTGTCGGCATGGTCGACGATGTCGTCGACCATCCGGGCGAAGGCGTACAGCGCGTGTACCGCTCGCCGACGTTCCGGTGAGAGCAGTGTGGTGGCCAGGTAGTAGGTGCGCCCGTGCTCGGCGGCGATCCGCCGGCAACTCGCGTAGGCCGCATCCAGCTCGCTGGTCAGCGGTCGGGCATCTCCGGGAACGTTCACGGTGTCGCGTCGAAGCCTCTGCGCGCGAGGGCTCATGCTCGAACTGGCGGCGCCGATTCCGTGGCAACGGCCTTCGAACCGGCCGAACGCAGATGCAGCGGATCGACGGTGCGCAGCGACACCGCCGCGACCACGGCGGCGAAGGTCGCCAGCGCGACATGCCAGAAGTTGTAGAGGCCGATCGACCCGTCGGGCTGGAACACCAGCATCAGCCACGTGCAGATCCCGACCAGCCACATCAACGTGCGGGTCGACATCGCGAACCCGGCGGCCAGCGCGAGCGGCCACGAGTAGTACCAGGGCAGCGCGGCGGGGGAGAGCAGCACGATCGCGACGAACGCGATGATGATGCCCATCACGGCCTCGCGCTCACTGTGCCGGAACCGCCACCAGGTCGCGACGAGCAGCGCGACCATGGCGATCTGGCACAGCAGGCGGGTCACGTCCAGTACGGAGTTGAAATCGAGCGGGGTCACCCAGGTGACCATGTGCGCGAGAATCGTCGGCAGCGACAGCCAATTGATGATCTTGTTCGAGCCCTGCAACGCGGTGACCCAGCCGAAGCCGACTCCCGCGATCACCGACGCCGCGCCGAACACCAGCGCGAACACGCCGACGCCGATACCGGCGATCTTGGCGAAGACGAACAGCGGGTGCGGCATGTCCGCGGACGGTCTGGCAGCGTCGGGGTGTTTCTGTTCCTCGGCGAGTGCGGCGTCGGAATCCACCGCGGCTCGCCGCTCGGCGGCTCGCCGTTCCTTCTCGTGCAGAATCCAGATCCACACCAGGAACGGCAGCGCCACGCCTGCCGTCGCCTTGATCGCCACGCCGATGGCGACCACCACGATGCCGGCCACATGATGGCGTTCGAGCACGAGCGCGACGCCCGCGCACATCAGCCCGACCATCAGCATCTCGTTGTGCACGCCACCGATCAGGTGCACCAGCACCAGCGGGTTGAGCACGGCCAGCCACAGCGCGACCGTCGGCTTTCCGCCCAGATGCTTGGTCAGATACGGCACCGCCCACATCATCAGCGCCAGTCCGGGCAGCATGACGACGCGCAGCGCGATGGTCCCGGCGATGACGTTCTCGCCGGTGAGCGAGGTGATCGCACGGCCCATCAACAAGAAGACGGGGCCGTACGGTGCGGTGGTGGTGGTCCAGACCGGGCTCACGTTGTCCAGCAGCACGCCGGGATTGGCGACGGGACCCACCTGATAGGGGTCGAAACCGTCACGCAACAGGGCACCCTGGGCGAGGTAGGAGTAGGAGTCACGGCTGAACATCGGCGCCGCGAACAGCAGGGGCGTGATCCAGATTCCGACGATCGCCCGCAACTCGTTGAGCGTGACCGTCGATTCGCCCTTGCCGATGGTGGTGCGACCCAGCCGGACCCACGCCGTGATCATCAGCAGCACGCCGATCCAGATCACGATCGTCGACAGCACGTATCCGTGGCCGAATCGCAGCCACGACAGGTGCAGCGCTTCGAGCAGCGGATCGCGCTTGCGAACAGCCCCCGCACCGAAGCCACCGAAGGTGATCATCATGGCGCCGAAGAAACCCATCAGAGCAGCGTGGCCCTCGGGGCTCCTGGCGAACTCGCCTGCGGTGCGCAGCCAGGTCCGGACGCCCGGGTCGCTCCCGGCGGGTAGGTGACGCTGGCGCTCGAGGGTGCGCGTGTTGTCCATGGTGCCTACGGTCGTCTCGGAGGGCGGCATGTTCGGTCGGTCCCCCCGGATGGTCGGCGGTCGCAACCGCGAGCTGATAAGTCGGCCGTCAGTTTACGGCTTCAAGTTGGAACACTAACCCGGTGGTCGGTACCGGCGTGTGCCCGGCTGCCGGTGATTCGTGCCGCCGCCAGCTTGCCGGACAGCAGTGTGGTGGGCACACCCACCCCCGGAGTGGTGCCGCAACCTGCGAGAACGACGTTGTCCACGCCCCTTGGCAGATTGCGTGGCCGGAAGGGCCCGGTTTGCCGGAATACGTGGGCGAGGGAGAACGGTGTGCCCGCGATCATGCCCTGGGCGGCCCAGGTGGCGGGCGTGTCGAGGTGGTCGACGCGGAAATGTTCGGCGATGCCGGTGTAGCCGCGCCGCTCCAGTTCCGCGAGCAGCTCGCGCAGGTAGGCGGGGGCGAGCCGGTCCCAGTCGAGCGGGGCGGCGGTCAGGTTGGGGCACGGCGCGAGCACCGACAGCGGTTCGAAGCGCCCGGTGGCCCGGTCGACGAACTGGTCGGCGTCGGTGAGCGCGGGCCGGGTGAGCAGCAGCGACGGATCGCTCATGAGCCGGCCGCGACCCTTGCGCGCGGCGATCTCGGCGAAGGTCTGTGCCCAGGCGGCGCCGAACTCGATGGTGTGATGGGCCTGCACGGGCCAGCGCGCGGCGATCTCGGCCGCGATGGTGCCGTGGGCGACGACGGCCGACGGTGAGGCGCGCAGGCCGCGACGGTGGCGCAGGCCGAATGTCGGCAGTGACGCGATGTCGGCGGTGAGGACCACCGCGTCGCAGGGGTAGGTGCGCCCGTCGGCGGTGCGCACGGCTTCGGCACGTCGCCCACGGGCCGCGCCCTTCTGCCCCTGTCCGTTCGGTGTCCGTCCGGGGCGATAGTCGATGCCGTCGACCTCGGCATTCAGTACGAGCTGACCACCCGCGGCTGTGAACGCCTCGGCGAGCGCCGCCGTGATCGCGCGCATTCCGCCTTCGGGGAAGTAGACACCCAGGCAGGTGTCCATGTTCGGGATCGCGCCGTAGACGGCGAGCGCGTCATCCGGCGACATGCCCGCGTACAGCGCCTGGAAGGTGAACAGCCTGGTCAGCCGTTCGTCGCCCAGAAAGGACCGTACGCGCGGCCCGAGTTTTCCGAAGCCGCCGAGCTTGGCGAGTGCGGTGAGCGCGGCCCTGGAGCGCGGTGTGCGCACCATGTCGAGCGGCGAATCGAAATCGGCGTTCATGAACTCATCGAACTCGGCGTCGTAGACGCGGCCGAGCCAGTCGCGCAGTCGGCGGTAGTTGCGCGCTTCAGCGGGCCCGCAAGCACTTTCGACCTCGGCGGCCATCTGGTCGGCGTCGTCGAAGACGCGGATGTCGCTGCCGTCGGCGAAGCGTGCGTGATAGGCGGGAGCGAGGCGGTGGATGCGCAGGCCGACGCTCTGCCTGGTGTGCCCGACGGCGGCCAGCGCGTCGTCGATCACTTCAGGCAAGGTGAGTACCGTTGCGCCGCTGTCGATCTCGTAGTCGTCGAACCGGTATCGGCCCACCCGGCCGCCCGGATGATCGGCCCGTTCCAGCACCGTCACCTCGCGACCAGCGCCCCGCAGGTGCAGCGCGGCCGCCAGACCTGCCAGCCCGGCCCCGACTACGACGACATGATTCGCTTGTCCCACAACACTTTTCCTATCAGGCCGCGCGGCGAGTGGCAGCCAGTGCCATGGCGTGGAGCAACTGCTTGGCCTCCGGCGTCGCGGAACTGGTCGCGATCGCGGCGAGCCCGGTGTCGGTGAGCTCGGTGATCCGGCGCTCCACCTCGTCGACCGCACCCAGGTCGGTGAGCACTGTGCGCAGCCGGTCGACGGCGGCATCGTCGAGGTCCGTGCCGAGGCCGGTCCGGATCAGGGCGGCGGCGGCCGGATCGGCCCGGCGCAGCGCCTCCGCGATCAACACGGTCCGCTTGCCCTCCCGCAGGTCGTCGCCCGACGGCTTTCCGGTCACCGCCGGGTCGCCGAACACGCCGAGCAGGTCGTCACGCAGCTGGAACGCGATCCCCACGTCGGTTCCGTAGATCCGCAGCGCGTCCACCAGCGCCTCGTCGGCACCCGCCAGCGCCGCGCCCAGATGCAACGGCCGTTCGATCGTGTACGCGGCGGTTTTGTACCGGTTGATCCGCAATGCGGCCTCGACCGACTCGTCGCCGCCCGCCTCGCCGTTGATGTCGAGGAGTTGCCCACCGAGCACCTCGGTCCGCATCCGGGCCCACACCGGTGCGAACCGGGCCAGCGCCCGTGGGCTCAAACCGGCCTCGTGCACCAGATCGTCCGCCCAGGCCAGCGCGAGATCGCCGATCAGAATCGCGACCGCCGAGCCGTAGGCGGCGCCGTCGCCGGGCCAGCCCGCCGCCGCGTGCCGATCCTCGAACTCGATGTGCACGGTCGGGAACCCGCGCCGAGTGCGCGAGGAGTCGATGATGTCGTCGTGCACGAGCGCGCACGCCTGCACCAATTCCAGTGCCGAACAGGCGGTGAGTACCGCGGCGGCATCCGGCCCGGCGGGATCGCCACCGGCGCCCAGCCAGCCGGTCCACGCGAATCCCGGTCGCGTCCGCTTGCCGCCCCGAACCACGAACTGTCCGAGCGCCTCGACGGCGTCGAGGAAGACGGGCCCCAGCGGCTCGACGATCTCACGCCGGGTGGCGAAGAAGCTGGTCAGCACCTGTTCGACAGCGGCGACGAAGGCCGGCGTGCCCGGGGTCAGCGCGACGAGGTCGACCGAGGTCAGAGCGTCGGCGGCGGACCGGGATAGCGGGGTACCGATTCCGGCGGACAGGGCGGCCTCCAGGGGCGAAGTGGGCGAACAGCGGGACCGGTTGGGCACTCGGTGGTGCGGTCACCAGCGTTGTCCCGAACGATACGCGGGCGGACCGGGCGCGCTCTCGGCGCACAGGGCCGCTGCGACGCAGCCCACATCCGGGTTTCCGCGGTGCTACCGTGCCGCGGGCACGTTCATCGGCCTTGACGCGTTGCTGGGTGTTCGGCGCCCGGTTTCCCAGTCGGTGCCGGGGCGCCATCGCCTCCCACTAGACTGAGCCGGTGGATTTCGACAATGGACGGGGAAGTTCGACCCCAGATCGACCCGCCCAGCGGCCGTCGATCGTCTCGAACACCCCCTCGGTGGTGCAGAGTCTGCGCACCCATTCGGGCAACGGCGTGCCGTTCTCCGTGGAGTTCAACCCTCCGCGAGACGAAGCGGGCGAGGCTCGGTTGTGGCGCGCGGTCCGCGAGTTCGAACGCATGCATCCCGCCTTCGTGTCGATGACCTACGGCGCGGGCGGTTCCACCCGCGACCGCACCGTGCGCATCACCGGTGCGCTCGCGCAGGAAACCACCCTGCTCCCGGTCGCCCACCTCACCGCGGTCGGGCACAGCATCGCCGAACTGCGCTCCCTGATCGGGTCCTACGCCGACTCCGGCATCTGCAATGTCCTGGTTCTGCGTGGTGACCCGCCCGGTGACCCGCTGGGTGAATGGGCCAAGCACCCCGGCGGGGTCGAATACGCGGAGGAGCTGGTCCGCATCGTGCGCGATCTCGGCGACTTCCACGTCGGCGTCGCCTCGTTCCCCCAGGGCCACCACCGCTCGCCCGACCTCGACCACGACACCCACCACCTGGCGGCGAAACTCCGTGCGGGAGCGGAGTATTCGATCACCCAGATGTTCTTCGACGTCGAGCACTATCTGCGTCTGCGTGATCGCGTGATCGCCATGGACCCCATCGAGGGCGCCAAGCCGATCATCCCCGAGCTGATGCCCATCACCTCCCTGCGCACGGTCGCCCGCGCCGAAGAACTCAGCGGCCGCCCCGTCCCCGCCGACGTGGTAGCCCGCCTCACCCGCGCGGCAGGTACCGGCCCGGAGGAGGACCGCGCCGCCGTCCGCGCCGAGGGCATCCAGATCGCCACCGAAATGGCCCAGCGCCTCACCGAAGAAGGCGCCCCCTGCCTCCACTTCATCACCTTGAACTTCGCCAAGGCCACCAGCGAAGTCCTCACCAACCTCGGCTACGGAGTATCCGCCGCCCCGCTCAGCGCGTAGGAACAGCGCTTACCGCGTCACGGCGAGGTCGTTCCAGGTGCGTTCCCAGCTGCGGGTCATCGCCGGGTAGACGATGCCGTAGCGGAAGGGCTTGATCAGGGCCATGTAGAGGCGGCCGAAGCGGCCGTTGGGCTTCACCAGGACCGCCATTTGTAGGTGGTAGCCGGTGGTGTCTGGGACCCAGCCCAGGTGCATGATGCCGTGCATCGTGCCGTTGGCGATTTCGGCGGCGTATTCGTTGTCGAGGACATAGAGGGCGGTGAGTGGGCCGGCTTCGGCGGGGATGTCGGTGTCGCGCAGGTCGGCGGGCAGGCGCTCGCGCAGAGACGGGACGCGGGTGCCGGTGCCTGCCTCTTCGCGGTCCCAGCCGAACAGTTCGCCCAGCTTCCAGCGGATCTTGAACAGCAGGCCGCTGATGCCGGTGGACTCGGAGGCGCGTTCGGCCTGAAGGGCGGCGAGTAGGGCGGGGAAGTCGTCGGGGCCCGCGCCGGGGGTGCGGAACTGCCAGATGTCCTCGACGTCGAAGTCGGGGGCGATCTCGTGGATGCGCCAGGGCTGGTCGGTGTGGGCCGATTCGGGTAGTCGCATAGCGGGGACCTCCATGTGTACGGCGGCGTATATGTCGAGAGTACCGCTGATATACGCCTACGTATAGAAAGGGGGAGTGTGATTGATACGGGCTTGACGACCGGGCAGCGTGGGGGCCGCGGAACGAGTCCGGGCCCCCGGTGGACCGGTGCTACTCGTGTCGTTCGGGTTTGACGAATGCCGTAGTGGCCAAGGCGAGCACGAGCAGGCCGGCGCACAGGTAGCTCGCCACCTCGATGCCCGCGGCCATGGCCGCGCGCGCCGCTTCCGCGATGGGCAGTGTGTTCGGGTTTTCGGCGAACGCCCCGATCACCGAACCGGCGCTGTCGGTGACGGTCGACTCCAGTTGCCGCACTTCGGGTTCGGGCAGGCCCGCGTCGGTCAGGCGGTCGCGCAGGCCGGTGCCGACGGTACTGAAGTAGATGGTGGTGAGGACGGCGATGCCCAATGCTGAGCCGAGTTCGCGTGCCGCGCTTTGAATTCCCGAGCCCTGTCCCGCGCTCTCGCCCGGCACGTCGGCGAGCACGATATTGGTGACCTGGGCGGTCGCGAAGCCGACGCCGATGCCGTAGACGAACAGTGCGAGCGCGATCGACCACCAGCTGCTGTCCGCCGCGGCGAACAGTCCGAGCAGCGCCAGTCCGGCCGCTTCCAGCAGCAAGCCGATCCTGACCTGGCCCAAGGCCGAGATCGAGGCCGTCAACGAGAAACTCGCGCCGCTGGCGACGAAACTGCCGATCGCGAGCGGCATGAGGGCGAGCCCGGCCTGCAGTGCGGTGTAGTCGAGGGCGAATTGCATCCACAGCGGCAGGACCGCGATGATGCCGAACTCGCCGACGCCGACGATCAGTGTCACCACATTTCCCCTGCGGAACGAATCGATCGAGAACAGCCGCACGTCGACCAGCGGTTCCCCTTCGGTGCGTCCGAGTCGCGCCTGCCTGCGCCAGAAGAGCCCGAGGACGAGTGCGGCGCCTGTGAACGCGACGAGAACCGGTGAAGGCCCGCTGCGCCAAGCGAACCCGCCGATGCTCAGCGGCTCGGTCACGAACAGCCAGCCATAATGCCGACCCTCGATCATGGCGAAGGCGAGCAGGCCGAGGCCGAGTGCGGACTGGGCCGCCCCGAGCCAATCGACGCGACCGGCGTTCTTCGGTGCGGCGGGGAGGTAGACCAGCACGGCCACCATGATCAGCGCGACCGCGGGGATGTTGATGCCGAAAGCCCACCGCCAGGAGAAGCCGGCGAGCCAGCCGCCGAGCAGCGGGCCGAGCGCCGCGGCCGCGCCGATCGTGGATCCCCAGATCGCGAAGGCCTGTCCGCGAGCCTTTCCGGTGAATGCCGCGTTCACCAGAGCCAGCGAGGTCGGCAGGATCATCGCCCCGCCGACGCCCTGCAGGAAGCGGGCCGCGATGAGCAGGCCGCCACTGGGCGCGAGCGCGGCGAGCAGGCTGGTGGCGCCGAAGACGACCAACCCGATCAGGAACAGCCTGCGCGCGCCGTAGAGATCGCTGAGTCGACCGGCGACCAGGAGGAGCGCGGCGAAAACGATCGCGTACGACTCCTGGATCCATTGCGCCTGAATCGAGGTGATCGCCAGGTCCTCGACGATCGGCGCGAGGATCACGTTCACGATCGTCAGGTCGACCACGATCAACGCGACGCCGAGTGAGACGGCGATCAGCCCCAGCCACAAGCGCAGCGGTGGAGTCTCGGTTTCTGTCCGCACTATACCTCCGTCATAAAGTGACTTTACGATGAAGGTAAATGGCGGGCCGGTAAGTTGTCAATCGGTGATCGACGAGAGGACGAGATGGTGGAGCAGACATCCGGCGATGTCGCGATGCGGCGGCAGCGGCTCGCCGCGGGGCTCATCGACTACGGCGCGAGCTTCACCGAACTGGGCCGCCGATTCGCGGAAACGCTCGGCGTGCACTCCACCGACGCCTTCGCGCTGATGGAGATCGCGGCCGCCGAACACGCCGAAGAACCGCTGTCTCCCGCGCTGCTGAGCAAACGGATCACCCTGACCTCGGGGGCGATGACCACCCTGCTCAACCGGCTGGAGCAGGCGGGATACATCACCCGCAGCCGCGAGCACACCGATCGCCGGGTCGTGACGTTGCGGTGCAGCGCGAACGCTCGACAGCTGGCCGACGAGTTCTTCCACCCGATCAACGCCGAGCAGGACGCGATCCTCGCCGAATACGAGCCTGCCCAGCTCGCGCAGTTCGAGCGGTTGCTCGAGCGATTGCGCACGGCGATGGACCCCGGACAGCCGAAGGGCGCCCCGTAGTCGAGTCGACGTTGCGGGGCGCCCGAGGGAGTAGGCCGGTCATGCCGCGCGGGCGGCTCGCAGTCCCCACGCGTCGGCCAGCAGGCGGTGTGATTCGAGCCGGTCGGCGTGGTCGTGGGTGATGGTGGTGATGAGCAATTCGTCTGCGCCGGTAACCCTTTGGAGGGCCTCGAGCCGCTCGACCACGGTGGTGGGCGAGCCGACGATCTGCGAAGCCAGGCGGTCGTCGACGAGGCGGAGTTGATCCGGGGTGAGCGGGGACGCTGTTGCGGGATCGGGGTATTCGGCCGCGCCGCCGCTGCGGATGCTGTGCACCCAATGTCCGTACGTGCTCGCGAGGTGGCGGGCGGTGTCGTCGTCGGCCGCGGTGACCACGTCCGCCGAGACGATCACGTGCGGTTCGGCCAGCTGCGCCGACGGCCGGAACGCCGCCCGATACGCCTCGACCGCGTCCAGCGCGGACCCCGGTGCGACGTGGTAGGCGGCTGCGAACGGCAATCCCGACTTGCCCGCCAGCTCGGCGCTTTCGCCCGCCGAACTGCCGAACAGCCACAGCTCGGTGTCGATGCCCTCGCCGGGAACGGCGTGCAGCTCGACACCACCCGGGGTGAAGTAGCGGCCGTCGAGGAGCGCCTGCACCTCGGCCACCTGGTCGGCGAAGTCCAACGACTCCGCGCCGGGCTGCTGCAGCGCCTCGGCCGAGGCCAGGAACTTCGTGCGGTCGGTGACCCGGCGTGGATCGAACGGTGGCGGCACCACCACACCGTCACGCACCTCGGTCCGGCCGGTGACCGTGTCCACTATCGGGTGCCCGCCCTTGGTGGTCGTGGCCGCGGCGCCGAACTGGCTGCGCCGATGCCCCGACCGGCCCAGACCCAGATCGAGTCGTCCCGGGTACAGCGCGTCGACGGTGCCGAAGGCCTCCACGATCGAGGCGGAGGTGTGATGGCCCACCTGCACCGCGCCGGTCCCCACCCGGATACGCGAGGTCGCCGCGGCGACCAACCCGAGCAGCGTCAGCGACGACGAACTCGCCACCGACACGAAATGGTGTTCGGCCAGCCAGTATCGGCGATACCCCCACTGCTCGGCCTGCCGGGCGAGGTCGACGGTATTGCGCAGTGCCTGTGCGGCACTGAACCCTTCGCTGATCGGTGACAGATCGAGAATCGACAGCGGCACGCTCATAGCTTCGGATCCTGTTCTCCCGCTTCGATCGCCACGCGCAGCCGGTTCTCACGGGGGGCGACAGGGCAGGTGGCGAAGTCGGTGAACGCGCACGGCAGATTCACCGCCCGGTTGAAGTCGAGGGTGACGGTGCCGTCGGCCTCGACTGCGCCGAGGGCGAGCGAGCGGGCGGCCGGGTAGGTGGTGACGCCGCTGGTGGCGTCGGTGAACAGCACCTTCAGGTCGTCGGGGGTGCCGAAGGCGAGCAGCGCCTCGTGGCTGTCGCCGATGCGGAACTCGATGATTCCCGCGGCGCTGTGGTGGTGCTCGAGCCCGTCGACCACGGCGCCGGTGGTGACGGTGCGTGCTTGCCCGAACGCGGTGAAACGCCCGGTCACCACCCAGCGCGGGTCGGCCGGGTAGGCCGCGACCCCGGTGAACGCGGTCAGTGTCGGCGTGGCCGGATCGTGCACCCGCACCGCGTACTGTCCGGAGCGCCGGATCACCTCGAGGACCCTCTCCTCGTTGAGCACGCTCACCCCCGGGGCGCCCTCCACGGGCGTCACGATCTGCACGCCGCCGATCCGCTCGCCGTCGACATCGAGCCGGTCGGCGGGCTGCGCGGTGATGAACACCTTGTCGTCGGTGACCCACCAGGTGCCGGGGACGCCGTCCAGGCGGGCCGGGCTGTCGGTGAGCCAGTGCAACCCCGCCAGGCTGAGCCAGCCGAGGGGATCGCGCAGGCCGTCTTCGCGGGCGTGATGCCAGCGCGCCCAGTCGTCGGCGAATGTCGTGGTGGGGGTCGGGTTCTCGACGGTGATCGTCATGACGCGCGTGCTCCTTCGGCGACGGTGTGGTGGTGGGGGTGACGCAGACCGAGATGGTCGCGCAAGGTAGTGCCGGTGTATTCAGTGCGGAAGCTGCCGCGTTCCTGCAGTTCGGGGACCACGGTGTCGACGAATTCGTCGAGCCCGCCGGGTGTCAGGTGCGGGACGAGGATGAAACCGTCGGACGCGTCGGACTGCACGTACTGGTCGATCTGCTCGGCGACCTGGGCGGGTGTGCCGATGAACTGCTGGCGGGCGGTGACCTCGATGATGAGTTCGCGGATGCTGAGGTCGCCCGCCTCGGCCTGTTCACGCCACGCCTTCGCCACGGCCAGTGGATCTTTCGTGTGCCGGACCCGGCCCCGGGTGATCTCCGCGGCGGCGTCGGGCTCGGCATCGGGCAGCGGGCCGTCGGGGTCGTAACCGGAAAGGTCACGGCCCCAGACCTGTTCGAGGAAGGCGATCGCGGTCTGCGGGCTCACCTGCTGGTAGCGGATGTCGCGGGCCCGTTCGTGCGCCTCGTCGGTGGTGTCGCCGAGGACGAACGTGGCCGCGGGCAGCACCAGCAGATCGCCGTGTGCGCGACCGTATTTCGCCAGCCGGCCCTTGACGTCGGCGTAGAACTTCTGGCCCGCCTCCAGAGTGCCGTGCCCGGTGAAGATCGCGTCGGCGGTCTTCGCGCCGAACTCGCGGCCCTCGTCGGAATCGCCCGCCTGCAACAGCACCGGATGCCCCTGCGGGCTCGGCGGGACGACGAACGGTGCCGCGAAGTCGAACTGTGAACTGCGGAACGCGGTGTCGGGAATGTCGCGGGCGAAGATCCCCCGCTCGCGATCGATCACCAGCGAGTCGGTGGGCCAGCTGTCCCACAGTGCCCTGGTCGCGGCGACCACCTGTTCGGCCCGCCGATACCGCTCACCGTGTTCGAGGTAACCACCGCGCCGGAAGTTCTCGCCGGTGAACGCGTCCGAGGAGGTGACCACATTCCACGCGGCCCGGCCGCCGGAGAGGTGATCGAGCGAGGCGAACTGCTTGGCGACCTCGAAGGGTTCGTTGTAGGTGCTGTTGATGGTGCCCGCCAGCCCGAGCCGCTCGGTCACCGCCGCCACAGCGTTGAGCACGGTGAAGGTATCCGGCCTGCCGACCACATCCAGGTCGTGGATCTGCCCGCGATGCTCGCGCAGCCGCAATCCCTCGGCCAGGAAGAAGAAGTCGAACAGGCCGCGTTCGGCGGTGCGCGCCAGATGCTCGAAGGACACGAAATCGACCTGCGATTTCGAGGCCGGATCGGCCCAGACGGTGGTGTTGTTGACGCCGGGGAAGTGCGCGGCGAGGTGGACTTGCTTGCGTGGTTTCGAGGTCACCGCGCTGCTCCTGTCGTGGCGTATCGGCTGAGTGGACGGGGGAGACCGAGGCGCTCACGCAGGGTCGCGGTGGTGGTGGTCGGCGCGAGCGCGGATCGGTGGGTGGCGAGCTCGGCCAGCGAGGCGTGCAGGGCCAGCGGTCGCAGGACCACGCCGTCGACGGCGTCGGCGTTCGTGATCTCCGTGAGGAGATCGTCGAGCGCGGCGGCGGTACCGACGTGGTGGAATCCGAGCGGCGGGTGGTCCGCCGCCCAGCGATCGAGCTCGCGCACCTCGGCGAGTGCAGTGTCTGCCGAATCTGCCAGGTGCACAGGCAGATCCAGCAGGATCTGCACGGTGCCGGGATCGCGGCCCTGCGCGGCGATCGCCGCGCGCAAGGCCGCGCGATGCGCGGCGGCGGTCGCGAGATCGGGGGCGCTGACGCGGATGATGTCGGCTCGGCGGACGGCGACCTCGGTCGACTCGGGGGTGTCGGCGCGGACCGTGATGACGGGTTGGCCCTGCGGCGAGCGCGGGGTGATCGACGGGCCCTTGACCGAGAAGTTGTCGCCGGCGAAGTCGATGTAGTGCAGGCGGTCACGGTCGATGAACCGGCCGGTGGGTACGTCGCGGATCTCGGCGCCGTCCTCCCAGCTGTCCCACAACCGGGTCACCACCTCGATCGCCTCGTCGGCCTCGTGCCACAGCGACTTCGGATCTTGCACCTGCTTGCGCCCGAAGGCCTTCGCCTCGACCTCGGTGGTGGACACGGTCACCTCCCACCCCGCGCGGCCCAGGCTCGCGAAGTCGAGCGCGGTCACGGCCTTGGACGCGTGGAACGGTTCGGTGTGGGTGACCGGTACCTGCGGGATCAAGCCGATTCGGCTGGTCAGCGGGGCGGTGCGGGCGGCGATCGCGACGGCGTCGAGCCTGCCGCGGGTCACGGCCGCGCCACCGGACTGGATGCCGAACGCGTCGGGCAGGAAGACGGCGTCGAACCCGAGCTGCTCGGCCGAGGAGATCACGGCGGTCCAGTAGCCGGCGGTGAACAGGTCTTCGGCGCCGGAATCAGTGCGCCGCCAGGACGCGGGATGCGTTCCGGTGCCTACCGTTTCGATGCCGAGGAACAGTCTGGGCTGGCTCATCGGGTGAGGTCCTTTCCGTCGAGGGGATCGATCCGGGTGCCCGGCGCGGGAATCGCCGCGAGCAGCTCCCTCGTGTACGGGTGCCGCGGATCGGTGAACAGGGTTGCGGTGGGCCCGGTTTCGACGACGCGACCGTGGCGCATCACCGCGACCCGGTCGCTGATCCGGCGCACCACGGCCAGGTCGTGGGAGATGAACAGGTAGCCGAGGGCGAGTTCGCGCTGGAGAGTGTCGAGCAGGTCGAGGATCTGCGCCTGCACCGAGGCGTCGAGCGCGGAGACCGGTTCGTCGAGCACCAGCAGGTCGGGGTGCAGGGCCAGCGCGCGGGCGATCGCCACGCGCTGTCGTTGCCCGCCCGACAGTTCCGCGGGCCTGCGTTTCGTGAAATCCGCCGGTAGCGCGACCTGTTCGAGCAGCTCGGCGACTCGTTTCGTCCGGTCGCCGATCCCATAGGCGCGCAGGGGTTCGGCGATGATGTCGGCGACCTCCCAGCGCGGATCCAGCGAGGAGTACGGGTTCTGGTACACCACCTGGAACCGTCGGCGCAGCGTGCGCAGGCGGTTTCGGCGGGCGCTGGTGAGGTCGTGGCCGTCGAAGGTGACCGTCCCGCTGTCGGCGTCGGTGAGTCGCAGAGCGATGCGCGCCGTCGTCGACTTGCCCGAACCGGATTCGCCGACCAGCGCGAGCGTTTCCCCGCGATCGAGACTGAACTGCACATCGTCGACGGCGGTGATGGAGCCCGCTCCCGCGTGGAAGCGCTTGTGCAGGGCGTGAACCGACAGCAACGGTTTTTCCGCTCGGGGTCGCAGGGGCCGGAATTCGGTGGGCGACAGCGCGGGGGACGCGGCGAGCAGGCGCTGCGTGTACGGCTGTGCCGGGTGGTGCAGAACCTGTGCGGTAGTGCCGGATTCGACGACCTTGCCCTGCTCGAGCACCACCAGTCGATCGGCCCGTTCCGCGGCAACGGCCAGGTCGTGGGTGATCAGCAGGACGGCCGTCCCGCGGGCCGCGATCCGCTCGGCCAGCCGATCCAGCACCTGCCGCGCCACCGTCGCGTCGAGGGCGCTCGTCGGCTCGTCCGCGATGATCAGTTCCGGCCCGCACGCCAGCGCGATCGCGATCAGCACGCGTTGACGCTGCCCGCCGGACAGCTCGTGCGGATACTGCCGCGCCCGCAACTGCGGGCGATCCAGCCCGACCTCTTCCAGCAGGTCGAGGGCCTGGAGCGCCGCCCCGCGCCGGTCGGCCAGCCGATGCACCAGCAGCGCCTCGGCCACCTGATCGCCCACCCGCAACACCGGATTGAGCGACAGACCCGGATCCTGCGGCACGAATCCCACCCGCGCCCCGCGCAGCCGCCGCAGGGCCTTCTCGTCGTCCGGGTCGATCCGCTCACCGGCGAACTCGACCTTGCCCGCCACGATTCCCGCCGAATCCCCGAGCAGCCCGATCACCGCGTGCGCCAATGTCGATTTGCCCGACCCCGACTCGCCGACGAGGGCGACGACCTCTCCGCGCGCCACCTCGATCGACACGCCGCGCAGCGCGGACACCGACCCCGCGCCGGTCCGATATTCGATGTGCAGATCTTCCACCTGTAGCAACGGCTGGTCCGGCGTGGCCGAACTCCGCGTCGGGTTCGTTCCGTTCGTCTTGTCGCTCATCGTGTTTCGGTCCTTCCCACGAATCGACCCACACGCTGAGCCGACAACACCACGGCGATGATGACCAGGCCCGGCAGCGTCGTCAGCCACCAGGCGGAGGCGAGGAAGTTGCGGCCCTCCGAGATCAGCGAACCCCATTCGGGGGTGGGCGGTTTGGTGCCGTAGCCGAGGAAGCTCAGCGAGGACACGGCCAGCACCGCCATACCGAACTCGACCGCGGCCAAGGCCAGCACCGGCTGGAACGCATTGGGCAGCACGTGCCGAACGAGCACCGCGTACCAGCGCACGCCGGACGCGTGCGCGGCCTCGACATACGGCGCGTGCCGCACCCGCAGCACCTCCGAGCGCATCACCCTGGCGAAGTTCGCGATCAGCGAGACACCCACGGCGACAGCCACATTGCGGGTGCCGAAGCCGAGCGCGGTGACCAGGGCCAGCGCGAGCAGCAGCGACGGGATGGACAACAGCACATCGACGACCCGCATGATCGCGGTGTCGACGATGCCGCCCGCGGCGCCCGACAGCAGCCCGAGTACCGACCCGACCACCAACGCGATCCCGACCGCGGTGAGCGTGGCGGTGAGCGAGAGCCCCGCACCGTGCACCATCCGCGTGTACAGGTCGCGTCCGAGATTGTCGGTGCCGAACCAGTGCGCCGCGCTGGGGGCCTGGAACTTGTCCGCGGGCACGCCGATCAGCGGATCGCCGGAGGCGAACACCGAGGGCGCCACCGCCCAGCCGACCGCGACGGCCAGCACCACGCCCGACACCACCAGGCCCAGGTGTGCGCGGGCCCATCGGGCAGTTCGGGCCACTCGGTGCACGCGCGCGACGCCGTGATCGGTCACCGATTCGGGCCGTGCGGTCGGCGCCGGTCGGCGCACGAGGATGTCAACCACGTTCACTCCGTTCGGTGTCGGTGTTCGAGCCATCCGATTCGCCGGATTTCCCAGCGACGGACACGGCGTCGGCGGGGGTGCCCGCGACCGGCACGCCACGAGCGCGACGTGTCCCGGTGATGCGCGGATCGAGCAGCGGATAGAGCAGGTCGACCGCCAGATTCACGCCGACGAAGATCAGCGCCGAGAGCAGCACCACGCCCTGGACCACGGGGATGTCCTGGTTGAGCACGGAGGTCTGGGTGAGCCGGCCGACGCCCGCCCGGGCGAACACCGACTCCACCACCACCGACCCGGCCAGCATCGTGCCGACCAGCACCCCCGCGATGGTGAACGCGGGCACGCTGGCCAACCGGGCGATATGACGACGCTGCACCCACCAGCGCGACGCGCCCTTGGCCAGCGCCACATCGGTGAACGGCTGACGCCAGGTCTGTTCCAGCCCGGCAGCGAGAACCTGGGCCAGCACCGCCCCGATCGGTAGCGCCAGCGTCAGCGCGGGCAGTAGCGTCCCGCGCAGCCCGGTCCCGCCGAAGGCGGGGAACCAGTGCAGCCGGAAGGAGAACAGCTGCAACAGGAGCAGACCGGTCCAGAAGGTCGGCACCGAAACGCCCAGCGGCGGTAGCGCACTCAAGGTATTGCGAAGCCACGGCCGCCGTGTGTAGGTGGCGGCGAACGCGAGGATCGTCCCGCCGACGATCGCGAAAAGCAGTGCGAGAGAAGCCAGTCCGAGCGTGGCCGGTAGAACGTCGCCGAGGGCTTCGGTCACGGGCTGACCGGTGTTGATGGAGCGCCCCAGATCGCCGGTGACGGCATTGCCGAGTGCGGTCACATACTGGTCCCACAGCGGCTTGTCCAGCCCGTAGCGAGCCTGCAACTCGGCGATCGCCGCCTGGTCCACCGGCGCACCGGTGCCCGCGCTGTCGGCCGCCATCGAGACCGGATCCGCGGGCAGCAGGTACAGCACCACGAAGGAGATCGTGAATGCCGCCCACAACACCCAGATCGCCTGTAGCAAACGAGAACCCACGTAGCGTGCGAAGTCCGCCCGGCCGTCCGCGCGCCGGATCTCGCTACCCGCGCCGTCGCGCCGCGGACTCCCGACCACCTCGCTCATCTCAGTGCCCGCTCAACCAGGTGTCGAAGAACTGCAGTCGTGCCGAAGCCTCGAACTTCAGATCCTGGGTGTGCGCGGCCGCGCCGACTGCCTGCGACAACTCGACCGTCGGGATCAACAGACCGTTGTCGAGCACCTGCCGCTGCGCGGATCCGATCAGTTCCGCACGGGCGGCCGGATCACTGGTGGCGAGCTGCTTGTCGAGGGTCTCGTCGAGCTGGGGGATCGGGCCACGCGCGGTGATGTTGCGCCCGGCGAGTCCGAACGACGTGCGCAGGATGTCGCCGTCGGCGCGGGTGGTGTTGCCGTAACCGGCGTCGATATCGTGCGTGTTCTGCCGGGTGATGGCCTCCGGGGTGGACACGAGATCGAGCTTCAGGTCCACCCCGACCTGGCGCAGTTGCTGCTGCACCAGCTCGAGAATCGCCTGATTGCCCGCGAATACCTGGCTGAACGTCACCGCGAAACTCAGTCGCTCACCGTTCTTCGCCCGGACACCGTCCGCGCCGAGGACCCAGCCTGCCTGATCGAGGATCGACTTCGCCTTGGCCGGTTCATAGGCCAGCCGCGCCGACTGATCCAGGTACGCCGGGGTCGCCGATGCCAGGCTCGAGGTCGCAGGCTTGAACTGGGGACCGAGCACGGTCTCGACGAGCTGCTTGCGGTCGATCGCGGGGAGCAGCGCCTGCCGGACGGCCGGATCACGCAGTGGGCCGCGAGTCACGTTGACCTGAAAACCGAACGGAGTGCCGGGGTTGGATGTCGACAGGATCCGCCCGCCGACGGCCTCGATCTGCGGAGCGTCCTGGGGCAGCGCGTCGCTGACGGCGTCGAGCTGGCCCGATGCCAGGCTGCCGGTGCGCACACCCGATTCGGGAACGACGGTGAACTCGATCCGGTCCAGATACGCCTCGCCCTGGTGGCCGAATACAGCGGAGCCCCAGTTGTATCCGGCGCGTTTGGCCAGCGTCACCGAGGTGTCCTGCTTGTAGGAGGCGTAGGTGAACGGCCCGCTGCCGATGTTGTCACCCGCGCACCGGGCTTCGGCCGGTTTGGCATTGGTCGACTGCGCCAGGATGCCGAGCTGCGTGGTCGAGGACGCCTGCAGGAACTGGGCGTTCGGCGCACTGAATTCGACACGGGCCGTGAGCTTGTCGACCGCCGTCGTGCCGACGTAGCCGGTCAGATAGCTGGCGCCCAGCTGCGCCTTCGCGGCACCGAGCTTCACGATCGCGTCGAACGTATCGCGCACCGAATCGGCGGTGAGCGCGGTGCCGTCACTGAAAGTGACCCCATCGGCCAACTTGAAGGTGAACACCTTGGCGTCGGGACTGACCTCCCAGCTCTTGGCCAGCCACGGGGTGATCGCGCCGGTCTTCGGGTCCTGATCGGTCAGCGAGTCGACGATCTGGCGGGCCACATAGATGGTCTGGTTGGTGCCCGACTGCGCCGGATCCGAGCAGGTCGGAGCGCCGGACAGCCCGTAGCGCAACGTGCCGCCCGGCTGCGGCGGACCGGCTTGAGCACCGGAGCCTGCGGTGTCGCTGCCACAGGCGACCACCGTGGTGACGGCGGCCAGTGCGCCGACGGCGGCGGCGATGCGATGACGAGGACGGATCACGAGACAACTCCAGAGAATTGGCGGCCAGCGGCCAGGGGACGACTCGGAATGCGGCGGCGCAGCTCGGGCGCCACCTCGGCCTGGAACAGTTCGAGACTGCCCAGGTACTCGGATTCGGTGCGGCCGTCACGTTCGGCGGACAGGTGGATCACCTCGTGCCCGAACTGTTCGTGATAGCGGCCGACCTTGTCGATCACCTGCTCCGGGCTGCCGACCAGCGCCGACGAGCGGGTGACGAAGTCTTCGACGGTCTCGAACACGACCGGATTGCCGACCTTGCGCTGCAGCGAGGTCCGCGCCTCGAACAGCGGGCGGAACACCGCGACGGCCTCCTGCGAGGTCCGCGCCACATGGAAGCCCGCGGTGCCCGCGCCGACCAGCGCATCGGCTGGGTCGTGACCGTAGTGCGCCCACCGCTCGCGATAGTGGCGGATCAGCGCGGCGTACGGCTCGATCGGATTGGTGACGTTCGCCGAGAACACCGGATCACCGTGGCGCGCGGCCAGTTCCACCGACTCCAGGCTCGTCGCACTCCCGTGCCAGATCCGCACCCGCGGCTGCAGCGGCCGGGGCAACGCCTTGGCCGCGGCGAGCGAGGGCCGGAACTGTCCCGACCACGTCACTTCCTCGCTGTCCCACAGCGCCCGGAACAGCTCGTACCCTTCCCGATTGCGCTCCCACTGATCCTCGGTGGTGACGTGATAGAGCTGCGCCTGCGCCGCGCCGTTGCCCTTGCCGATGATCAGCTCGAGCCGGCCCTCGGACAGGTTGTCGAGGGTGGAATAGTCCTCGAACGCGCGCACCGGATCGAGCAGGCTCAAGGTGGTGACCGCGGTGAACAGGCTGATCCGCGAGGTGAGGGCCGCGATGTGGCTCAACACCACCGGGGGAGCGGCCGACAGGAACGGATCCTCGTGCCGCTCACCGACCGCGAACCCGTCGTAGCCGAGTTCCTCGGCGCGCCTGGCCTGTTCGACCACCTCGTGCAGGCGATCGCGCGTCGTCGGGACCACGCCGGTGACCGGATCGGGCACCCGCGTGATCAGCGTCATCAGTAGGAACTTCATGCGGCGGGCTTCTTCGGCAGACCGGGCGGGTTGATCCGCGACTCGGTGACCTTCTCCGAATTCAGGCCCCAGCGATCGAGGATCTTCTGGTAGCTGCCGTCGGCGATCGCGTGCTGCAGCGCCTTGTGGATCGGGCCGATCAGGCCGTTGTCCTTCTTGGTGAGCGCCGCGATCTCGCCCTGCAGCTGCTCACCCGCGCCGGAGAAGGTGGCGATGATCTTGCCGTCGCTGGTGGCGGAGTGATAGACGGCCGCGGGGTTCGGGCCGATGTAGCCGTCGATGCGCTTGGAGGCCAGCGCGAGGTAGTAGTCGGTGCTCTGCTGGTAGTAGGCGATGTCGACCGGGGGCAGGCCCTCGGCGACGTTCTTCTCGTTCCAGCTCACCAGCAGCTGTTCCTGATTGGTGCCCGCGCCGATCCCGATCCGCTTACCCGCCAGGCTCTTGCGGTCGGTGTAGGTCAGCGTGCTGTCCTTCGGGACCTCGAGGGCGACGGTGTCGGTGCGGTAGGTGGCGAAGTCGTACTTCTCCTTGCGCTCCTCGGTGACGGTCACGTTCGAGATGAACGCGTCCACCTCACCGGAATCCACCCGCACGAAGTTCTGCGACCAGTCGGCCACCTGGATGTCGAGCTTCAGGCCCAGGATGTCGGCCACCAGGGTGGCGAAGTCGACCTCGGAGCCGATGACGGTCCGGTCGTCGGTGGCGTAGAACCGCAGCGGCGGCACGGAACCGGCGGGACCGGTCACCACCAGCGTGCCGCGGTCGCGGATGGCCTTGGGCACCTCGGCGGCGATCGCGTCGACCTTGGCGGCGCGCACCCTGCCCTCCTGGGCGGGGGACAGGTCGTAGGTGATCGCACCGGCCTGCACGGTGTCGGCGGCCTCGGGCTCGGCGGTGCAGCCTGCCGTCAACAGCGTGGCCGCCGCGACGATGCCGATCAGAGTGGAGAGCTTCATCAGTGTCGAAACCTGTTCGTGGGAAGGGATGTTCAGCGGACGCGGGACAGGAACGCCTGCGTACGCGGGTGTTCGGGGTGATCGAGAACGCTGGCGGCCTCGCCCTGCTCGACGATCACGCCCTCGTCGAGGAACACGACCGTGTCGGCGACCTCGCGGGCGAAACCGATCTCGTGGGTGACGATCACCAGCGCGGTGCCGCTGTGCGCGAGATCGCGGATCACCGCGAGGACCTCGCCGACCAGCTCCGGGTCGAGTGCGGAGGTGGGTTCGTCGAACAGGATCAGCCGTGGTTTCAAGGCCAGGGCCCGTGCGATGGCCACGCGCTGCTGCTGACCACCGGACAGACGCCGGGGGTAGGCGTCGACGAAATCGGCCAGGCCCACCCGTTCCAAAAGCTGTGTCGCCTCGGCGATCACCTCGCCGCGCGGACGGCGCTGCGCCGAGACCGGGGCGAGCACCACGTTGTCGAGCACCGTGAGATGCGGGAACAGATTGAACTGCTGGAACACGAAGCCGATGCGGCTGCGCTGGGCGCGCACCGCGTGGTCGGGCAGCGAACGCAGGGTATTGCCGCGTTGGCGGTAGCCGATCAGCTCACCGTCGATGTGTACGGTGCCCGCGTCCTGCGCTTCCAGATGGTTGAGCACCCGCAGCAGTGTGGACTTGCCGGAGCCGGACGGCCCGATCAGCGCGACCACCTCACCGGCGCGTACGGCCAGATCCACGCCACGCAGTACCTCGGTGCCGCTGTAGGACTTGCGGATTCCGCGCGCCAGCACCGCTGCGGTCATCGGGTTGCTCCTCGGGGTGCGGCCGCACCGGCGGCGATCTCGGTGACCTTGGCGCGGACCCGCTGCCACGGTGTCGGCGGCAGCTCACGCTGCGCGCCCTTGGCGTAGTGCCGTTCGATGTAGTACTGCAGGATCGACAGCGCCGTGGTGAGCACGATGTACCAGACGGTCGCCACCATCAGCAGCGGCACCACCCGGCCGTTGCGGCCGAAGATCACCTGCACCTGGTAGAACAGCTCGGCGATCGCCATCACCGACACGATCGAGGTGCCCTTGAACAGGCTGATCACCTCATTGGCCGCGTTCGGCAGAATCGAGCGCATCGCCTGCGGCAACACGATCGTGCGGAACTGGCGCCAGCGTGGAATCCCCAGCGCCGCCGCCGCTTCGAGCTGACCGTCGTCGACGGCGAGCAGACCCGCCCGGATCAGTTCGGCCGAATACGCCGCCTGATGCAGGGCCAGCCCGATCACCGCCGCGGTGAAACCGCTGATCACACCATTGACATCGAACTCGTAGAAGCCGGGGCCGAACGGAATGCCCACGGACAGGCGGGGATACAGGTAGGCGATGTTGAACCAGAACAGCAGCTGCACGATCAGCGGGATCGAACGGAAAGCCCAGATATAGGTCCAGGCGATCACCCGCAGCACGGGATTGTTCGACACCCGCCCGATCGCCAGCAGCGTGCCGATCGCGAAACCGAGGGCGGTGCCCCACAGGGTGAGCTCGATGGTCACCCGGAGTGCGGCCAGCACCGACTTCGCGGTGAAGTACTGGGCGAAAGTGCCCCAGTCCCAACCCGGATTGGTGATCAGGCCGTGCGCGAACTGGGCCACCAGCAGTAGGGCGATCGCCGCGACGGCCCAGCGCCACGGGTGCCACGACCCGGCGATCCGGGGCAGGTCGTCGACGGGCGCCTTGTCGGCGGGGAGAGCGTCGCCGGGCGGTGCGGGCGCGGTCTCGGCGCCGGATACGGCAGACGCGGTCATGGGAATCCTTCGGAAAACAGTCGAACGAGGCACAGTGACCTCCACCCGGCCAGCAACGGGTTCGCGATCTGGCGGCGCTCAGGCCGGACAGGTGGACAGCACGAAAATCTCCTCCATCGAACCCGGCAGAAGCACCCACACCCCGAAACGGGCGGGTTGCTGCGACGTCGTAGAGCCAGGTCTCTCGGTCGCTCTGGATGGTTGTGCCCGGCCGTCGTGGCCCGAGCTGAATCAGCATGTGGCATATGCACTAGTGCGCGCAACGATAGAAATCAACGTGAGCGCAGAGGTTGGAACCGATCGTGGGCACCGGCATAATTGCCCCGGTTCGGCGCGGTAGGTGATTCGCGCGCGGGCGCGTGCGCAGGGGTCTGGGCGAACGCGTCCGGGCATAGGGATCCTGCGGATGCGTCGTTGGGTCCGGTGCCGAGAAGGGGGCGGACACCGGGCCGCGGCGGCGGGTTCGCTGCGAGATTGCGACGCGCCGAACGGCCGGTGACTTCACCTGTCCGGATTCACCCACCGCACGCGGTAGCGTCGGCCTTCTCTGCGTCGATGAGGAGTTTCGCCGTGATCGTTGCACGTCGTTCCGCCACACTGACCTCGCTGACGGCCTGCGCCGCCGCGCTACTGCTGGCCGCGCCACCGGCCGCCGCCGAACCGGCCGCACCGGTGACGCCCGCTGTCACCCGGGATGCGCCGGCTGTTCGGCCATCGGCGGGCCCGGGTGATCTGCTCGGCGCCTACCAAACCGTCGTCGAGACGCTGAAATCCCTGGGTATCCAGCCGTTCCTGTACCCCACGGTCGCCGCGAACTGCACCGGTGACGGCGCGGGTCTCGTGCCGGCTGTCGCGGGCGCGGTCCCTGGGCCGTGGCCGGCGAACACCCTCCCGATCCCGGGCATCGACCTGTCGGCCGTGAAGTCCGGCCAGACCCTGTTCACCTTCCTGCCCTACGGCCTCGCCCCCGACACCGCCGCGACGAAAACCTCCGGTATGCAGGTGGCCTGGCTCAATATCAGCACCGGTCGCGGCGGCATGGCTTCGATGGGCTCGATCGCCGACATCGTTCGCGCCATGGTCCCGCCCGAGGTTCCCGCCGAACTGCGTCCCCTCGCCGAAACCGCCATCCGGGACTTCCTCTTCGCCGCCATCCCCGTCGGCGGCGTTCGCGCTGTCCCCGTAGACACCGGCCGCGGTACCGTCCTGGCCGCCGTCTTCGGCACCACCGACAATGCGGGCAGGTCTTGCTTCTTCTTTCCCACCATCGGCATTACCGAGGTCGCCTGAAACTCGCGGGTCGGCGTCAGGCTCGGCATCGCCCAGTACTGGATCGTCCGCATGGTCGACGACGACGGACCGGTGTCCTCCATCGAGCAACTGCGTCTCACTTCGGACGGCAGGGGCGTCACCGAGCGAATCGGGCTACGTGGTCAGGACCCTGTCACCGCAATCGACCTGGTCGAGGTCGAAATCGCCTGGGCAGATCTGGATCTGGACATCGAACAGTCGTCAACCGCCGGAGTGGCGACGGGGCGGTGGTCATGCCAGGCGGGTAACGGCGTCGTCGGGCGTCACCAAAGGTCGCTGTTTCCAGCGGAGGCGGCCGGTGCGGTGGCGGTGGTGGGAGCGGGTCCAGAGAACGAGGTAGTGGGCTACCGAGAGGGGGTGGGCCAGGGCTGAGGTGAGGTCGATGGCCGTTGGGGGGCGGCGGGTTTCGATGGTGCGGGCGGTCAGACGGCTTGTGACGGCGGCCAGGTAGCCGAGTAGGCCTGCTCGGCGGGTTCGGGTGCGGCCGAAGATCGCGGCCAGTGGGGGGATCCAATAGGCGAGGGCGGCGAGGATTCCGATGGCTGCGCCGGTGGCACGGCGGCCGCCGTAGGCCGACCACAGCCAGCGGGTGTAGCCGTCGGTGAGTTCGGTGGTGCCGGTATACATTCGGGTGCTCGCGGCGGGGCCCGCGGTCACCAGGGCGGTGCGATGGCCTGCTCGGCGGATGGCGCGGGCCAGGTCCAGGTCCTCGGTGGCGCTGGCTGCTACGGCCGCGTGGCCGCCGCCGGCGCGGTAGGCCGCGGCGTCGACGGCGAGGAACTGGCCGCACGCTACGGCGGTGGACGGGCGCAGGCTGTGATTGGCGGGCCCGACGGGCAGGGTCGAGGCCCACGACCAGGCCAGCAGTGGCTGGATGAGGCGCTCGGCGGTCGAACCGGCGTCCTGTCTCGGCCAGGCCGAGACCAGACCTGCTCCGCGCCTGCGCAATTCGGTCACCGCGGCGGCGATCGCATGGGGGGCCAGGCGGACGTCCGCGTCGATGAAGACCAGGGCGGCCGCGTCGGTGCGGGCGGCCAGGCGCGCGCACGCGGCGGCCTTGCCGGTCCAGCCGGGGGCGGGGTGGGCGGCCGAGCGCAGGACGGTGAAGCGCTCGTCGTCGGCGATCGCGTCGAGTGCGGCCTCGTAGGTGCCGTCGGTGGACGCGTCGTCGAGAATCAGCACGCTCAGGCGGGGGACGCCGACCTGCGCGCGAAGGTCGGCGATCAGCGCGGGCAGGCGCTGCGACTCGTCGCGGGCGGGGACGCACACTGTGACCGGTTCGATCACGCCCGCGACCCCGCGCGGCAGGGTGCGCAAGGTGACCAGGTTGTAGGCGGCGGTGGCCGCGCCGAGCGCGGCCAGACCGGTGCCCGCCCAGGTCAGGTAGCGGGCAGCCGCGCTCATGTCAGCGGCCCAGTCTGCGACTGGAGATTTCGCGCCACATCTCCGAGGGGGAGAAACCGCCACGCGGTGCGTTCGGCGGGCCGGGGTTGCGGTCGCGGAACGCCAGGCCCGCGATCAGCGCGGCCACCGCGAGGGTGATGCCGCCGACGATGCCCGCCCAGCCCGCGAACGAGCGGGTGTTGGGGTCGGCGTACTTCACCTCGGCACGCAGGGTCGACACCTCGCCCGCGGGCAGCTTCCACGAGACCGTGTTCTCACTGTCGGTGGTCTCCCGGGTGCCGTTGGTCTTGGCGACGCGGGCCGGGAACGCCACGGAGAACTGCACGTCCGAGCCGTGCGGCGGCACCGATTCCAGGTCGACCCGCCCGGTGAGACTCACCAGATCGCCGCTGCGCTGGAATTCGAGCGTGAACATGCCCTGGGTCTGATCCGACAGGCCACCGAGCTGGCCGACCTCGCCGAAGGACAGATCGTCGAAGAACACCTGGGTACCCATGTACCCGTCCTGGTTGTAGTTCTCCACCCGCACCTTCGCCGCCAGCTGCTCCGGCGCCTTCAGCTGCGGCCCCTTGTCTTCAGGCCCCGTCGGCACCACCGCGGCGACGATCCGCCCCGACACGCGATCGTTCGACGACACCCCCATCGACACCTGCACACGCAGGCACCCGGCGAGCGCGGGCACGAGCAATGCCAGCAGGACGGCAACGGCCGCGACGCGCCGCGCGGGCACGGAACGACGCGGCGAAGGAGCGGGCATGTCGGCGACGGGACTCGGCTGCACGGTTGACATCGTGCCAGGCTCAAGCCCGAGAGCCCACACGACGGGCCCAGCGCTCACCACCCACCCGTGCCGATCAGGCATTTTCGCCCCGAATCGGGGTGTGTCGCGGCGGGGCCTGCCCGCTCAGAACGCGCGTCGCGCGGCCCGCGCACGCAGAAACAACGGGATTCCGAGCACACCGAGACCGAGGAAACCCCAGATCGCCGACGCGGGAAGGCCGAGGAACACCGCGTGCGCGAGAGCCGAGCCGAGCCAGGTCCACCCGAAAACCGCGACCGGGACCGCCACCGACGGGTCGCGTGGCGGCGGCAGGAAATGATCGAGCAGGGTGAGAATCACCGCCATGACCACGGCGACGAGCGCCCAGCCCAGGTAGTTGGTGTACGGGATCTCGGGGATGCCGGGCAGGCCCGCGTCGGTGACCGCCCAGGTCCATTGGCCGTCGGCCACCATCTGCGGATCGAGGAACAGATCCCAGCCGACCGCGCCGAGGACGAACAGCCCCACGCGCCCGGCATTCGACCCGCTGAGCAGTCGAGCGTCCGACGCGCTGTGTGCCCGCGCACGCACGGATCCGGACCGACCCGGGCGGCGCGTGATCGAGGCGCTCGAGGGGTGCCCGCGGGACACGAGCATGCCCGCGACGATCCAGATCGGGTACAGCCCGCCGGTCCACGCCAACGGCACCGCCAACGGGACATCGGCGAACGCGGGCCCGAGCCGATCGACGGCATAGGCGTAGCTGCCGAACGGGAATCCGGTCGCGGTGCCGACGATTTCGGCGGTGAGCCCCAGCCCGGACACGACGACGAAGAACCCGGCGGCCCACCGCAATCCACGAGTGGTCGCCGCGTGCAGCAGGGCGGTCGAGGCGGACAGCACCACGACTGCGACGGTGATCCGGTCGCGCGCCACCCCCGCGCTCAACGGGTACGTGATCTGCGCGAGCACCAGCGCCAGCGCGGTCACGGCCGGCATCGCGCGGCGTGGGTCGGCGCGTAACCAGGCGCGGATCGCGGCGAGAGTACGACGACCTGTGTCGAGAATCGTGCCGGTCATCGATGCCGCCGAACTGTCGGGTCGGTGCTGCCGTGCCGCTGACTCCGGCGGTGTGGCGGGCAGGCCTTCATCGCTTGCGCAGCGGCGTGAACCGGCGCTTGCGCCCGTCGCCGAGGACCAACCGGGCCGCGCTGCGCCCGCTGGCTCCGGAGACTCCGCCGCCGGGATGGGTGGATGCGCCGGTCAGATACAGGCCGGGAGCGCCGGGGACGCGCTGGCCCGACAGCTCGGGCAGCGGCCGCCACAGCATCATCTGATCGAGTGACATCTCCACATGCATGACGTTGCCGCCGCGCAGACCCATCTCCCGCTCGAGATCGACCGGCGTCTGCACGAATCGCCGGAGCACCGACGAGGTGAAACCCGGGGCGTACCGGTCGACCTCGGCGATGATCCGGTCCGCCTCGTGCTCGGCGTGTGCTGCCCAGTCGCCGCCGTCGGCGAGCTCGTAGGGATGCCACTGCGCCCACAGCGACAGCTGATGTTCGCCCGCGGGCGCGATGGACGGGTCGAGCGCGCTGAAACTCATCGCCAGCACCACCGGGCGTGGCGGCAGCGAACCGGCCGTGGCGGCGCCGTGAGCCAGTCGCAGCTGCCGGCGGTCGGAGACGAGAAACTGCAGACCACGGGCGGATTCGGCGGGGGAGGCGCCGGGGTATTCGGGTAGCCGGTCGGTGGCCAGGCGCACGACCATGCCGATGCCGGGGCCGACCCGGATGCGGCGCTGCCAGTCGTCGAGGACCTGGGGGTCGAAATCGCCCGCGCGCAACAGGTCGAGTGTCGACAGGATATGGGAACCCGCGATCACCGTGTCGGCGTGCAGTGTCCGGCCCGATTCGGTCGCCACCTGCCACCCGCTGCCGGATCGGCGCAGCGAGGTGACGGCGTCGCCGGTGTGCAGCTCGCCACCGTCGGCCCGCAGGCGCGCGATCAACGCCGCGCTGAGCGCCCCACTCCCACCCACCGCACGCCCGGGCGGCACTGTGTGCATGAGCGCGGCGAACCCGGCCATCGGCGCCGTTCCCGGCTCCGACATCGGCGGACCCGACTGCGCGCCGAACCACGCGAGCGACGCCTTGAGCCGTTCGTCGTCGAACCAGAAGTCCAGTAGCGCGTCACCGGACTGCAGGAACTCCCGCGACAACGCCGATCCGCCGGCCCGCGCGTCCAGCCCCCAGAACGAGCGAACGAGCCTGCCCGGCGTCGGCGGCCCGCCGAACGACCGCATCACCCGTGCGCTGCGCTCGCCCCACACCTCGACGAAGCGGCGATATGCGTCAGCGTCCTTGACACCGCAGGCGGCCGCGATCGAGGCGCACGTCTCGTCGAGGTCACGGTGGAACACGATCGGCGGGCGCGCACCGTCGGACGGTGTGAAGCCCCAGGGATCACAGTCGAGATAACGCAACCCGAACCGTTCGAGCTCGAGCTCCTCGATGATCCCGGTGTGCCGGATCATGATGTGCGCCGAAGATCCACGATCAACGAGATGGCCGGGGAATCGCGCCACCGTCGATACCGCGCCACCGGGCACCTCGTCGCGCTCGAGCACCTGCACCCGGTGCCCGGCCCGGGCCAGATAACAGGCCGCGACCAGCGCGTTGTGGCCGGATCCGACCACCACCGTCGTCATGGGTGCGTGGGCGGCATCGGCAGCCTGCGGCCGAGGATGGCGAACGGCCGGGTATCGCCCGCGAACACGAAATTGCGGATCACATCGGTGAATCCGGCCCGCCGGTACAACTTCCAGGCCCGGTTCGCCTCCTCCGGGACCTCCGGCGTCGACAGCAGCACCGCGGCCTCGGCGCGGTCGGCCAGCAACCGCTCGAGCAGGCGCGCGCCGATCCCGCGGCCCTGCGCCGCCGGGTGGACGTGCAGCTCGGTGAGTTCGAAATAGTCGGCGAGCAGGTCACGGGCGGCGGTGTCGGGCCATCCGCAGCGCCGCATACCGGTCTGTACCTGCTGGTGCCACCACTGACGCGGCGCACCGCTGTACCCGTAGGCGATCGCCAGGATCGGCGCGGTGCGCAGGTCGACGCCGCCCGCATCGTCGGGCAGCACCGCGGCCACCGCCCGCCAGCCGGCCCTGGTGGTGTGTTCGGTCCACATCGGGGCGCGGTGATGCTCGGTGCCACGGGGGTATTCCATGGCGGCGACATAGACCGACAGGGCGTCGTGCAGGCGTGCGCGCAGGGCGGCGACGCTGAGGTCGACGATGACGGGTGCGGGGGTGTGATTCGGCTTGACGGCTGTCATGGCTCTCGTCGATGGCGCGCGGACGCGGAAAGTTGTCGGTGGGTGTCCCTATATTCAATCTCAATTCAAACGTTCGAATGTTAGTTCGATCAGTGCGAGGGGCGAAAGGGGCAGCAGATGGCTGGTCACAACGATGGTCGAGCGCACGCGGGCCACGACGGGCGAGCCGGCGGACTACTACGCCAGGCCGATGCGCTGCTCACCGATTCCGCCTGGGAGCACGAACCGGGGGAACGGTTCCGCACCGCGTACCTGGCCGCGCTGCGCGGCGCGGGCTCGATGATCGCCCTCACCGGCGCCGATCGCGCGCCGCGGGCACGCTCGCGTAGCGCCTGGGTGTTACTGAGACGCGCCAGCCCGGAGTTCGTGATGTGGGCCGACTACTTCGAGGCGCACTCGCAATTACGGGCCGCGCTGGAGGCCGGATTGGACCGAGCGATCACCGACACACAAGCTGACGAGTTCTGCTCACGGGTGGGCGCATTCCTCTACGACGTCGACGATGCGCTGGTAGCCGCGGCTAAGAGCCTCCCGCAGCCGAGTCGTGGCCGCGACATGACCGCTTAGTTATGACCGAGTAGGTGGTACGCCACCGATCGAACTCGTATCATGGGGAGCAGATAGCCGCCAAGGTCGGCTACCCGTCGCCTACCCGGAGGCGACCAGCCACGCCTAGTGCCGGGGGAGGTACCGTGCCACTCTCCGAGCACGAGCAGCGCATGCTCGAACAGATCGAGAGCGCTCTCTATGCTGAGGATCCGAAGTTCGCCTCGTCCGTCCGCGGCGGACGTCTTCGCTCCACGTCGAGTCGACGCAGACTCCAAGCTGCGGCGTTGTTCGCCGTCGGCCTCTTTCTGCTCGTCGCCGGCATCGCCGCCCCGTTCAAGCCGGGCGGTTTCCCGATCATCAGTCTCGTCGGATTCATCGCCATGTTCGGCGCTGGTGTCCTGTTGATGATCGGCAACTCGCGTCGCGCCGCCCGACCGGACGCGACCGAGCCTCCCGCGGCGGGCAGCGGCCCGACCACGGGGCACCCGGCCCGCGGTGGTCGCCAGCGCAAGTCCGGCGGCTTCTCCGAGCGAATGGAAGACCGATTCCGGCGACGGTTCGAGCAGGAATAGCTCAGACCTAGCCGACAACGTTGGCGGCGCCACATCCAGCACGGGTGTGGCGCCGCTTTCGTGCGTCCATGGGTGCGGTGACTGTCAGAACGCGAGGCCAGGGCGGTTCCCCCACCTTCCCCACCGCTCCCCACACTTCCCCCGCCCGGCCACTCGACCGATGTCGCACCTGCGATGTTTGCTGAACGTTGTCGGAACGAGGGGTTGCCGACCCGCGCGGGTTGCCCGAACACGGGATAACCGCGAATCTCAGTGATAGCTGGGATGACCTGCGGAATTGTCTTGGCGGGGAGCAGGATCACTCAGGGTTTCGATTGAAAGTGGGGGAAAGTGGGGTAATGTGGGTCGCGCACTACAGGAGAGGCCGTACGGCGAGGTGAATCCAGTAGGGAGGTGGCCGAGATGTTCCTCGGTACCTACACCCCCCGATTGGACGACAAAGGGCGGCTGACGTTGCCTGCGAAATTTCGAGACGATCTGGCGGGAGGGTTGATGGTCACGAAAGGCCAAGACCACAGCCTGGCCGTGTATCCGAAAGACGAGTTCACCGCGCTCGCGCGGCGAGCCGCGTCGGCGTCCCGAAGTAACCCGCAGGCAAGGGCTTTCGTTCGAGCGCTGGCGGCGGGCACCGACGAGCAACGTCCGGATGCACAGGGCCGGATCACGCTGTCGCCGGACCATCGGCGCTATGCGAACCTCTCGCGGGATTGCGTGGTGATCGGTTCGGTCGACTTCCTCGAAATATGGGATAAGCAGGCGTGGGAGACCTACCTCGAGGAACACGAGGAGGACTACGCGCAAGCCGGAGACGAGTCGCTGGGCGGAATCTTCTGACCCGGAGCACGCGAGTGCTGCGAGGCCTCTGCCCGGGCGTGGACCCTGACGTACTTCCCCGACGCCAGGTGCCTTGCCCCGGTCAGAGACCTCGAAGCATTCGCATCAACTCGTTCGACAAGCACTCATTCGAAAAGCACTGTGTGGCACGGCGATCCGTCTGCGACGCGAGGCAGTATCCCGGGAGGTCGAGGTGAACCATGACGCCGAGAACCCCCGTCATGTGCCGGTTCTGCTCGAGCGCGCCGACGATCTGCTCGGCCCCGCGCTGAGTGAACCGGGCGCCGTCTACATCGACGCGACCCTCGGATTGGGCGGGCACGCCGAGCATTTCCTGCGTACCTACCCGCAGGCGCGTCTGGTCGGTCTCGACCGCGACACCACCGCGTTGCGGATGGCGGGCGAGCGCCTGGCGCCCTACGCCGACCGGATCACGCTGGTGCACACCCGCTACGACGGTATCCCCGCGGCTCTGGCCGAAGCGGGGCTCGACGAAACCGGTTCCGTCTCAGCCATCCTCATGGATTTGGGTGTGTCCTCGATGCAGCTCGACGAGGCCGAACGCGGCTTCGCGTACTCCGTCGACGCACCGCTGGACATGCGCATGGACCCGACCACCGGGATCACCGCGGCCGACGTGCTCAACACCTACAGCCACGGCGACCTGGCCAGGGTGCTGAAAACCTATGGCGACGAACGGTTCGCGGGCAAGATCGCCTCGGAGGTGCTGCGCAGGCGGGCGGTCAAGCCGTTCACCACCAGCGCCGAACTCGTCGAGGTGCTCTACGCGACCATTCCGGCCGCGGCGCGCCGCACCGGCGGACATCCGGCCAAGCGCTCGTTCCAGGCGCTGCGGGTGGAGGTCAACGGCGAGCTCGACTCGCTGCGGGCGGCCCTGCCCGCGGCACTGGATTCACTGCGTGTGGGCGGACGGATCTGCGTCATGTCGTACCAGTCGCTCGAAGACCGGCTGGTCAAACACGAACTCGCGCCACGGATCGTGTCCCGGTCGCCGATGGACCTGCCGGTCGAACTGCCCGGCATGGGACCGGAATTCCGGATGCTGACCCGTGGAGCGGAAAAAGCGACCGAGTCCGAGATCGAGGTCAATCCGCGATCCGCGCCGGTGCGGATGCGCGCGGCCGAACGAATCGCGGAGAGGTCAGGGAGGACACAGGAGGGGACACGATGAGCGTGCGGACGACAGTCGCGGTGCCGAGCAAGACGGCCCGGCGCGTAGCGGCGGCCGAACGAGTGAAGTCCGGTGCGGCAGAGCGGGCCTACGCCCGCAAGCGCACCAGGGAACAGCTGCTCGACGGCATCGAGCTGCCCGAACGGGCCTCGACGATGGCGGGGCGGATCCCGTTCGTCACCGCGATCATCGGACTGCTCGGCTGCGGCCTCGCCCTGACCCTGTTGCTCACCACCCGCGCCGCCGAGGACAGCTATCAGCTCGGTGACGCCAGGGCGGTCAACCGCAAGCTCGACGACGAGCGGGCCGCGCTGCAGCGCGAGGTCGCCGCCGCCGACTCCGCTCCCGAATTGGCCGCTCGCGCACGTGAGCTCGGCATGATCCCCGCGAAGGATCCGGCCCGGCTGGTGATCGGCGCCGACGGCGAGGTCACCGTGATCGGTAATCCGACGCCCGCGCAGGGTGCACCGGTGCCGCCGCTGAACGGTCCGCCGACCACCGCCCCGAACACCCCGGCGCCGGGACACGCCCAGGCGCAGGGCGAGCGGGTCGTGCCGGTGCAGCCGGGTGCGGCCACCGCGAGTCCGAGCGCGCCCGCCGGTGCCGCGCCCAGCAGTGTGCCGGCGAACGTGCTCGCGTCTCCGCCCGCGCCGACGGCCCCCACCGTGAACGCGCCGCAGCCCGCGGTCGCTCCGGTCGCTCCAGCCCCGGTCGAAGCAGCCGTCCCCGCTCCGGCGAACGGTCAGGCACCGTCGGCGAACGGTGAAGTCCCCGCTCCGGTGGACGGCGCTGCCCCGGCCCCGCTCGCCCCGGCGACGGTGCCCGATCGCATCGACGTCGCGGGTCAGGGTGCACCGCTGGTCTCGGCCGACACGCCCGCGCTCGCACCGGATGTCGTGGCCGACCCGCCGATTCCGGCCGGTGCGCCGTTACCGGGTGCGGTGGCTCCGGCCCCCGCACTACGAGCCCCCTCGGCCGGACCGCCGAGTGAACAGCCGCAGGTCGTCGAATCGCAGGATGGTCCTCGATGAAGCAGAGCGGGCCCGCGTCGCAGCAGCGACGCGGGCCGGTCTCGTCGAGGGCCCGCCGTGCAGGCTCGCTCTCGCCGGACCGGCCGATCCGCCTGCGCCTCGGCGTCGGCCGGGTCACCCTGCTGGCCTCGTTGGCCGTGGTCGCGTTGCAGCTGCTCTACATTCAGAGTCTCGCCGCTCCCGCGCTGTCGGCGCAGGCGGCCTCGCAGCGCACCATCAAGGCCACCGAAGCGGCCGTGCGCGGCCCCATCACCGACCGGCACGGCAACCAGCTCGCCTTCACCCTCACCGTGAAAGCTCTGACCTTCCAGCCGGTGACCGAGCGCGAGAAAATGGTCGAAGCCAAGAAGCTGAAGCCCAGTGCGCCGGACCCCGAACAGCGGCTCGAGGACATCGCGAAGTTCATCCACGACAAGCTCGGGGCGCCCACCGAGCAGGAACTGCTCGACAAACTCAAGAGCGACAAGAAGTTCCATTATCTGGCCAAGAACGTCGATCCGCGCGTGGCTGCCGAGATCACCGCCAAGTTCCCGGAGGTCGGCGCCGAACGGCAGGACCTGCGCGAGTACCCGGGTGGTTCGCTGGCGTCCAATGTCGTCGGCGCGATCGGCGGCGACCGGCACGGTCAGATGGGTCTGGAATCGGCACTGGATTCGGTGCTCTCGGGTACTGACGGTTCGCGCACCTACGACCAGGGTTCCGACGGCGCGGTGATCCCCGGCAGCTACCGGGATCTGCAGCCGGCGGTGAACGGCTACGGCGTCGAGCTGACCCTGGACGCGGACCTGCAGTACTACGTGCAGCAGCAGGTGCAGCAGGCCAAACAGGTCTCCGGCGCGTCCTCCGCCTCGGCGGTGGTGCTCGACGCCAAGACCGGCCAGGTGCTCGCGATGGCCAACGACGGTACCTTCAATCCCGCACTGGGCCCGAACCATTGGGCCTCGGGCAAGATGGGCAACCCCTCGGTCTCCGAGCCCTTCGAACCCGGCTCGGTGAACAAGATCATCACCGCGGCGGCCGCCATCGAATACGGCGTGACCACCCCCGACGAAGTACTGCAGGTGCCGGGCTCGATCCGGATGTCGGGCGTCACGGTGAACGATGCGTGGCAGCACGATGTCGCGCCCTATACGACCACCGGCATCTTCGGAAAGTCTTCCAACGTCGGCACTCTCATGCTCGCCCAGCGCGTGGGCGAGGACCGCTTCGCCGACATGGTCACCCGCTTCGGGCTCGGCCAGCGCACCGGCGTCGGCCTGCCCGGCGAGAGCGGCGGCCAGGTACCCGCCCGCGATCAGTGGTCCGGCGGTTCCTTCGCGAATCTGCCCATCGGTCAGGGACTCTCGATGACGACCCTGCAGATGACGGCCATGTACCAGGCCATCGCCAACGACGGCCTGCGGATCCCGCCGCGCATCGTCAAGGCCAAGGTCGCCCCCGACGGCACCCGCACCGAGGAGTTGCAGCCCGACGGCGTGCGTGTGGTCAGCCCGCAGACCGCGCACACCCTGCGTGAGCTGTTCCAGGCGACCGTGCAGAAGGACCCGATGGGTGTCCAGATGGGCACCGGCGCACCCGCCTCGATCGAGGGGTACCAGGTGGCGGGCAAGACCGGCACCGCGCAGAAGGTCGACCCCGCGTGCCGCTGCTACTCGACTTCGTCGTTCTACAGCACGTTCGCCGGGATGGCGCCCGCCGACAACCCCCGCTACGTGATCGGCATGATGCTCGACGCGCCCGTGCGCAGCTCCGACGGCACCGGGGGCGGCTCGGCCGCACCGCTGTTCCACAGCATCGCCTCCTGGGCGTTGCAGCGCGACCGGGTGCCGCCCTCCCCGGAGGCCAAGCGACTGGTGCTGGAGGCGGTGTCATAACGGCTGGTGCCGTAGTTCTCGGCCCCTTCGTCGCACCGTCCACTCAGTCCGGAGGCGGGCGGGCCGAGAACACCAATTAACTCAACCCGCGTTGTCCGACCGACACCGCGCGTCGGTAACCTGACTGCTCGTCTCGCCCACGCGCTCGATCACTCTCAGAGAGGAGCCTTGTGCCCGCGCAGTCCAGCCCGCACGCGCTCCGGCCAACCACTCCGCTGTCGACATCGCTGCAGGCCGTGGCGGACCTCACCGGGGCCACGTCGGTTGCCCCGGTGTCCGCCGAGGTGACGGTCACCGGCATCGAGCAACGATCCAACGCGGTGCGCGCCGGCGACCTGTTCGCCGCGCTGCCCGGCGCGAACTCGCACGGCGCCCGATTCGCCGCCGACGCGATCGCGAACGGCGCGGTCGCCGTGTTCACCGATGCCGCGGGCGCCGAGCTGATCGGTGACGTCGCGGTGCCCGTGCTGGTGCGCGAGCAGCCCCGCGCGGTACTCGGCGAACTCTCCGCCGAGATCTACGGCCACCCCAGCGATCGGCTGCGCATCGTCGGCATCACCGGCACCTCGGGTAAGACCACCACCTCGTATCTGGTGGAAGCCGGTCTGGCCGCGGCCGGACTGTCCACCGGGCTGATCGGCACCATCGAAACGCGGATCGGCGGGCAGCGGGTGCCGAGTGCGCTCACCACGCCCGAAGCGCCGCAGCTGCACGCGATGTTCGCCGCGATGGTCGAGCAGGGTGTCGACGCGGTCGTGATGGAGGTGTCGAGCCACGCGCTCGCGCTGGGCCGGGTCGACGGCGTGCGGTTCGCGGTCGGCGCGTTCACCAACCTCTCGCAGGACCATCTCGACTTTCACAAGGACTTCGAGGACTACTTCGCCGCGAAACGTCGGCTGTTCGACGCGGATTCGCCGGTTGCCGCGCGCACCGCGGTGATCTGCGTCGACGACGAATGGGGCACCCGCCTGGCCGGTGATCTGGTCGAACCGGTCACCGTGTCGACCACCGGCGCGGCGACCTGGCAGGTCAGCGGCGACATCAAGACCACCGGCGGCGAGCAGGAATTCACCGCCGCCGGACCCGACGGCGAACTGGCGGTGCGCCTGCGCCTGCCCGGGCGCTACAACGTCGCCAACGCGCTGCTGGCCGTCGCCACTTGCGCTGCCGCAGGCGTCGATCCGGGGATCGCGGCTCCGGCGCTGGCCGGTGTGGACGTGCCGGGCCGGATGCAGCGCGTCGAGTGCGGCCAGGACTTCCTCGCCGTCGTCGACTACGCGCACAAGCCCGCCGCCATCGAGTCCGTGGTCACCACTCTGCGCGGCCACCTCGTCGAAGCGGGTACGGGTCGGCTGGCTGTCGTGCTCGGCGCCGGTGGCGACCGTGACGTGGCCAAACGCCCGCTCATGGGCGCCGCGGCAGCCCGCGCCGACCTGGTGATCGTCACCGACGACAACCCACGCACCGAGGACCCGGCGGCCATCAGGTCCGCCGTGGTGGCCGGTGCGCACGAACTCCCGGCCACCGAACGCGGCGAGATCCGCGAGATCGGTGACCGCGCGGCGGCCATCGCCGCGGCCATCGCCTGGGCGCGTGCGGGCGATGTGGTGCTCGTCGCGGGCAAGGGCCACGAGGCGGGCCAGGAGATCAAGGGCGTCAAGCATCCCTTCGACGACCGCGAGGTGGTCGCGGCGGCGCTGGATGCCCTGCGGAGACGACACAGTCCGCACACGGACTCGGAGGACTTGACAGTTTCATGATCGAGATGACACTGCGGGAGATCGCGGACGTTGTCGGCGGCGAGCTGCACGACGTACCCGACCCCCAGGCACTGGTGACCGGTTCGGTCGAATTCGATTCGCGCCGAATCGGTTCCGGCGATCTGTTCCTCGCCCTACCCGGCGCCAACTCCGACGGACACGACTACGCCGCGAAGGCGGTCGCCGCCGGGGCGGTCGCGGTACTGGCTGCCCGCCCGGTCGGCGTGCCCGCCATTGTCGTGGCACCCGAGCTCGGCGCAGTTCCGGGGACGTCGGTGGCGCTCAGCCACGATGACAGCGTCGGCTCCGGCGCGGCCGTGCTGGCCGCGCTGGCCGAGCTGGCGCGGGTCAGCACCGAGAAGCTGGCCGAGCGCACCGGTCTCACCGTCGTCGGCGTCACCGGGTCCTCCGGCAAGACCTCGACCAAGGATCTGCTGGCCGCCGTGCTGGCGCCGCTGGGTCCGGTCATCGCCCCGCCGGGCTCGTTCAACAGCGAACTCGGCCACCCGTGGACGGCCCTGCGCGCCGGTCTGGACACCAAGTTTCTCGCGCTCGAACTGTCGGCTCGCGGTGTCGGCCACATCGCCGCCGCGGCCCGCATCGCACCGCCTCGGATCGGTGTCGTGCTCAATGTCGGCACCGCCCACCTCGGCGAATTCGGGAGCCGCGAGGCGATCGCGCAAGCCAAGGGCGAGCTCGTCGAGGCGCTGCCCGCCGAGGGGCTGGCGGTGCTCAACGCCGACGACCCCAATGTCTCGGCCATGGCGTCGCGCACCAAGGCACGCGTGGTGAAGGTCGGCCTGTCCGGCGACGCCGACATCCGCGCCACCGACGTGATCACCGACGACCAGGCCCGCGCCCACTTCACCCTGCACGTGGGCGGCGAATCGATCCCGGTGCGACTGGCTGTGCACGGCGAACACCAGGTCGGCAACGCCCTGGCCGCCGCTGCCGTCGCTCTCGAATGCGGCGCCGACCTGGCGACCGTCGCCCAGGCGCTGTCCGGCGCCACCGCGGCCTCGGTCCGCCGGATGGACGTGACGACCACCCCCGCGGGCGTCACTGTCATCAACGACTCCTACAACGCCAACCCCGACTCGGTGCGCGCGGCGCTCAAAGCGCTGGTCACCCTGGCGAAATCGGCCGACGAGCCGCGGCGCAGCTGGGCCGTGCTCGGCGAAATGGGCGAACTCGGCGACACCTCGGTGATCGAACACGACGCGATCGGACGCCTGGCCGTGCGCCTCGACGTCGACCGGTTGATCGTGGTCGGCACCGGACGACCCTCCCACGGCATGCACCAGGGAGCGGTGATGGAAGGCTCATGGGGCGAGGAATCGATCCTCGTTCCCGATATCGACGCGGCGATCGCGCTGCTCGACGACGAGATCGCCGCAGGCGATGTGGTACTGGTCAAGGCGTCGAAGGCGGTGGGCCTGTGGGCCGTCGCCGAGCACCTGACCGGGGCAGCGGAAGGTAATACAGCTCGATGAGGCAAATTCTGTTCGCGGCGGGGATCGCACTGGCGGTGTCGATCCTGCTGACGCCGTTGCTGGTTCGGGTGTTCGCCAGACAGGGCTTCGGCCAGGAGATCCGGGTCGACGGCCCGGCCAGTCACCAGGCCAAGCGCGGCACCCCGACCATGGGCGGTGTCGCGATCCTGATCGGTATGTGGGCGGGCTATCTCGGCTCGCACCTGATCGGCATCGGCTACGACGCGGAGGGTCCGACGGCGTCGGGTCTGCTCGTGCTCGGGCTCACCACCGCGCTCGGCGTCGTCGGTTTCCTCGACGACTTCATCAAGCTGCGCAAGCAGCGCAACCTCGGGCTCTCGGCCGCGGGCAAGTACATCGGGCAGACCGCCGCGGCGGTCATCTTCGCGGTGCTGGCCCTGCAGTTCCGCAGCACCGACGGGCTCAGCCCCGCCAGCAAGCACCTGTCGTACGTGCGCGACTGGAACACGGTGTCGATGGGCGCGATCATCTTCGTCGTCTGGGTGCTGTTCCTGGTCGTGGCCTGGTCCAACGCGGTCAACCTGACCGACGGCCTCGACGGTCTCGCGGCCGGTTCGATGAGCCTGCTGCTCGGCGCGTACGTGATCATCACCTTCTGGCAGTACCGCAACTCCTGCTCCACCAGTCCCGAAGCCGGGTGCTACAACGTGCGCGACCCGCTGGACCTGGCGTTGGTCTGCGCCGCCGCGGCCGCCGCGTGTATCGGATTCCTGTGGTGGAACGCCGCGCCCGCGCGAATCTTCATGGGCGACACCGGTTCGCTGGCCCTCGGCGGCCTGATCGCCGGTCTGTCGATCACCACCCGCACCGAGCTGCTGATGGCCGTGATCGGCGCGTTGTTCGTCGCCGAGGCGGCATCGGTCATGCTGCAGGTGGCGGTGTACCGCACCACGCGCAATCGGTTGTTCAAGATGGCGCCGTTCCACCATCACTTCGAGTTGAGTAAGTGGGCCGAAACCACGGTGATCATCCGGTTCTGGATTTTGGCGGGCATCTCCGCCGCAGTGGGCCTCGGCCTGTTCTACAGCGAATATCTGTCACAGGTCGGGTGAGTAGAGACATGGTCGAACACTCGCCCCGCGCCCTGCGTTCCCCGGGCCCGATGCTCGAATTCCTGCGTGGCCGCGACGTTCTCGTCGCCGGTTGGGGCGTCTCCGGGCGCTCGCTGATCGAACCGCTGCGCGATATCGGCGCCCACCCCGTGGTCACCGACAACGGCGCGAAGGCGCTCGCCGAGGCCGCCGAACTCGGCCTCGAGATCGCCACCAGCGTCGAACTCGAAAGCGCCGACCTGAGCCGGTTCGCGCTCGTGATCACCAGCCCGGGCTGGCGACCGGATTCGCCGGTGCTGGTCTCGGCGGTCACCGAGGGCGTGCCCGTCTGGGGCGACGTCGAATTCGCCTGGTGGGTCGATCAGGCCCGCATCTACGGGCCGGTCCGCAAATGGCTGGTGATCACCGGCACCAACGGCAAGACCACCACCACCCAGATGACGCATTCGATCCTGCGCGCCGCCGGCATCTCCAGCGTGGCCTGCGGCAATATCGGCCTGCCGATCCTGGACGCACTGCGCCGCAACCCCGGCCCGCAGGTTCTCGCCGTCGAGCTGTCCTCGTTCCAGCTGCACTGGGCGCCGTCGGTGCGACCCGAGGCAGGCGTCGTGCTCAATGTCGCCGAGGATCACCTGGACTGGCACGGCGGTCTCGATGCCTACGCCGCGGCGAAGGCCCGCGCGCTGACCGGTCGCGTCGGTGTCGTCGGCCTCGACGACCCGGTCGCGGGAGCACTGGCCCGCAAGGCCAAGGCGCGGCGCACCGTCGGCTTCCGGATCGGTGTTCCCGCCGACGGTGAGCTGGGTGTGGTCGACGGCAAACTCCTCGACCGCGCCTTCACCAAGGCCGCGATCCTCGCCGAGACCAGCGACATCAGCCCGCCGGGACCCGCAGGCATCGCCGACGCGCTGGCCGCGTCCGCGCTGACCAGGGCCATCGACGTGGCGCCGCAGTTCGTCAAGGAAGGCCTCGCCGAACACAAGGTGGGCCCGCACCGCACCGCGTTCGTGCGCGAACTCGGCGGTGTGGAGTTCATCGACGACTCCAAGGCCACCAACCCGCACGCCGCGCGCGCCGCGATCATGGCGCACCCGCAGGTGGTCTGGGTGGCGGGCGGTCTGCTCAAGGGCGCGAGTGTCGACGATCTGATCGAAGAGATCGGTGACCGGCTGGTCGGCGCGGTGCTGTTCGGGGCCGACGCGCCGGTGATCGCCGCCGCGATGACGCGACACGCACCCGAAGTCCCGGTCATCGAGCTGGATGCGGGAGACGATGCAGACATGGAGTCGTCGAGATCGCAGCGAGCCGAGGCGGTCATGGGCCGCGCGGTGCGCGCCGCGGCGGGTCTGGCTCGCGCCGGAGACACTGTCCTGCTCGCGCCCGCGGCCGCTTCCCTCGACATGTACGACGACTACACCCATCGCGGACGCTGTTTCGTGGATGCGGTGACGGCACTGGAAGATGGTGACATCGGGCGGGCGCTGTGACGAAGGCGCGCCCGGCCGAGCAGTCACCGCCCAAGAGGGGGCAGCGTGGTTAAGAGCCGGGGCAGCGTGGACGACAGCCGGGTCGCTAAGGGCCAGGCGGGCGCGAGTACTCGCCGCAAGAGTTCGGGGCAGCCGAATTGGGCGGGGGAGCGCTTCGGTGCGTGGCTGGCCCGGCCGCTCGCGTCGTTCCATCTGATCGTCACCATCGCGACCCTGCTCACCGTGCTGGGTCTGGTGATGGTGCTGTCGGCGTCGAGCGTCGAGGCCTACGCCGGTGGTGGTTCGGCCTACGCGTTGTTCATCCAGCAGGCCATGTTCGCCGGGCTCGGTGCCATCGCCTTCTATGTGGCGTTGCGGTTGCCGCTGCGGTTCTTGCGCCAGTGGTCGTTCCCGATCTTCAGTATCTCGGTGCTCGCGTTGGTGCTGGTGCTCATCCCGGGCATCGGCGCGATCCACGGCGGCGCGCGCCGCTGGTTCGACATCGGCCCGCTGTCGATCCAGCCCTCCGAAGTCGTCAAGGTGACCCTGATCGTGTGGGGTGCGCACCTGCTCGCCTCGCGCCGGGGCGCCCAGCTCAAGGACATCCTGGTCCCGCTGGTGCCCGCGGGTCTGCTGGTGTGCCTGCTGGTGGTGCTCGAGCCGAACCTGTCGACCACCATCGCCCTCGGCATCGTGCTGATGGCGCTGCTGTGGTTCGGCGGGCTGCCGGCGCGACTGTTCGTCGGGATCATGGTGACCGGTCTGGTCGCCGCTTCCGTGCTGGCACTGTCGGCCGGGTACCGCTCCGACCGTGTGCGCGCGTTCTTCAATCCCGGTGACGATCCGCAGGGGGTCAACTACCAGGCGCGTCAAGCCAAGTACTCCCTCGCCGACGGCGGTATCTGGGGCCGTGGCCTCGGACAGAGCCGCGCGAAGTGGAGCTACCTGCCCAACTCGCACAACGACTTCATCTTCGCCATCATCGGCGAGGAACTCGGCTTCCTGGGCTGCATGCTGGTCTTGGCGCTGCTCGCCCTGTTCGTCTACGCGGGTATCCGCATCGCACTGCGCTCGGTCGACCCGTTCCTGCGCCTGCTCACCGCTACCGCCACCACCTGGATCACCGCGCAGGCACTGATCAACATCGGCTATGTCGTCGGGCTGCTGCCGGTGACCGGTCTGCAGTTGCCGCTCGTCTCGGCCGGTGGTTCGTCGCTGGCGATCACGCTGTTCATGTTCGGCATCATCGCCAGCGCCGCCCGGCACGAACCCGAAGCGGTGTCGGCGTTGAAGGCAGGTCAGGACGGCAGGCTCAGCAGGCTGCTCCGACTACCGGTGCCCGAGGTGTACACCCCGCCGGCGCCGCGCAAAGTGGCGCCGCGCGCCCGAACCGAACGACCACGTCAGGCCCCTCGCCGCCAGCCGCCCGCCGACCGCAGGCGACGGGTGCCGGAAAGCCGCGGCACGAGTTCGCTACGGTCGACAAGAGCGTGGGAGCCGACCTACCCGATGCCACACCGCCCGGTGAAACGGCGGACCGGCGGAGGCGGCGGAGCATGACCACGCAGGCTTTCGCGAGATCGAATTCGATACAGAGAGAACGAGGTAGATCCAGGTGAGTAACCCGCGATCCGGGTTGTCGGTGATCGTCGCAGGCGGAGGAACCGCAGGCCACATCGAACCCGCGCTGGCTGTCGCCGACGCGCTGCGCAGACTCGACGACTCGATCCGGGTGACCGCCTTGGGTACCGAGCGTGGACTCGAGACGAAACTGGTGCCCGAACGCGGGTACCCCCTGGAGCTGATCCCGCCGGTGCCGTTGCCGCGCAAGCCCTCCGCCGACCTGCTGCGGCTGCCCGGCCGGGTACTCGCCTCGGTCAAGGCCACCAGGGCGGTGATCGACGACGTGCAGGCCGACGTGATCATCGGGTTCGGCGGCTACGTCGCGCTGCCCGCGTATCTCGCCGCGCGCGGCGGGCTGTTAGGTCGCCGGCGCAAGGTGCCGGTGATCGTGCACGAGGCCAACGCGAAGGCCGGCGTCGCCAACAAGGTCGGCGCGAAACTCGCCGCGAAAGTGCTCGCCGCTGTTCCGGATTCGGGGCTGGCGGGTGCGCAGGTCGTCGGCATTCCGGTGCGTGCGTCCATCACCGGACTCGACCGTGCCGCGTTGCGCGCCGAAGCTCGCGCGCACTTCGGCCTGCCCGCCGAGGGGCCGGTGCTGCTGGTGTTCGGTGGTTCGCAGGGCGCGCGCAGCCTCAACGAGGCCGTCTCCGGCGCCGCACCGCAACTCGCGGCCGCGGGCGTCTCGGTGCTGCACGCGCACGGCCCCAAGAACAGCGTCGAGGTGAGCACCGCCGACGCGCCCGCCCCCTATGTGGCGGTGCCCTACCTGTCGCGGATGGACCTGGCCTACGCCGCCGCCGACGCGGTGGTGTGCCGATCCGGTGCGATGACCGTGGCCGAGGTGTCGGCGGTCGGCCTGCCCGCCTTCTACGTGCCGCTGCCGCACGGCAACGGTGAACAGGAATTCAACGCCCGACCAGTGGTCGCGCAAGGTGGTGGCACAATTGTGGCCGACGCCGAGCTGACCCCGAAATACGTGATCGATGAGGTGATTCCGCTGCTGCTCGACCCCGCTCGACTCGCGCAGATGAGCCGCGCCGCCGCAGGCGCAGGCCATCGCGACGCTGCCGACACGGTGGCCAGGATCGTCACCGAGGTCGCCCGATGAGCGAGCCGGACCAGCAGATCGGGGAGTCCGCGGGCGCGGCCCTGCCACCCGAACTCGAACGCGTGCACATGGTCGGCATCGGCGGTGCGGGCATGTCCGGTATCGCGCGCATCCTGCTCTCGCGCGGCGGCAAGGTGTCCGGCTCCGATGCCCGCGAGAGCCGTGGGGTGCTGTCGCTGCGGGCCCGTGGCGCCGAGGTGCGCATCGGGCACGCCGCCGACGCGCTCGACCTGCTGCCCGGCGGCCCGACGGTCGTGGTCACCACCTACGCCGCCATTCCGAAGACCAACCCCGAACTGGTCGAGGCGAATCGGCGCGACATCCCCGTGCTGATGCGCCCGACCGTGCTCGCCGCGCTGATGCGCGGGCACAGGACCCTGCTGGTCTCGGGCACCCACGGCAAGACCTCGACCACCTCGATGCTGATCGTCACGCTGCAGCACTGCGGCGCCGACCCGTCGTTCGCGGTCGGTGGTGAGCTCAACGAGGCGGGCACCAACGCCCACCACGGCAGCGGTGACATCTTCGTCGCCGAAGCCGACGAGTCCGACGGCTCACTGCTGCAATACGACCCGGACGTCGCGGTGGTCACCAATATCGAATCCGACCATCTGGACTACTTCGGCACCGACGAGGCCTACATCCAGGTCTTCGACGACTTCGCCGATCGGCTGGCCCCCGGCGGCCTGCTGGTGGTGTGTCTCGACGATCCCGGTTCGCTCGCCTTGGCCCAGCGCGTCGCGCCACGCATGGCCGAACGCGGGATCGAGGTCCTCGGTTACGGATCGGGCGATCTTGATGACGCGCCCGTGCCCGTCGGCGCGCGGCTGCTCGACTGGCAGCCGCGCGATGTCGGCGGCATCGTGGAGTTCCAGCTCGACGGCGAGACCATCCCGCGGTCGTTGCGCCTGTCGGTGCCCGGTAGGCACATGGCCCTCAACGCGCTGGCCGCGCTGCTCGCCGCCCGTGCCACCGGCGCCGACATCGACGAGATCGTGCAGGGTCTGGAGGGATTCGGCGGCGTGCATCGCCGGTTCCAGTTCACCGGCCGGGAGAACGGGGTGCGCGTCTTCGACGATTACGCCCATCACCCCACCGAGGTCCGTGCGGTGCTGGAGGCCGCCGCGCAATTGGTCGCCCAGGAAGCGCGGGACGGCGCTCGCCTGCAGCGCGGCCGGGTGATCGTGGTGTTCCAGCCGCATCTGTACAGCCGCACCGCCACTTTCGCCACGGAGTTCGGCACCGCGTTGAGCCTGGCCGACGAGGTGGTCGTTCTCGATGTCTACGGCGCGAGGGAAGACCCGCTGCCCGGCGTCAACGGCGCGCTGGTCGCCCAGTCGGTGACCACACCCGTGCACTACCAGCCGGATATGTCCAAGGTCGGCAAGCAAGTCGCCGCGCTGGCGGGCGACGGTGACGTCGTGATCACCATGGGCGCGGGCGATGTGACGATGCTCGGCAGCCAGATCCTCGACGGCCTGCGGGCCAGGCCGCAGCAGGGCGGCCGGTGAGATTGCCGATGCCCGCCGCGCGCGGGTGGCACGGCTACCGTCTCTGGACGGTGGTCGGGGTGGTCGTGGTGAGCCTGCTGGTGGTGCTGGCCTGGTTCACACCGGCGTTGTCGGTGCGCACGGTGCGCGTCGACGGGCTGTCGGCGGTACCGGAGGCCGACGTGCGTGGTCGGCTCGAAATTCCGGACGGGCGTTCGATGTTACGGATCGATACCACCGCGATCGCCCAGCGCGTCGCCGCGATCCCGAAGGTGCGTTCGGTCCGGGTGCAGCGTAAATTCCCCTCGACAGTGCTGGTCACCGTCGTGGAGCGAACACCGGTGGTGTACTTCGACGCACCGGACGGCGCCCATCTGGTCGACGCCGAGAGCGTCGAATTCGCGATCGAGCCCGAATCACCCATCGGAGTCCCGAAACTGCTCACCGAGGGCTCGTTCACCGGGCCCGCGGCGGCCAGGGCCGCGGTGGATGTGCTGGTCACCCTGCCACCCGCCTTGTCGGTGCAGGTGGGCGAGGTTGTCGCACGGTCGATTTCGGACGTCTCGCTGAGCCTTCGCGATGGCAGGAAGGTAGTGTGGGGCGGCACGGGCGACGGTGAGCGCAAAGCTGCTGTCGTGTTGCCACTACTGACCCGTGAGGGGACCGTGTTCGACGTTTCGAGTCCGAATCTGGTCACGGTAAAGTGAGCGACATTCTTTGTGGCACAAGATTCTGGCTCTCATCTCGGCGCGCCTGCGCCGGGATCGCAGTGGCTGCGAATAGCGTTCCGCAGCAGTCGGATACTTGACATAACGCCAACCCTATGGTTGAGGTTGAGGGTTTAAGATCGAAGGAAGGCGAGAGCCCATGACGCCCCCGCACAACTACCTTGCAGTGATCAAGGTCGTCGGTATCGGCGGCGGCGGCGTGAACGCCGTCAACCGAATGATCGAACAGGGACTCAAGGGAGTCGAGTTCATCGCGGTCAATACCGACGCGCAAGCCCTGCTGATGAGCGATGCCGACGTCAAACTCGATGTCGGTCGTGAGCTCACCCGAGGCCTCGGTGCCGGAGCCGATCCGGAAGTCGGCCGCAAGGCCGCAGAGGACCACAAGGACGAGATCGAAGAGGTGCTCAAGGGCGCCGACATGGTCTTCGTCACGGCGGGCGAGGGTGGTGGCACCGGTACCGGTGGCGCCCCCGTCGTCGCCAGCATCGCCCGCAAGTTGGGCGCCCTGACTATAGGGGTCGTCACCCGGCCGTTCTCCTTCGAAGGAAAACGGCGCGGGAACCAGGCCGAAGTGGGGATCAACCTGCTTCGCGAGTCGTGCGACACCCTCATCGTCATTCCGAACGACCGGCTGCTGCAGCTGGGCGACGCGGCGGTAAGTCTGATGGACGCCTTCCGCTCCGCGGATGAGGTGCTACTCAACGGTGTTCAGGGTATTACCGACCTGATCACCACCCCGGGCCTGATCAACGTCGACTTCGCCGACGTCAAGAGCGTGATGTCGGGTGCCGGATCGGCACTCATGGGCATCGGCTCGGCGCGGGGCGAGGGTCGTTCGGTGAAGGCGGCCGAGACGGCGATCAACTCGCCGTTGCTCGAAGCCTCCATGGACGGCGCGCACGGCGTGCTGCTCTCGATCGCGGGCGGTTCCGACCTCGGGCTGTTCGAGATCAACGAGGCGGCCTCGCTGGTGCAGGAGGCGGCCCACATCGAGGCCAACATCATCTTCGGTACGGTCATCGACGATTCGCTCGGCGACGAGGTGCGAGTCACCGTCATCGCCGCGGGATTCGACGGTGGCGGCCCGTCTCGGCGGAGTTCGGAGCCCAGCGCGGTCACGACCAGCCGGACCGGGGTGAACCCCATCGGTTCCGGCCGCGCGGGCGAGATCGGCCAGGGACGTCCGTCGGAGGCGCCGTCGCGTCCCACCGAGCCCGCCACGGCCGGGGTGTCCGGTGGCCGGGCCGCCGCGCCGAACTACCGCGATACCGAGCGGTACCGGGAGTCGGAGCGTCAGCGGGTCACCGAGCGCGCGATGAACCAGGTCAACAACCCGGAAGTGCGCGAAGGCGACGACGACGACGAGATCAACGTCCCGGACTTCATGCGTCGATAAGCGTTCACAGACACGAAAAGCGCCCGAACTCCTGTCGAGTTCGGGCGCTTTCGCGTGCTGGGCGGGGATCAGCCCTTGGCGCTGCCGAGGCAGTAAGTGATCTTCGGATCATTGACCACGAGCACCTGGTCGGCGTCCTCGCCGCACAACTGCTCGTCGACCTGACCGTCGACGCGGGTGACAACCTTGAAGCTGGCGTCGGACGCGGTGCACGGCACGAACTTGTAGCCGGTCATCATGCCCTCGTTATAGCAGCTGCCCTCCTTGAAGTTCGGGGCCAGACAGAGGAACGCGACCGTGCCGCCGCTGCCGAAGGTCTCCTCGTAGGAGGTGTAGTCCTCGTGGCACTCGACCTTCTTGTCGTGGACCTGCACGACCTGGTAGACGGCGTTCTCGGCCGAGCACGGGACCGGCTCGGTCTTGGAGTCGATCACCGACGCCGAGATCACGTTGATGCACTCACCGACCTTCGAGCGGGCGGTGTCGGACTTGCTCGCGTCCTTGGCGACCTCGGTGACCTTGTCCACGGCCGAGCAACTCGCGGCACCGAGTGCCGCGACCGCCAGCAGTGCGAGCGAGAACCGCGAAACCATTCCCTTGCCGGTGAACGTCATGCGAACCTTCTTTCTGCAGAACCTCACCGCGGACCCTTCGGCGGTGTAGGCCCCGATCACCCAACCTCACCCGGCGTCGGCGAGCATCCGGGAAACCACGGTAATTTCGCCGCGGTGGCACCGTTATGCTCTGATCCGGCCGTCCACGGCCGATCTCGCCAGTGAGGTACGGAGTGTCATGTTCGAACGCGCATTCGTCGGCCGTGCCGCCGAACTCGCCGCGCTGACCACGACTTTCACCGGTCCGGACGCGCCCTGGTTGCTGCTGGTCGACGGACCGGCCGGAATCGGCAAGTCCCGCTTGATCGCCGAGTTCGTCGGCGCGGCCCGCTGCCGGGTCCTGGTGGTCACCAGCGCCGAGGACGCCCAGTCGCAGCCGCACTATCTCGCCGATGACATCGTCGAGCAGCTGAGTGAGGGCGCGGGTGATGCGTCCGCGGCGGCACCCAAGACCTCGGGTGTGACGCCGGATTCACGCGACCCGGCCGATCTGGTTCGCCATGTGCGGCGTGCGCTCGGCGCGGTCGAGACCCTGCTCGTCGTCGACGACGCGCAGTGGGCAGACCTGGAATCGGTGCGGCTGCTCGCCTTTCTGATCCGGAACCGCCCCGCGCGGGGATTCCGCCTGCTGCTCTGCTTCCGCGACGGCGGTTGCCCACCGTCGATCGCCCGATCGGTCCGCGCGCCGCGGGTGCGGACGGTGCACGTGCGTGTTCCACCGTTCACCGAGGCCGATGTCGACGGGTTGCTGCCGGGGGAGGACCCGGGTCGGCGGGCCAGATTGTTCGCCGCGTCCCAGGGCAACCCGCTGTACCTGACGCTGCTCGCCGATCTGCCCGACCGCGAATTGGATCGGGCATTGCAGGGGGAGGAACCCGACCCCGCGTCGAACGATTTCGCGGCGCTGGACCGGACGATCCGCGCCGAACTGGCCCAGCTTCCGGACACCGAGCGGCTGGTAGCGCAGGCCATCGCGGTGTGTGGACTGCCCCCTGACCTCGAATTATTGTGCTCGACAGCCGATCTCGCGGAGGGCGCCGTGGTCGCGGCGGTGGACGGGCTGGTTCGGCGCGGAGTGGTCAGCATCGGTGACGGCGCGGTGACGTTCGCGCATCCGCTGATTCGCACGGCCGCCTACCGGCTGTCCGGCCAGGGCTGGCGAGCGCTGGCGCACCGCAGGGCCGCGCTCGCACTGCGCGCACGTGGCGCGTCGATGCCCTCGCGCGCGCGTCATCTCGAGCACACGCTCCTCGGCGCCGACGAGATCGCGGGCGCGGAACTGCGACTGGCCGCCGCGCAGGTGCTCGCCGACGCCCCGGCGGCGAGCGCCCGCTGGCTTTCGGCCGCCGCGCGGATCGCGCCCGCGACCGACGACCCACTCGCCGCCGCCTTGGCACTGGGCCGGGCGCAATTGCTGTCCGGCGCGGCCGCGCGGGCGGTGGAGACCCTCGAACCGGCTGCCGCCACCGCGGGTCGGCACCAGTTGGAGGCGCTGCTGCTGTCAGCCCGTTGCGCGCGCATGCTCGGTCGCGTCGACCAGGCGCGCACGCTGCTGGCGCACGGTGCGACGCTGCCTCGCCGCCCCGGCGACGGACCCGTGCAACTGGAACTCGCGATCCTGGAAATGCAGGATCGCCAGGACTCCGAAGGCCAGGCCCGCCTCACCGCGTTGTTCGACTCCGACGCCATCGACGACCCGGCCGTTCGCGCCGCCGCGACAGCCTTGCGCTGTCTCGGTCTCCTGGCCGACGCGCGCATCGCCGAGGCCGCCCAGCTCTACGACCCCTGTGGCCGAGCGTTCGGCCTGCTCACCGACACAGTCCTGCGTGAGGTGGTCCACGCCGCCCCCGCGTTCGGCTGGTGCGCCTACTTCCTCGACCGCGATGCCGACGGCCTGCACCACCTGGACCGCGCGATCGCGGTGAGCCGCCGCTTCGGCCGCACCTACGCTCTCGCCGAACTCCACACGGTTCGCGCCTACTCGCTGGCCAAACTCGGCCGTCTCCACGACGCCATCGCCGCCGCCGATGAAGCCACCGACGCGGCGACCACCTTCGGCTATCCCGACCTGGTCTCCTTCGCAGGCGCGCTGAAACTGCGCACTCTCCAACTGAGCGCCCCGCCGGCGGCGGTAACCACCCAGTGGCACATCGTTTCCGCGCTCACACGCCCCACCGTGCGCTGGTGGCGCCAGGTGGTGGAGACAACCCTCACCGAAGTCGGCCGAACCCTGGACCTGCCCGCCTGCGCACCCCCACCCCAGAACGGCCGACCCGGCCCGCTCACGCCGACACACCTGTCCCGGGCCGCCCGCGCCGCGATAGCCGCCGGCGACCTCGCCGCCGCCGCCGACCTGGTCGCTCGTGCCGAAGCGGTCGCCGCGGCGACGAGTCACGCCGTCCACCTCGGCGAGCATTCCGTCGCGACCGTGCGGATCACCCCGGGCGGGGACCTCGGCAGTCAGGTGGGTGCGGCCGCGCTGGCGCGGGCCGAGTACGCCGCGGCCACGGGCGAGGTGGCCGTCGCGGCAGCGGCTGCCGAGGCAGCGGGCGCGGCGTTCGCGCGTGCCGGAATGGTGGTGAACCGGGCACAGGCCGAGTTGATCGCCGGTGTCATCGCGGGCAGATGTGGTGATTTCGGTCGCGCGACCAGTCGATTCGCCTCCGCACGCGCTGTCTTTCTCGCCACCGGTGCCACCCGTCTGCTCGACGAGGTGACCACCGAACAACGTCGTCTCGCAGGCGCCCAGCGTGTCGGTCCCCCGGCCGCACTGACCCGGCGCGAACGCGAAGTCGCCGAGCTGGCCGCCAACGGCCACACCAACAAGGCCATCGCCGAGCACCTCTGCCTCAGCCCCCGCACCGTCGAGGACCATCTCAGCCGAGTACTGCGCAAACTGGGACTGGCCGGCCGCGCGGGCATCGCGCGCAAGCTCGGCGAGCTCGACATCGCGGAGTCCGCCGGGTGACCGGGCGCGCGGTGATCGCCGTGGCGGTCGACGGCGCCGGTCCGTTCGGTGAGGTCGAGCACCTGTCGGCCCAGTCGTTTCGGGCTTGACCGACGTCACTGCGCGCGATGACCGCCCGACCCGGTGACCGCACTACGCTCGAACACATGACTTCCGCACCTCCTACCGTGACCGTTCGCCGGGTGACCACCACCCGCGCCGGTGGCTTCTCCGCCGCGCCCTACGACTCGTTCAACCTGGGTGACCACGTCGGTGACGATCCGGAAGCTGTGCGCCGTAACAGGATTCGGCTGGCCGAGGGCATCGGCCTCACTCCCGACCGGCTGGTGTGGATGGAGCAGGTCCACGGGCGCACTGTCGAGATCGTCGACGGGCCGCGCGCCGAACCGGTACCGGTGACCGACGCGCTGGTCACGACCGTGCCGGGACTGGCGCTGGTGGTGCTCACCGCCGACTGCGTGCCGATCCTGCTCTCCGACGACGAGGCCGGCGTCATCGCCGCCGTACACGCGGGCCGCATCGGCGCCCGGATCGGCATCGTGCCGCGCGTCCTGGACGCGATGGTGTCGGTCGGCGCCCGCGTCGACCGCATCGGCGCCTTCCTCGGCCCCGCCGCCTCGGGTCGTCAGTACGAGGTCCCCGCCGCGATGCGCGCCGACGTGGAAGCCCATCTGCCCGGCAGCGCGACCACCACCGTTCGCAAGACTCCCGGTCTCGACCTGCGCGCGGGCATCCGCCGACAGCTCACCGAGGCGGGTGTCGCCGGAATCGCCGTCGACCCCCGCTGCACCATCGAGGACAAAACCCTGTTCAGCCACCGCCGCGGCGCCCCCACCGGCCGCATCGCCGGCGTGATCTGGATGGATCCCGCCGCATGACGACCGAAACCGCGACGGACCGCACCGCGGAGCTCTCGGCTCGCCTCGACGGGCTGCTCGCGCGCGTCGACGCCGCCGTCGACGCCGCCCGGCGCCCGGCGGGCTCGGTCCGTCTGCTCCCGGTGACGAAGTTCTTCCCCGCCACCGATGTGGCCATCCTGTACGCCCTCGGCCGGCGCGAATTCGGCGAGTCGCGCGAGCAGGAAGCCTCGGCGAAGGTCGACCAGCTGGCCTACGACGATGTCGAATGGCACATGATCGGTCGTTTACAACGCAACAAGGCGCGCTCGGTCGCGCGCTGGGCGCACACCGTGGCCTCGGTCGACAGCGAACGTCTGGCAAATGCCCTGGACCGGGCGGCGCAGGACGCACTCGCAGCCGGCGAGCGTATCGCGCCGCTGCGGGTGCTGCTGCAGGTGAGCCTGGACGCCGATCCCGGACGCGGGGGTGTCGCACCGGCCGATCTGCTCGCCCTGGCCGACCTGGTAGCGAAGGCGCCCGGACTGCATCTGGCCGGTCTGATGGCGATTCCGCCCCTTGACGCCCCGAGTGATGTGTCGTTTGCGAATCTTGCGACATTGCACACTTCGCTGCTCGCGCAACACGCCGAAGCCACCGAACTTTCTGCAGGTATGTCGGGTGATTTGGAGATTGCGGTCGAACACGGTTCGACGTGCGTGCGTGTCGGAACCGCCCTGATGGGCGCGCGACCGATAACCTCGGCGTAGCAAAGAAACCTCACCAGTCACATTCGACACATACGATTGGGCTGAAGAGGCGCTGAGCAAGAACTTCAACACCCGGCCGCCACCGGGGCCGAAGGAAGGTCGACCAGATGAGTACCCTGCATAAGTTCAAGGCGTACTTCGGCATGGTTCCGCTCGATGAGTACGAAGACGACTACGTCGACGATCATGCCCCTCGCGGCGTCGAGGAGCGCGCTGGCCGCGTTCGTCCGCGCAGCTACGACCGTTATGCCGAAGACCGCTACGGCGCCGACCGTTTCGAGGACGAGGCCGACGACTTCCCGCAGCCGGCGTACAAGTCGGCCTATCAGGCGCGTCGCGACGACTATGTCGCCGACACCTACGCCGACGATCGCTACGAGACGCCGCGTCGCCCCACCAGGATCGAAACGGCGCCGTCGTCGGGCCGGTCCTTCCGGGCAGGCGGTGTCGCACCCGGTATGCGCGGCTCCACTCGTGGTGCGCTCGCGGTCGATCCCGACGCCGAGGAGCGCAGGCTGGAGGAGCGCTTGCGCCCCGAGCCCGCACCCGCGCGGCGTCCTGGGATCTTCGAGGACGGAGGTCCCTTGTCCAAGATCACCACGCTGCGTCCGCGCGATTACAGCGAGGCCAGGATCATCGGTGAACGGTTCCGCGAAGGGAATCCGGTCATCATGGACCTGGTCGACCTGAGCAATGCCGATGCCAAAAGGCTGGTCGATTTCGCGGCCGGACTCGCTTTCGCGCTGCGTGGTTCGTTCGACAAGGTGGCGACGAAGGTGTTCCTGCTCTCACCGGCCGATGTCGACGTATCAGCGGAAGAACGCCGCCGCATCGCCGAAAACGGCTTCTACAACCAGAAATAGAGAACACACACCGGATACCGAGATGGCCGCCCGCGCACTGCGCGGCGCGGCCATTTTGCACCATGCCGATTTTGCGGCAGAGTGAAGCCGTGGCCCTGTTCGCGGTTCTGTACCTCGTGCTTTTCATCTTCTGGCTGTTGCTCATCAGTCGGGTGATCGTGGAGTTCATTCGCAGTTTCGCGCGCGACTGGCGCCCGACCGGTGTGGTGGTGATCGTCCTCGAGGTGATCTTCACCGTTACCGACCCCCCGGTGAAACTGCTGAGGCGGTTGATACCTCCTGTGAATCTTGGGGGGATTCGTCTCGATCTTTCGATAATGGTCCTGCTCTTCCTCGTCTTCATCCTGATGTCGATCGTGGGTAGGCTCGGTCAGCCCGTGACCTCCGTGTGACACAATGAATCGAGAAGACCGCTTGCTAGTTCTCCAAAAGACGCGTGAAGGGATCCTTCGATGCCGCTGACTCCTGCCGATGTGCACAACGTCGCGTTCAGCAAACCGCCGATCGGTAAGCGCGGCTACAACGAGGACGAGGTCGATGCCTTCCTGGATCTCGTCGAACAGGAGCTTTCGCGCCTGATCGAGGAGAACGCCGACCTGCGTCAGCGGGTCGCCGAACTCGACACCGAGCTGGCCGACGCCAAGAAGAACCGTGGTCCTGCCCCGGTCAGCGCCGCGAAGGCGCCCGTACAGCAGGCACCTCCTCCCGCGCCGGAACCTGTTCCGCAGCCGGTTCCCGTCGCGCCGCCCGCTCCGATGCCCGTCGCGGCGCCGGCGCAGAACAACGGCCCGGACGCGAACATGCAGGCCGCGAAGGTGCTCACCCTGGCGCAGGAGATGGCCGACCGCCTCACCACCGACGCCAAGACCGAGGCCGAGGGTCTGCTCTCGAACGCGCGAGCAAACTCCGAGCGACTGGTCGGCGACGCCCGCACCCGTTCGGAAGCGATGATCGCCGACGCGCGTCAGAAGTCCGATGCGATGCTGGCCGACGCGCAGAACCGCTCCGACACCCAGATCCGGCAGGCCAAGGACAAGGCGGAGGCGCTCACCGCCGACGCCGAGCGTCAGCACGCCGAGATCATGGCCACGATCACTCAGCAGCGCACGGTGCTGGAAAGCCGCATCGAGCAGCTGAAGACCTTCGAGCGCGAGTACCGCGTGCGCCTGAAGTCCTACCTGGAATCGCAGCTGGAAGAGCTCGAGAACCGTGGGTCGGCCGTGCCGGTCGACGGCGGCGAGTTCGCGGGCGAAACCAACGGTTCGGCCAACAGTCTGGCTCCGGCTTCCTTCGCCAAGGGCGGCAAGTAAACTGGTTCCCGAGTCGCGCGACGCAGCGCGTCGCGTGATTCGGGAATGCCCAGTTATCGTCGGGCTGCTCGGTTGGCTTGGGAGTCACCATGCTCGTCTTGACGCTTGTTCTAGCGGCGATCGGCTTCGGACTGCTCGTCGCAGCGCTCGCCACCGGTTCGGTGGTGTGGGCGTGGGGGTGCATTCTGATCTGCGTAGTCGGTGCCGCGAGTTTGCTCGTGAGCGCGCTGGCCACCCGAAAACCCGAGAGCGAACCGGTCTCACCCGGCCGACACGCCCGGCGGAACTGAGCGGGCGCGGAATATCCACTGGACGCACCCGGTTAGAATCGAACTACACATGGCGCTGATCCGGCTATCACCGGGGAGCCTTCGGAAGAACGGCGCGTCAGCGCTCAGTAGAACCGAACGGGTGAGCCCGTCACAGCTCACACAACGAGAGGCCTGAACCCTTCGCAGGGAGTGGATCAGGCAAACGGGGTGGTACCGCGGTACGGCGCACCGGCGCCGACATCGTCCCCGTGCCCACATTCCGCGCTCACGGCGCGGCGGCACGAGGAGCAATCCGCGATGGCGGACGAGACAACTACCGGTAGCGCATACCCCCGGGTCGATTTCGGCGCGGCGTCGGGCGCGACGTTCCCGGAGCTCGAAACCCAGGTGCTCGACTACTGGGCCCGCGACGACACCTTCCGCGCCAGCATCGACAATCGCGACGGTGAGGGTGAGTTCGTCTTCTACGACGGTCCGCCGTTCGCCAACGGTCTGCCGCACTACGGCCACCTGCTGACCGGCTACGTCAAGGACCTGATCCCGCGCTTCCAGACCATGCGCGGCAAGAAGGTCGACCGCCGCTTCGGCTGGGACACCCACGGTCTGCCCGCCGAGATCGAAGCCGAGAAGCAGCTCGGCATCACCGACAAGGCCCAGATCGACGAGATGGGGCTGGCCGAGTTCAACGCCGCCTGTAAGTCCTCGGTGCTGCGCTACACCGGTGAGTGGCGCGACTACGTCACCCGCCAGGCCCGCTGGGTCGACTTCGACAACGACTACAAGACCCTCGACCTCGACTTCATGGAGTCGGTCATGTGGGCGTTCAAGTCGCTGCACGAGAAGGGCCTGATCTACCAGGGCTTCCGCGTGCTGCCCTACAGCTGGTATGAGCAGACGCCGCTGTCGAACCAGGAGACCCGCCTCGACGACGCGTACAAGATGCGTCAGGACCCCGCGGTCACCGTCGACATGCGCCTGTCCGTCCCCGCCGAGCACCCCTTCGCCGCGCTGGACGGCGCGAACGCGCTGATCTGGACCACCACGCCGTGGACCCTCCCGTCCAACCTCGCGATCGCGGTGCATCCCGACGTGCGCTACGTGCACGTGCGCGGCGCCGACGACAAGCGCTATCTGCTCGCCGCCGAACGTCTGTCGCACTACAGCCGCGAACTGGGCGAGGAGCCGGAGGTGCTCGGCGAGTACGACGGTGCGGCGCTGGCCGACCTGTCCTACGCCCCGCCGTTCGACTTCTTCGTCGGCCACCCGAACTCGCACCGCGTGCTCACCGCCGACTACGTCACCACCGACTCGGGCACCGGAATCGTCCACCTCGCACCGGCTTTCGGTGAAGAGGACATGGACGTGGCCACGGCCAACGGCATCGAGATCGTCCAGCCACTCGACCCGGCGGGCAAGTTCACCTCGATGGTGCCGCCGTACGAGGGTCTGATGGTCTTCGACGCCAACCCGGTGATCATCAAGGATCTCAAGGCCGCCGGAAAGCTGTTGCGGCACGAGACGATCGAGCACTCGTACCCGCACAGCTGGCGCTCCGGTCAGCCGCTGATCTATATGGCCGTGCCGTCCTGGTTCGTCGCGGTCACCAAGTTCCGCGACCGGATGGTGGAGCTGAACCAGCAGATCAGCTGGGTGCCCGAGCACATCCGCGACGGACAGTTCGGTAAGTGGCTCGAAGGTGCGCGCGACTGGAACATCAGCCGAAACCGCTACTGGGGCAGCCCGATCCCGGTCTGGGTCTCCGACGATCCGGCCTACCCGCGCGTGGACGTCTACGGTTCGCTGGACCAGCTCGAGGCCGACTTCGGCGTGCGCCCCACCGACCTGCACCGCCCGCACATCGACGATCTCACCCGGCCCAATCCCGATGACCCGACCGGGAATTCGACGATGCGCCGGGTCCCCGAGGTGCTCGACTGCTGGTTCGAGTCGGGCTCGATGCCCTACGCCCAGGTGCACTACCCGTTCGAGAACAAGGAGTGGTTCGACAGCCACTTCCCCGGCGATTTCATCGTCGAGTACAACGGGCAGACGCGCGGCTGGTTCTACACGCTGCACGTGCTCTCCACCGCGCTGTTCGACTCGCCGTCGTTCAAAACCGTGGCCGCGCACGGCATCGTGCTCGGTGAGGACGGCCTCAAGATGTCGAAGTCGAAGGGCAACTACCCCGACGTCAACGAGGTCTTCGACCGCGATGGTTCCGACGCCATGCGCTGGTTCCTGATGAGCTCGCCCATCCTGCGTGGTGGCAATCTCATCGTCACCGAACGTGGCATCCGCGAGGGTGTGAGCCATGCGATGCGGCCGCTGTGGAACGCGTGGACCTTCCTGCAGCTCTACGCCTCGAAGCCCGGTGTGTGGCGCACGGATTCACCGAACGTGCTCGATCGCTACATCCTCGCCAAACTCGCGGTCACCCGCGACGTGGTCACCGAGGCCCTGGAAACCTACGACATCGCCGGTGCGGCCGACGAGTTGCGTGGGTTCGCCGACGCGCTCACCAATTGGTATGTGCGCCGGTCGCGTTCGCGGTTCTGGTCCGAGGATCGCGACGCGGTCGACACCCTGCACACGGTGCTGGAAGTGGTCACCCGGCTCGCTGCGCCGCTGCTGCCGCTGATCACCGAGGTGATCTGGCGGGGGCTCACCGGCGAGCGTTCGGTGCACCTCACCGACTGGCCGACCGAGACCGAGCTGCCGCACGATCCCGATCTCGTCGCCGCCATGGACGAGGTGCGGGTGGTGTGCTCGACGGTGCTGAGCCTGCGCAAGGCGCAGAACCTGCGGGTGCGGCTGCCCCTGGCCGAGGTCACCATCGCCGCGGCCGATGCCGAGCGGCTCGCGCCGTTCACCGAGCTGATCGCCGACGAGGTCAACGTCAAGAAGGTCGACCTGACCACCGACGTCTCCGCGCACGGCCGGTTCGAGCTGGTCGTGAACGCGCGCGCCGCGGGACCGCGCATCGGCAAGCAGGTCCAGACGGTGATCAAGGCAGTGAAGGCGGGGGAGTGGAGCGAGTCCGCCGACGGTGTCGTCACCGCCGCCGGGATCACCCTGCTGCCCGAGGAGTACACCCAGCGTCTGGTGGCCGCCGAACCCGAGTTCACTGCCGCCCTGCCCGGCAATGCCGGCCTGGTGGTGCTGAACTCGGTGGTCACCGAGGAGCTCGAGGCCGAGGGCTGGGCCCGCGACCTGATCCGCGACCTGCAGGAAACCCGCAAGTCGCAGGGTCTGGAGGTGTCCGACCGGATCAGTGTGGTGCTGGACGTGCCCGCGGAACGGGCCGAGTGGGCCGCGACCCACCGGGACCTGATCGCCGGGGAAATCCTTGCCACCACACTGACTTTCGGTGACGCCGGTGCCGATGCCGCCGAGATCACGGGCGGCGTGAAGGTATCGGTCGCGAAGGTCTAGTACGTCGGGACAGCGAAAAAGGGCGGGACCAGCTGGTCCCGCCCTTTTTCGCGTGAATGCGGTTACTCGACGACCAGTTCCACCGGGATGTTGCCCCGGGTGGCGTTGGAGTACGGGCACACCTGGTGGGTCGCCTCGATGAGCTGCTGCCCCTGCTCGTTGTGCAGGTGCTCGGGCAGTTCCACCCGCAGCACGACCGAGAGTCCGAACCGGCCGCCGTCGAGGGGGTTCAGGCCGACTTCGGCGGTCACCGACGCGTCGTCGGCGTCCAGCTTCATCCGCTTGGAGACCAACTGCAGCGCACTGGCGAAACAGGCCGAATAGCCCGCCGCGAAGAGTTGCTCCGGGTTGGTGCCCGCGCCGTCGCCGCCCATCGCCTTGGGGCGGGCGAGCGTCAGATCGAGCACGCCGTCGTCGCTGTAGGAACGGCCGTCGCGGCCGACCGAGGTGGCTACTGCGGTGTAGATGGATGCCATGGTGTCCTCCTAGACAGACTTGTCTGTTCGCTTGTGATCTCAGAGTAGACAGACCTGTCTGGTATCGTCAAGGGAAAGCGCTGAATCCCGGAAAGGACACAGGTCAGGCGATGAGTGCGGCTCGTGAACGTCTGCTCGATACGGCAACCCGGTTGTTCTATGCCGAGGGTGTCCACACGGTGGGCATCGACCGGATCATCGTCGAGGCCGGTATCGCCAAGGCCACGTTCTACCGGCACTTCAAGAGCAAAGATGACCTGGTAGTCGCCTATTTGCAGCGCGAATACGCGCGCCAGCGCGAGGCGCTGGAATCGGTCGAGGGCGAAGGCTTCGCCGCGATCGCCACCACCTTCGACGCGCTCCGTGACATCAGCTGCGGCCCCGGCTTCCGCGGCTGCCCGTTCCTCAACGCCGCCGTCGAATTCACCGACCCGGCGCACCCGGTCCGCCGCGTCGTCGACGACTACCGCACCTGGTTCCGTGAACTCATGGCCGAACACCTGCGCGCCGGCGGTCACTCCGCCCCCGGCGACGCGGCCCGCGCCCTGCTGCTCACCCGCGACGGCGTCACCATCAGCGGCGGCGTAGGCGACACAGACACCGTGCGCGCCGGCATCGAGGCGGCGCTGAAACTCATCGGCTGATCACGCGAGACCGGGGGCGACTCACCGGATACGCCCACGATTCGGCTCCGACCCGACCGTCGGCCCGGCAACCTCGTGGCCACGCCGTCACGACCGGCAGAAGTCGCCGAGTGGCCGCACAGTCGTGCAGAATTGTGACGTTACTGCTGATGCGCATGGAACCGCTGAGGCGACAGTGACTGCTCGTGACGTTTGTCCTGTGGAAACGGTGCCGCGCCGATGATGGCGACATCCCGGCGCGACACCGGATCAGTGGGTGGCTCACCCGGATCAGGCGATGCCGCCCGATAGCCGACCAGCCGGAAGCTCAGCTCCCGGCCGTGAGGAAGGGCGCGCACATGAAGCGAAAACTCCTGGGACGGTTGGCCTTCGGCTTCGTCGCCACCGTCACCACCACCATCGTCCTCGCTGGGCCCGTGTGGTCGCAGCCGGGCAGCTCGTCGGGCTCGGGGACGTCAGGTTCCTCGTCGGGGAGTTCCAGTGGCTCCGGCATGATTCCGCTGCCCAGCGCCACCGGCATCGGCGCACTCACCGCCGCCATGACCCAGCTCGGCAAACCCTACGAGTGGGGCGCCGTGGGACCCCACTCCTGGGACTGCTCGGCGCTGGTGCAATGGGCATTCCGGCAGGTCGGCGTCACCTTGCCGCGCACGACGTGGGAGCAGGCGAAGGTCGGCCTTCCGGTGACCTTCGGCGGCCTGGCACCCGGCGATGTCGTCATCCTCAACGGCGACGGCTCCCACGTCGGCATCTACGCGGGCCTGGGCCAGCTGCTCGACGCCCATGACTGGGGCGTCCCGGTCGGCCTGCACCCGTTGCGCGAATTCGATATCTTCGCGATTCGCCGGTTCTAGTTCTCGTCCACCAGCTGACGCAACAGCGGGCCGTATTCGGGATGGGCCAGTGCCGAGGCGAACTGGGCCACCAGGTAGTCGGCCGGGTTGCCGGTGTCGTACCAGCGGCCCTGGATGACCTGGCCGTACACCGCGTGCTCGGCGGCGTAGTTGTTGATCGCGTCGGTCAGGTACACCTCGCCGGTCTGGTGGGTGTACCAGTTCTCGGTCTGGATGCGCAGCTCGTCGATGATGCCCGGCGTCACCACGTAGCCACCGATCGCGGCGAAGGCCGACGGCGCGTCTTCGGGCTTGGGCTTCTCCATCAGGCCGGAGATGCGCAGCAGGCCGTCGTCGAGGTCCTCACGCACCACGGGCACGCCGTAGCGCTGCGATTCACCCGGCGACATCGGCAGCAGCGCCAACACCGGGCATCCGGTGGATTCGTAGGCGGTGATCAGCTGCTGAGCGCGCGGTACCTCGGCGACGAACACGTCGTCGGGCCACAGCACCAGCATCGGCTCGTCGCCCAGATGACGTGCGGCGTTGAGCACCGGCGTGCCGTTGCCGTACGGGCCGTGCTGGTCGAGGTAGGTGATGTGGCCCTCGCGGGAGAGCTCGCCGACCTCCTCCACGGCGTCGGCGTAGGCGGACTTGCCGTCGGCGCGCAGCTGCGCGACCAGTGCCGGATTCGGCCGGAAGTGATCCTGGATCAACGACTTGCCGCTGCTCACGACGATGGTGATGTCGGTGATCCCGGAGGCCACCAACTCACGCACGGTGTGCTCGATGACCGGTTTGTCCCCGACCGGCAGCATCTCCTTCGGCGTCGCCTTGGTCAGCGGAAGCAGCCGGGAGCCGATTCCCGCCGCCGGAATGACAGCCTTGCGGATCTTCATCTCCCGATCATCACATATTCGGCTGTGTGATCGGTGTGCGACGGCTGGCAACGGGCTCGAGGAATTGTCGGTGACCCGGCGTAGATTGCGCTCGTGAGCACTCACACTCCTGTCGCCGGAGCTCCGGCCAGGCCCGATGCGGCGGTCACCGCCCGTCGCTGGGTGCTGCATATCGATATGGACGCTTTCTTCGCCTCGGTAGAACAATTGACCAGACCCACGCTGCGTGGCCGCCCGGTCCTCGTGGGCGGGGCGAGTCAGCGTGGCGTCGTCGCGGGGGCCAGCTACGAGGCTCGGGTCTACGGCGCGCGTTCGGCCATGCCGATGCACCAGGCCCGGCGGCTGATCGGCGTGTCGGCGGTGGTCGTCCCGCCGCGTGGCGCGCTGTACTCGGTGCTGAGCGGGCAGGTGTTCGACGCGTTGCGCAGCTGTGTCCCGGTGCTGGAGACGCTGTCGTTCGACGAGGCCTTCGCCGAACCGGCCGAATTGGCCGGAGCGAGTGTCGCGCAGGTGCAGGACTACTGCGCGATGCTGCGCGCGCTCGTCCGAGCACAGACCGGGCTCACCGCCTCGATCGGCGCGGCGACCGGGAAACAGCTCGCCAAGATCGGTTCCGGTCTCGCCAAACCCGATGGGATGCGGGTCATCTCGCCCTCGGAGCAGGGCGAGCTGCTCGCCTCGCTGCCGGTGCGCAAGCTGTGGGGGATCGGCCCGGTCGCCGAGTCGAGGCTGCGCAGCCTCGGCATCGAGACGGTCGGCGCGTTCGCCGCGCTGCCGGAATCGGAGGCCGTCTCGACCCTCGGCGGCAGCATGGGCGCCGCCCTGCACCGGCTCGCGCGCGGGATCGACGATCGCCCGGTCACCGAACGCGCCGAGGCCAAGCAGATCAGCGCCGAGAACACCTACGAGCGCGACATCGTCACGATGGCCGACCTGCGGGTCGCCGTCACCGCGATGGCCGCGTCGGCGCATCGCAGGCTCGAACGCGACGGCCGCGCCGCCCGCACCGTGGTCCTCAAACTCAAGAAGTCCGATATGGGGATCGTGACCAGGTCCTTCACCCTGCCGTACGCCACCGCCGACCTGACCACCCTGGCCGCGGCCGCGCAGCGTTCGGCGATCGATCCCGCGGAACTGGGCCCGATCCGGCTCGTCGGTGTCGGGTACGGGGGATTGTCGCTGGTGCGCCAGGAATCGCTGTTCCCCGAACTGGATCAGGCGGTGCCCGCCGATCTCGGCACCGATGAGGATCCGCCGCCGCCGTCACCGGAAGAGCCGAATCTGGCTGCGGGACTGTGGTTTCCGGGAATGGATGTGCATCATCCGGAATTCGGGCACGGCTGGGTGCAGGGCGCGGGCTACGGCGTGGTGACCGTGCGATTCGAGACCAGCTCGACAGGTCCCGGTGCGGCGCGTACCTTTCCAGCCGACGACACGGGGCTGACACGGGCCGATCCGCTCGCCAGTCTCGCGTGAAGAGTAGCCTCGGCTACCGCGATGGAACGACTCCCACCTCGAACGCAAAGGACGAGCAGTTGAAGCTTCGTACGACCGGACGTGTAGCGATCGCCGGACTGGCCGTGGTCGCCGCCCTCGGCCTGAGCGCGTGCAGCGACGACAAGGGTGACAAGCCCGCCGCCAAAGCCACCACCAGCGCGAAGGCTTCGGCTTCGGCGGCCACGGACCTGCCCCCCGTGCCGACCGTGGAACAGCTCAACCAGCAGCTCACCACCGCGCTGGATCCCGCGGTCCCCAACGATCAGAAGCTGGACTTCGTGCAGGGCGGCGAGGCCGACCCCGAGCTGCCGAACCGCTTGGCCCAGGCCGCCTCGGACGCCAATGTGCAGGTGCAGGTCACCGAGGTGACCTCCTTCGGTGACAGCGTCAACGCCAAGGCCAACTTCACCGTCAACGGCCAGACCAATGTCGTCGACGTGCCGTTCGTGGCCGAAGACGGCAAGTGGAAGGTCCAGAAGTCGTGGGCCTGCGGCATGATGACCAACCTGGGTCAGACCTCGGTCGCCTGCCCCTGATCTGCCACGCTCGAGCCCCGTCCGGATGTTTCCGGGCGGGGCTTTCGCGTGTGAGTCGCGACGGTGTTTCGCCTGCTGCCGGTGGCGCGGCTACTATCGGGCCCCGTGGTAGAGACGATCGTGCGGCAGGGGCATCCGCCCAAGGATGTGTCGGAGCCGGCGCGACGTGATCGCCCGGGGTGGGCGCGCATTGTCGCGATCGTCGCGGGACTGATCGGCATTCTCAGCGCCGCGGTGATCCCGTTCCTGCCCGTGCGGGTCGACGCCGCGACGGTGTCCTGGCCCCAGCAGGGGTCGCCCGCCGCGGTCGAATCGCCGCTCGTCGCCTACGCGCCCGCCGCCCTCTCGGCGACGGTGCCGTGTGCCGCGCTGAGTTCGCTGGCCGCGACCGGCGGTGTCGCGGTCTCGACCGTGCCGCGGCAATCGGCCGATATGGAGAAGTACGGCTTCGTCGTGAAGGTGGTCGCCGACACCGCCGAACGCCCCGGCCGGGTGGACGTGGTCTCGCGTTCGACCCTGGTGTGGACGGCCCCGCTCGCCGACGTGCTCGACCGCTCCTGCGCGCTGACGATCGCGATCACTCCGCAGGAATCCACGGTCACCACGTCAGGTCTCGGTGCGGGCGCCGCCGTGGCCGCCGACCTGCGTCCCCAGGTCGTGGGTGTGTTCAGTGAGCTCACCGGCGCCGCCCCCGCGGACCTGGCGGTGCGCGTCGACGTCGACGCCCGCTACACGTCGTCGCCGACCTGGCTCAAACTCGCCGCCATCGTGCTGTGCCTGGTGGCCACCGCGGTGTCACTGTTCGCCCTGCACCGTCTCGACGCCCTCGACGGCCGCTCCGCGCGCCGATTCCTGCCGCAACGCTGGTGGCGGCTGCGCCCAGTCGACTGGCTGGTGTTCGCGGTGCTGCTCGTCTGGCATTTCATCGGCGCCAACACCTCCGACGACGGCTACATCCTCGGGATGGCGAGAGGTGCGCGCAGTTCGGGCAACATGTCCAACTACTACCGCTGGTTCAGCGTCGACGAGGGCCCGTTCTACACCCCTTATGTCGACATCATCGGCTGGCTCACCCACATCTCCGCGGTCAGCCCGCTGGTCCGGCTGCCCGCCCTCGCTGCGGGCGTGCTCACCTGGTGGTTGATCAGCCGCGAAGTGCTGCCCCGCCTCGGCGTCGCGGTGCGCCGCGAACGCATCGCCACCTGGACCGCGGCCTTCGTCTTTCTGGCCTTCTGGCTGCCCTACAACAACGGGCTGCGCGCGGAATTCGTTGTCGCGCTGGGTGTTCTGGTCACCTGGGTATCGGTCGAACGAGCGATCGCGACCCGGCGGCTCGTGCCGTTCGCCGTCGCGGTGATCGTGGCCGCGTTCACCCTCACCGGCGCACCCTCGGGCCTGATCTGCCTCGGCGCGCTGGTGGCCGGCGCGCGTGTCGTCACCGCGATGATCGTGACGCGGTCGAAGTCGGTGGGCTACCTCGCGCAACTGCTGCCGATCCTGGCCGCGGGCACGGTGGTGCTCACCGTCGTCTTCGCCGACCGGACGTTCGCCGGGGTGCGGGAGATGTTCGCCGTGCACAGCGTAATCGGGCCGGGGGAGTCCTGGTTCTTCGAGTTCCTGCGCTATCAATATCTTCTGCAGCTCAATGCTGATGGCTGGCTGACCAGGCGATTCGGTGTCTTCGCGATGCTGATCGGCCTGATCGTCTGCACTGCCGTCATGCTGCGGCGCGGCGGCCGTATCCCCGGCATCGCCGTCGGCCCGACTCGGCGCATGCTGGGCATCACCCTGGCCGCCATGGTGCTGATGATGTTCTCGCCCACCAAGTGGACCCACCAGTTCGGCGTGTTCGCGGGCCTGGCCACCTGTGTCGCCGCGGTGACGGCGGTCGCGGTGAGCGCGCACGTCCTGCGGCCGATGCGTAATCGCGCGCTGTTCGCCGCGGGTGTCTTCTTCGCCCTCGCCATGACCTGGGTCGGCGCCAACGGCTACTGGTACGTCTCCTCGTGGGGGATCCCCTGGTGGGACAAGCCGCCGACCGTCGCCGGATACGGCGTCTCGACCGTGTTCGTCGGTCTGACTCTGCTCGCGCTCGCCGCGGCCGCGTGGTACCACGTCCATCCGAACCTGAACCCGAAGGCCGAGGTCGGCTGGTTCGCGGGGACACCCGTTCTGGCTGTCGCCGCCGCGGTGATGGTGCTGTTCGAGGTGGCATCCTTCGCCAAGGCCACCGTCGCCCAGTATCCCGCGTACTCCCTGGCCGGCTCCAACCTCTCCGCGGCCTTCGCCGGCGGGTGTGGGATGGCCGACGAGGTGCTCGTCGAAACCGACCCGAACGCCTCGATGCTCGCGCCGCTGTCCGGCGACATGACCAGCACGATGAACGGCACCGACTCCACCGGCTTCCGGGCCGGCGGAGTCGCGCCGGTACTCACCTCCGACGAGGTGGAATCGACCACCGGCCAAGCGAATTCGGTATCCGACGACCCCGACAAGCTGCGCGACGCCTCCACCTCGGCGGGCTCGGAATCACGACAGGGCTCGCTGCAACTGCCCTTCGGTCTCGACCCCGCGACCCCGGTTCTGGGCAGCTACCGCCCCGGTGCCCAGGAGCCCGCCGCGCTGACCACGGGCTGGTTCCGGCTGCCGGACGGCCCGCGCGGCCCGCTGCTGGCGATGTCGGTGGCAGGCCGGATCCGCTCGGTCGACGCTGACGGCATCGTCCACCCCGGCCAGGAACTGGCCCTCGAATACGGCACCGCCGCGGCCGACGGCACCGTCACCGTGACCGGCCAGATCGCGCCGACCGATATCGGCCCGGCGCCGATGTGGCGCAATCTGCGCGTCCCGATGGATCAGCTGCCGTCCGAGACGAGCGTTGTCCGCTTGGTCGCCGCCGACAAGGATCTCGGCCCCGACCAGTGGCTCGCTCTCACCCCGCCGCGCATGCCGCAGACCACCACGCTCAGCGCGCTGGTCGGCCGTGCGGCGCCGGTGCTGCTGGATTGGGCTGTGGGGCTGCACTTCCCGTGCCAGAACCAGATGCCCACCTACAACGGCGTCGCCGAGCTCCCCGAATACCGCATCCTGCCCGACCGCAACGGCGCCACCATCACCAACCTCTGGCAGGGCCACGACGGTGGCGGCCCGCTCGGCTGGACCCAGCTCCTCTTCACCGCCCGCACCCTGCCGACGTACCTGAACAACGACTGGGACAGGGACTGGGGCTCCCTCGAGCAGTACCTTCCCCTCGACCCCACCGCCGGCCCCGCGAAGATCACCGTCGACTCCGAAAACCGCTGGGGCACCTGGACCCCCGGCCCGATCATCACCGCCTGGTAGCCACGGCGGTGGGCCGGTCGATCACCACGCTGCCAGGGGAGCGCCGCCGAGTGCGGTCCGCACCACGGTGTGGTGATCAGCTGCCCACCGTCAGCGGGAGTTGGTGGCGATGCGCAGGGCTAGATCGGGCAGGTCGGCGCCGGTGAGGCCGGGGTAGCCGTGCAGGATGGCGCGCCAGCGAGCGGGGACCGCCGAGGCGCCCCAGCGAGCGCCGAGGAGGCCCCCCGCGATGGCCGCGGTGGTGTCGGTGTCGTTTCCGGCCCGGACGCACGCCTCCAAGGCGAGCGGAAGGTGCTCGGGCGTCGACTGATCGGTGGTCGTGATCGCCCACCACGCGGTCTGGAGGGCGTGCACGACCCAGCCGTTGTTCGGGAAGTCGGCGGGCGTGCCCTTCTCCGCTTCGTCGAGACGGTCGGTCCAATAATCGGACTGGGGTGAGCCGCTGACGTATTCGCGAACGCCGTCGAAATCGGCGTTCAGTACCGCATGCCGGATCGCGTAGGTCCACATCTTGCACGCCTCGACAGCGTTGTCGTCGTGGTGCGTGAGCAACCCGACCCGGCCCGCCGCCGCGACGCATTCGGCGGCATCGTCGAGATAGGCCAGCGCGACCGGCGCGGTCCGCATCAGCGAGCCGTTGCCACCGGTTCGGCCGGTGAGCGACATCGCCACCGCCTGCATGTCCAGTGCGGAGGAAGGTCTGGCGGACAACACGTTTCGCGTCTGGTTCCCGATGTCGGGCGGCTTCGAGTCGTACCAGGAGACGAACCCGGCCGCGACCGCGTCGAGATCGATGCCCGGGCCGCCGGCAGCGGCGACCGCCACGGCGACGGACATCGACGTATCGTCGGTCCACTCGCCCGGCGCCCAGTCGAATACTCCGCCGCCGATCATGTCGATCACCGTGTCCGGTCCGGGATGTGTGAACTCGTAGCCTGCCCCCAGCGCGTCGCCGGCGGCGGTACCGACCAGCACGCCGGCGACCCGATCCGAGTACCCCGCATCGTGCACAGAATCCACCCCTCTCGGGTGTGCCCACTATCCGATTGTTCGATGGGCAAGCCTACCGGTCGGCTTGTGGTCCTCCGGCGATTCGTGCCGGTGTGACACCGAATCGAGCTTCGGGTGTGACACCGAATGGGCTAGTGCGTGGTCGCGTCCACCGTCTCGGCCACCGAGAGCTGCCTGGTGCGGCGCGCACGCAGCAGGGCGTCGGTGGTGAACACCGCCAGCGCCGTCCAGATCAGGGCGAATCCGGCCCAGCGCGACACGGGCATGGGTTCGTGCATCACCGCCACGCCCCAGGCCATCTGCAGGGCGGGGGTGAGGTATTGCAGAATGCCCATCGTCGAGAGCGGGACCCGCTTGGCCGCGACGGCGAACAGCAGCAGCGGCAGCAGCGTGACCGGCCCGGTGGCCAGCATGAGACCGAAATGGGCGGGGCTGGAGGTCATCTCACTGCGGCCGGTGGCCATCGAGACGATCAGAAAAGCCAGCGCGAACGGCACGGCGACAATCCCCTCGGCCGCGATGCCGGGGAGCGCGTCGAGCCGGATCACCTTCTTCACCAGCCCGTAGGTGGCGAACGAGCAGGCCAGGATCAGCGCGATCACCGGCGGCCTGCCGTAGTCGACCGTGAGCACCACCACCGCCAGCGCACCCAGCCCCAACGCCGCCCACTGCGCCCTGGTGAGCCGCTCCCGGAACAGCAACACGCCGATGGCAACGGTGACCAGCGGGTTGATGAAGTAACCGAGCGCGCATTCGACGATGTGCCCGGTGGTGACGCCGAAGACGTACACACCCCAGTTCAGCGACAAGGCCGCCGAGGCCGCGGCCGCCAGGCGCCAGGTCCTGGCATCGATGCCGCGCAGGTTTCCCAGCCGTCCCGTCAGCGTGAGCACCAGCAGGACCACGACCAGCGTCCACACGATCCGCTGCGCCACCACCTCGGCGGGCGAGGCGAACGACAACAGTCCGAAGAAGGCGGCGAACGAACCCCAGATGAGGTAGGCCCCCGCCCCGAAAACGACACCGGGCGGGGATGAGCTGCGCTGCATTCATCCCATGTTACGACCGGCTAATCTGGCGAGCATGTCCATTTCCGTGCAGGAACCGGCGGCTGCCGGGCTCACCGCCGCACAGGTCGACGAGCGCCGCCGCGACGGGCGCACCAACGACGTCCCCGCCAGGGCGAGCCGGTCGGTCGGCGAGATCGTCCGCGCGAATGTGTTCACCCGCATCAATGCCATTCTCGGTGTGCTGTTCCTGCTGGTGCTGTCGACGGGCTCGATCATCGACGGCATGTTCGGGCTGCTCATCGTGGCCAACAGCGCGGTCGGCATCATCCAGGAGGTCAGGGCGAAGCGGACCCTGGACGAGCTGGCGATCGTCAGCCAGGCCAAGCCGACGGTGCGCCGCGACGGCGTCGCCCAGCAGATCTCCCCCGGCGAAGTGGTGCTCGACGATCTGATCGAGCTCGGCCCCGGCGACCAGATCGTGGTCGACGGTGAGGTCGAGGAGGCCGCCGCGCTCGAGATCGACGAATCGCTGCTGACCGGCGAGGCCGACCCGATCGACAAGGGCGTCGGCGCGCCGGTGATGTCGGGCAGTTTCGTGGTGTCGGGTTCGGGCGCCTACCGCGCCACCAAGGTCGGCAAGGACGCCTACGCGGCGAAACTGGCCGAGGAGGCCAGCAAGTTCACGCTGGTGCACTCCGAATTGCGTTCGGGCATCGACAAGATCCTGAAATTCATCACCTACCTGCTCATTCCCGCCGGCCTGCTCAGCATCTACAACCAGCTGGTCTCGAGCGGGGAATCGTGGCGCCCGGCCGTCACCGGCATGGTCGCGGCGTTGGTGCCGATGGTCCCCGAGGGCCTGGTCCTGATGACGTCGATCGCCTTCGCGGTCGGTGTGGTCCGCCTGGGTAAACGTCAGTGCCTGGTGCAGGAATTGCCCGCGATCGAGGGCCTGGCCAGGGTCGACGTAGTGTGCGCCGACAAGACCGGCACGCTCACCGAGAACGGTATGCGCCTGGCGCAGGTCGAACCGCTCGGCGCGTTCGACGAGGCACAGGTGAAGGCCGCGCTGGCCGCGCTGGCGAGCGACGATCCGCGCCCCAATGCCAGCGTCCAGGCCATCGCCGAAGCGCTGCCCGACTCGCCCGGCTGGTCGCAGACCGCCGTCGCGCCCTTCTCCTCGGCCAAGAAGTGGAGCGGTATCTCCTATGGCGACCACGGTGATTGGCTGCTCGGCGCCGCCGACGTGCTGCTCGACCCCGACTCCGAGGACGCCGCCCACGCCGAGCAACTGGGCTCGTCGGGGCTGCGCGTGCTGCTGCTGGCACGCAGCGACCGTGCGGTCGATGCCGAGGACGCGCCAGGCCGGGTCGAGCCCGCCGCGCTGGTGGTGCTCGAACAGAAGGTGCGGCCCGATGCCAAAGCGACGCTGGAATACTTCGCGAGTCAGCAGGTCTCGATCAAGGTGATCTCCGGCGACAACGCCGTATCGGTCGGCGCGGTCGCCTCCTCGCTCGACCTGCCCGGCGGTGACCACGCCGTCGACGCGCGCACCCTGCCCGACGATCCGGCCGCGCTCGCCGACGTGCTCGATCACGAAACCACCTTCGGCCGGGTGCGTCCCGATCAGAAGCGCGCCATGGTCGGTGCGCTGCAATCGCGCGGGCACACCGTCGCCATGACCGGTGATGGCGTCAACGACGTGCTGGCGCTCAAGGACGCCGATATCGGTGTCGCGATGGGCGCCGGTAGCCCGGCCACCCGCGCGGTGGCGCAGATCGTGTTGCTGGACAACAAGTTCGCGACCCTGCCCTACGTGGTGGGGGAGGGGCGCCGGGTGATCGGCAATATCGAACGCGTCTCGAACCTGTTCCTCACCAAGACCGTGTACTCGGTGCTGCTGGCCTTCCTCGTCGGGCTGGCCGGTGTCGGCTCGCAGATCTTCGGCTACGACCCCATCGGGTATCCGTTCCTGCCGCGCCACGTCACCATCGCGGCCTGGTTCACCATCGGCATCCCCGCGTTCGTGCTCTCGCTCGCGCCCAACAACGAGCGCGCCCGCACCGGCTTCGTCGGCCGGGTGATGCGTCTGGCCGTGCCCTCGGGCGTGGTGATCGGCGTGGCGACGTTCGTGGCCTACCTCATCGCCTACGCCGGACCGGAAGCCACGGAAACGCAGAAGGTGCAGGCGGGCACCACCGCGTTGATCACGCTGATCATGATCGCGGTGTGGGTGCTCGTGCTGGTCGCGCGGCCGTATGTGTGGTGGAAGGTGGTGCTGATCGCGGTGTCCGTGCTGGCCTATGTCGCGCTGTTCACGATCCCGTTCACCCGCGAGTTCTTCAAACTCGACCCGTCCAACCCGCGCCTGACGCTGGCGGCGGTGGTCTGCGGTGTGATCGGCATCGTGCTGGTCGAGCTGGCATGGTGGGTGCAGGCGCGGCGCTCGGGCGGCGCGGGCAAGCTCTTTCCCCCGGTGGGCGCGCAGGGGGCGTGACCGGCCGCTGACGCGGGTCGGGTGGTTTCGAGAACCCTTGTGCCCGACGAACATTCGGTGTTGGAGTACCTTTGCCGGTTATGGAGGTATTGCTGCCGCTGTCGCACCGTCTCGGGACCACCCGGTGACCCCCGACGAATTGGATGATCTGTTCGCCGACCTCATCGGGCAGATCGATCGGCTCGACGTCGATGCGCTGGAATTGATGGCAGCCGCTTATGACCAGGCCGGAGATGTCGACCGGGCCCGCGAGCTGTGGGTGATGGCCGAGACGCGCCGCGGCAGTGATCGGCCGTAGACGCAGCGGCTCGGCGCGATCGAGCGGCGCGGACCTACTCGGTGGGAACCGGGCCGTCGTCGGGGCTCGGTGCGACGGTGTCGCTGCTGCCGGGGAGTAGGGGACTCACCGCGAACCGTCCCGCGACGGCGTCGGCCGGCAACGCCTGCACTGCTCTGACGCCGGGTTGTGTTGCCAGGTCACGTAATTGGGGCAGGGTGCCGCGCACCACGAGGCCCGCCGTGCACGCGCAGCCCGCACGCAGGCGGCTCTCGGTGACGTGCGCGATCGCGGCGCTGCGCTCGTCGCGGAACTGCTGGGCCGCGACCAGCCCCGCCGCTGCCTCGCCGGACTTCACCGCGGGTTCGTCACCGCCCGGCGTCGCGACGGTGATCACCGGTGTCTGCACCCGGTCGACCGGCACGTGCTGGATCACCCCGGAGATCCGCAAGCCGTCGGCCGTGGCCGGAAGCTGTTGGGGTGCGATGTATTCGGTGAACGACACCAGCGCCCAGTGCTGGTCGGTATCGGCGCCGTCGAGGGAAGCCTTCGCGTCGACCAGGTAGTGCTCGACCTGCTCGCCGGGCGCGGGCCCCAGTCGATCGGTGGCCACCGCCGACGCGGGCGGCGGCTCGCGAAAGGCGATCACCAACAGGATCGCCGCGCCGACAGCCGCGATCCCGAAGATCGCCGAGTTGCGCAGCGACATCCGCCGGTCGGCTGAATCGTCTTCGGCGGCAGTCGATTCGGCGGGCATGTTCCCGAGATCCTCGGCGGTCGAACCCGGACCACCGTCCCGCGGCGCCTGCCCGGCCGATGAATTCCCGCGGTCGTCCGACGCCGTATCCGGCGCCGGTTCGGACGACCGCGGGTCGTCAGGCATTGCGTAGTACGTCCAAGGCGCCCGCCAGATCGTCGGGGTACTCGCTGGTGATCTCCAGCCAGCGACCGTCGGCGGGATGGTGGAAGCCGAGCTGACGCGCGTGCAACCACTGCCGTTCCAGACCGAGGCGTTTGGCCAGCGTCGGGTCGGCGCCGTAGGTGAGGTCACCCGCGCAGGGGTGGCGGACCGCGGAGAAGTGCACCCGGATCTGGTGCGTGCGGCCGGTCTCGAGGTGGACGTCGAGCAGGCTGGCGGCCTGGAACGCCTCGATGGTGTCGTAGTGGGTGACGCTGGGCCTGCCGTCGCCGGTCACCGCGAACTTCCAGGCATTGCCCCGCGCACGCCCGATCGGCGCGTCGATGGTGCCGCTGCTCGGATCCGGGTGTCCCTGCACGAGTGCATGGTATTGCTTGTCGACCGTGCGTTCCTTGAAGGCGCGCTTGAGCATCGTGTAAGCGTGTTCGGATTGTGCCACCACCATCACCCCGGAGGTGCCCACGTCGAGCCGGTGCACGATGCCCTGGCGTTCGTGCGCGCCCGAGGTGGAGATGCGGTAACCCATCGCCGCCAGGCCGCCGACCACGGTCGGACCGGTCCAGCCGACGCCGGAGTGCGCGGCGACCCCGATCGGCTTGTCCACGGCCACGATGTCGTCGTCGGCGTAGAGAATGTTCATCCCGTCGACCGGAGTGGCCTCGACCGTGAGCTCGCGCTTGGGTTCGGGGAAGATCACTTCCAGCCACGCGCCCGCGGTCAGCCGGTCGGACTTGCCCGCGGCGACGCCGTCGATCTGCACCGAGCCGTCCTCGGTGAGCGCCACGACCGCGGTCCGTGAGAGACCGAGCAAGCGGGCGAGTCCCGCGTCCACCCGCATCCCGTCCAGTCCGTCGGGAACGGGCATTGTCCTGGTTTCTCTCATGCGGTCTCCTCGGTGTGTTTGCGACCGCTGCGGGTGCCGTCCGGTTCGAAACCGAACACGGTGAGCGCGACCAGCAGGATCGCCCCGCACACGATGGCCGAGTCGGCGACGTTGAAGACCGGCCACCAGCCGACGGCGACGAAGTCGACCACATGGCCCTGCAGCGGGCCTGGGTATCGGAAGAGCCGGTCGACCAGGTTGCCCAGCGCGCCACCCAGGACCATGCCGAGGCCGATGGCCCACCACAGTGATCGCAGGGTGCGTCCGATCCGGATCACACCGATCACCACCGCGGCGGCGATCAGGGTGAGCAGCCAGGTCATGCCGGTCGCCATCGAGAACGCCGCGCCCGGGTTGCGGACCAGGGTGAACCGCGCGAAATCGCCGATGATCGGCACCGATTCGCCCGGGTCGATGAAGGCGACCGCGAGGCACTTGGTCAGCAGGTCGAGCCCGAACAGCACGACGGCGATGATCAGCAACGTCGTCAAACGACGGCGACCAGCGGGTTTCGCCGTCTCGGCCGTCTCGGGCACGGCAGCCGCCGACGGTGTGGCTGAGTCGTCGCCGGTCTCGGGGACAGCAGCGTTGTCGGTTGGCCGGTCTTCACTCACGCGTCCATCATTCCCTAGTGGCGATCCGGCCCGCGCCGCGGTGCCGAGGAGTCCCAGGTGTTACTCAGGAAGCGGTCGTACCCTGATGGCTGTGACGGTGTTGTCTAGATCTCGCTTACCCCGCATCGCGCGCCCCGGGGTGTTACTGGTGGCGCTCGTGCTCGGGTTCGCGACCTTCGGCGCCGGCTGCGCCGACCGCTCGGCCCCTGCCGCGGAGGTCGACGGCACCGAGCCGCTCGGCATCGGCAAGGAAGTCACCGTGCCGATCTCGGCCGCGGTCACCACGATGATCTCGCCCGGCGAGGAGCCGCGCGATCTGCTGCGGCCGCGCTATGCCGCGGGCACCACGCAGGAGGTGACGCTGCGCACCGACTACCGGATCCAGCAGCAGGTCAACGATCAGCCCGCTCGTGACTTCTCGCCTGCCGCGCTGACCATCCCGATGACCGCGCGCACGGGCGCCGACGGCGTCGATCTCACCGTCGGTGCGGTCACCACGCCCGACCCCGCGCTCAACAAGGCGTTCACCTCTGCCGACGGTTCACACGCCGGTTTGGGGATGAGCGACTTCGGTGCGATCACCGAGCTGCGCATGGCGCCCTCGCCGGACACCCCGAACACCGCGCGGGCCGCGCTCGAACAGGCCTTCTATCAGGCTGTGTACCAGTCGATCGCGTTCCCGGACCAGCCCGTCGGCGTCGGCGCGGTCTGGACGGTGCACCAGCAGATCACCGGCGGGGTGACCCTGGACCAGATCACCACCGCCACGCTCACCAGCCGCGAGGGCGACCGGCTCACCATCGATCTCCAGGTGAATCAGACGCCCACCGACAACGTGTGGGAGCTGCCCAACGACGCCGGTGAGCTCGACATCGACGGTTACGTCATGGAAGGCGTCGGCTCGATCACCATCGATCTCGGTATGCCACTGCCGGTTTCGGGTTCCATCGAGATCGGTGGACAGCAGACCTACCGCGACGCCCGCAGTGTGAGCACCCTGGTGCAGACGCAGTCGACCCGCGTCTCCTGGACGGAATGATGCGGGCGGATTCGCTGCGCGTAGGCGCGGTGGTTTCAGCGTGTGTCGGGTTGGTCGGCGTTGCGGGCTGTGGGTCCGACGACACGGTGAACACGCCGGGATCGGGTCCGTTCTCCGCCGCCGTCACGGCCGCACCGGGAACCGGGGCCGTGATCGGCGATGCGGCGCAGTTGTCGGCCGGTCTGCTCGCCGCTGCCGATCTGCCCGGTGATTTCGCGGTCGTACCGTCGCGCGGTGAATCCGACGAGCCCGCGGTGCCGCCCGCGGCGCTGACGGATCCGCCGGATTGTGGGCGCCTGCTCTCGCCGATCGCGCAGCAGTGGCCGGGGTCGGCTGCCGCCGCGTCGGTGCAGTTCGCGGGGCCCAGCTTCGCCACCATCGACATCGACGCCGCCAGCTACTCCGACGCGGCGCTGGTGCCGGCATTCGACGCGCTCCAGGCGCAGCCTCGGCGTTGTACCAGCTACTCCGGCGACGATGCGGGCGTGCGGATCGAGTATCGAACCAGCGCGCTCGCGCAGCCGGTCGCGGGCGACGCGGGCTCGGCGTTCACCCTGACCGCCACGAGTGAGGGGCTCACCCTCACGTCGGCGACCTCGCTTGTCCAAGTGGGGAACACGCTGGTTCAGGTTGTCGTCACGGCACCGGAAGTCGTCGATCCCGGTGTACTCGCCGATCTCACCGCGGCGCAAGTGCGCAAACTCCGCGGCTGAGACCGGCTCGGGTTCATGCCGATACGGCGAGTTTCCCGCCGAGATGGCCGAGGTAGCCACGGACCTCGTCGGCACTCTTGTCGGGCAGCCCGAAGACCACCTCGGTGACGCCTTGTTCGGCCCAGCTCGCGAGCTGCTCGGCGTTGTGACGACCGGCCAGCGCGATCACCCGCGGGGTGCCCTCGCGGCCTGCTTCCTTCCAGACCCGGTGCAGGAGATCGACTTTGGCGCCCAGGTCACCTTCGGTCGGGGTGGTGATCCAACCGTCGGCGTTGGCGGCCAGCCATCCGAACGATTTCTCGGTACCGCCCGCTCCGAGCAACACCGGAACCCCGGCGCGTACCGGCTTCGGCCAGGACCAGCTCGGGCCGAACTTCACGAAGTCGCCGGCGAATTCTGCTTCCTCCTGCGACCACAGCGCCCGCATCGCGTCGAGGTTCTCGCGCAACACCGTGCGCCGCTTGTTCGCCGGAACGCCGTGATGGGCGAGTTCGTCGGTGTTCCAGCCGAATCCGACGCCCAGCTCCACCCGTCCACCGGACAGGTGATCGAGCGAGGCGATGGTCTTGGCGAGGGTGATCGGGTGGTGTTCGGCGGGCAGCGCGACCGCTGTCGACAGGGTGATCCGCTCGGTGACCGCGGCGGCGGTGGCCAGCGCGACCCACGGGTCGAGCGTGCGCAGGTACCGGTCGTCGGGTAGCGAGGAGTCGCCGGTCTGCGGATGGGCCGCGGCCCGCACGACCGGGATATGGGTGTGCTCGGGGACGTAGAACGCGTCGAATCCGGCGTCCTCGGCGGCCTTGGCCGCATCGGCGGGCGCGATGCCCCGGTCACTGGTGAACAAGACAACCCCGTAGCGCACGTCCCGGCCCTCCGACTTCGGCAGCAAAACTGAAACAGGTTCTAAACCTGAGACAAGTTCTACAGGAGTAAAACGAGTTCTACTAGTCCTGATCTCATCGGACGGCCGAAACGGCGAGGCCCTTTTCCCGATCAGGCGAGGGGAATACGCTGGTGGTCGTCCGAGCATCACTCTCGACACGGAGGTATCCGATGTCTGATGTTTCCCCTTTTCCCGAAGGTTATCCGCGGATCTGTCCCGGCCTGGCGTGCGTGGGAGCGGCCGCCGCGATCGACTTCTACACCGCGGTCTTCGGCGCCACTGTGCGCATGAAAATGGACGGCCCCGGTGGCACCATCGTCCACAGTGAACTGCTCGTCGGCGATTCGGTGCTGATGGTGGGCGATCCGGTCCCCGAGATCGGCTTCAACGACCCGAAGGCCGTCGGCGGTTCGCCGGTGAACCTGATGGTCTACGTCGCCGACGCCGATGCTGCCTTCGGCGCGGCCCTCGACGCGGGCGCTACCGCCATCACTCCCATGACCGACCAGTTCTACGGCGACCGCAGCGGCGCCTTCGAGGACCCGTGGGGACACCGCTGGACCGTGGCCACCCACATCGAAGACGTCTCGGCGGAAGAAATGGAACGGCGTATGTCCGAAATGATGGACGCCGCCGGCTGAGCTGAACGGCACGCCCGCACCGTCGGCGAAGACCGCAGTGCGGGCGTGCCGCGCGTCTAAGCGGGAACGATCGAGTCTCCCTCGACGCGAACAGGTTTGGCGGGCAGCGGCTCGGTCGCGGGACCGCCGCGCACCGCGCCGTCGAGCTCGAATCGGCTGCCGTGGCAGGGGCAGTTGATCGTGCCTCTGGCCACCGTGGCGACCTTGCATCCAGCGTGCGTGCAGGTCGACGACAGCCCGATGAAGTTACCCGCGGTCGGCTGGGTGACGACGGTGTCACCGACGATCACCCCACCGCCTACCGGAACATCTGCCGCTTTGGTCAGCGCACCCGCCGGCGCCCCCGGTTCGGGTGACGCCGCGGCCGCCGACTCGGTGTTGTCGTCGGCACTGCACGCGGTCATCGTCGCCGCGGCGGCCAAGACGCCGACACCCACCACGACGGTGCGGCGGTTCAGCGAGAAATCGTTGATGGTCATCGGTCGTTCTCCGCTTCCGTTGGTGCGGCCGCCGGTCCGTGGCCCCATGCCCACCGGCTCCTTCCCTGTCAACGGCCCACACCCCCTCGCGGTTCGACCGATTCCTCGAGATTTCGAAGCGTTCGGTGCCACGCGGGCAATTCCGCACCTGGCGTGAAATCTCCGGAGACATCGGGGAATTCCCTGATGTGGGTGGGCGGGTCGGGCGCCTAGCGTTCTCGGTGTGAGGGCGATCGTGCAGCAGGTATACGGGTCATCGGCGATGTTGGCGACCGCGGAGGTCGGGCGGCCGCCGGTGGGAGCGGGGCAGGTGCTGGTCCGGGTTCACGCCGCGTCGGTGAATGCGCGGGATTGGCATGTGATGCGGGGAGATCCGAAGATCGCGCGGTGGATGGACCGGTCGGTCTTCGGCCGACGAGGGCCGGCGAATCCGGTGCCGGGCGGTGATTTCGCGGGGACGGTCGAGGAGGTGGGGGACGGTGTCACGGAGCTGGCGGTAGGCGACGAAGTCTTCGGGGAGGCGGTCAGCGGTGCGTTCGCGGAATACGTCGCGGTGCCGCGGGGGTTGCTCGATCGGAAACCGGCGAACCTGAGTTTCGAGGAATCGGCGGCGGTGCCGTTGGCCGCCAACACCGCCCTGACCTGCCTGCGTCACGTCGGCGAGGGCGAGCGGGTGCTGATCATCGGCGCGTCCGGTGGCGTCGGCACCTTCGCGGTTCAGATCGCCCGAGCACGGGGTGCGCGAGTCAGCGCGGTGTGCAGCACCCGCAATGTCGAGGCGGCGCGCAGACTCGGCGCCGAACACGTCGTCGACTACACCCGCGACACTCTGACCGGCCGCTACGACACTGTCCTCGACCTGGCCGGAACGCGGACGCTGCGGGAACTGCTCCGCCTGGTCGAACCCACCGGCACGCTGGTCCTGTCCGGTGGCGGCAACTTCGACGGCGGCAGCTGGTTCGGCCCGGTCGGCCTGCTCGCGCGCGGTCAGCTGGCTCGACCGTTCGTGAGACCGGCCGTCCGTGCTCCGCTGGCGGAGCAGACGCCGGAGTCGCTGACCGAGCTTCGCGAACTGATCGAGTCGGGCCTGCTCCGCCCGGCCATCGACCGGACCTATCCGCTGGCGGATACGCCGGCCGCCATCGAGTACATGGAGACCGAACACGCCCGCGCGAAGATCGTGATCACCCTCGCGCCGGCGGGCTGACGTCACAGCAGGCGGAACTCCATCATCGCGATCGCGTCGTCGACGGAGGTGGACAGGGCCTCGAGCCGGCTGTGCGCGTTCGGGGCGGACAGGGCCGACTGACGGTCGGTCGGCCCGATCGGCAGGCGAGCCGCGAGCTCGTAGGAGCGAGTGGTCGGATCATCGGACAGATCGTTCAGCGAGGCCGACGGCGGCGGACGGCGGATGCCGTTGCGTCGCGCGAACTGGGCCGTGAGGGTGTGCAGGCGGTCCGCGCGTTCACGCAAACCCGCCAGCAACGCGCTGTCGTCGATGCCGGGGTCGTCCGGCCAGGTCTCGGCTTCCGCCTGGGGATACGGCGCGTCGACGAGCCATTTCTCGATGCGAATGCGGTCGGTTCCTTTGCAGCGCAGCCGGTATCGCGAGCCGGGCAGTTCGATGACCTCGGTGATCCGGGCGACGGTGCCCACTTCCGTGCGTACCTCACCGCCGCCCACCTCGTGCCCGCGCGCGATCAGCACGACACCGAATTCCGGCTCCCGCCGACCGTCCATGCAGTCCTCGATCAGCGCTACGTACCGCGGCTCGAAGATCTGCAACGACAACGACTCACCGGGTAGCAGCACCGCTCCCAGCGGGAACATAGGTATCTCCACCGTCCCAGCATGCCCGGTGCCGCGCGGACTACGTCCATCCGGCGCGCTCACGCTGTGTCCTTTCGGCAGGTTCGGGTCCGGTCCACGGTGACAGGGGCCGGCCGATGCTTCCCGCGCCACCGGCCGGTGGCGCGGGCTGTTGTCCTGTCGTCACGCGGTGGCGATCGACTCGAACACCGTCGGATCGACCAGTGTCGAGGTGTCGCCGAGCTCGCGTCCCTCGGCGACATCGCGCAGCAGCCTGCGCATGATCTTGCCGCTGCGGGTCTTGGGCAGTTCCGGCACGATGTGGATTTCGCGTGGCCGCGCGATCGGGCTGATCTCGAGCGACACCGCCGCCTTCAGCTCCGACACGAGCCCGTCGGCCGTGGCCGCCGATCCGGTGAGGATGACGAAGGCGACGATTCCCTGCCCAGTGGTCTCGTCGGACGCACCGACCACCGCGGCCTCGGCGACGGCCGGGTGCCCGACGAGCGCGGATTCCACCTCGGCGGTGGAGATGCGGTGACCGGACACATTCATCACGTCGTCGACGCGCCCCAGGATCCACAGATCACCGTCGGCATCGAGCTTGGCGCCGTCCCCGGCGAAATACCAGCCTTCGGAAGCGAAACGCTGCCAATAGGTTTCGCGGTAGCGGTCCATGTCGTTCCAGATGCCGCGCAGCATCGACGGCCACGGCTGATCCAGGACGAGCAGACCGGACCCGTCGGGACCCAGCGGTGTGCCCTCGTCGTCGACGACTTTCGCGGAGATCCCCGGCAGCGGGCCCATCGCGGCGCCGGGCTTGGTGTCGGTGACGCCGGGCAGCGGCGCGATCATGATGGCGCCGGTCTCGGTCTGCCACCAGGTGTCGACGATAGGAGTCTCGTTGGCGCCGAAGACTTCCCGGTACCAGCGCCAGGCTTCGGGGTTGATCGGTTCGCCGACGGAGCCCAGCAGTCGCAGCGTGCTCAGATCGTGCGCGTCGGCGATGTCGCGGCCCCACTTCATGAACGTGCGGATCAATGTCGGCGCGGTGTAATAGATCGTGACGCCGTACTTCTCGATGATCTCGAAATGACGATTCTCGTCAGGGAAGTTCGGAGTGCCCTCGTACACGATCTGCGTCGCGCGGTTGGCGAGGGGACCGTAGACGATGTAGCTGTGCCCGGTGACCCAGCCGATGTCGGCGGTGCACCAGTAGACGTCCTGTCCCGCTTTGTGGTCGAAGACGTTGTGGTGGGTGTAGGCGGTTTGGGTGAGGTAGCCGCCGGTGGTGTGCAGGATGCCCTTGGGTTTTCCGGTGGTGCCGGAGGTGTAGAGGATGAACATTGGGTGTTCGGCGGGGAAGGGCTGTGCCTCGTGGGAAGGTGAAGCGACAGCGACGGTTTCGTCCCACCACAGATCGCGCACCTCGGTCCACGGCACGTCGAGGCCGACCCGGCGCACCACCAGCACATGCTCGACGCTCGACGGATCCGAACCCAGCGCCTCGTCGACGGCGTACTTCAGCGCGGCGGGCTTGCCGCGACGCCACTGCCCGTCGGTGGTCACGATCAGCCTGGCCTCGGCGTCGTCGACCCGCTGGCGCAGTGCCGTGGGGGAGAACCCGGCGAACACCACCGAATGCGTGAGACCGAGCCGTGCGCACGCCAGCATCGTCACGATCGCCTCGGGCACCATCGGCATGTAGATCGCGACGCGATCGCCCGCCTCGAGTCCTAACGCAGTGAAAGTGTTCGCGGCCCTGCACACCTCATCGAGCAACTCCGCGTAGGTGATCGCGCGGGAGTCGCCGGGTTCGCCCTCCCAGTGGATGGCGACCTGGTCGCCGTGGCCGTCGATGACGTGGCGGTCGAGGCAGTTGTAGGCGACGTTGAGCTCGCCGTCGCCGAACCAGCGTGCGACCGGCGCGTCGGTCCAGTCGAGTACCTCGGTGAAGGGCTTGTGCCAGTGCAGCCGGTTGGCCTGCTCGGCCCAGAAACCGTCGCGGTCGGTGCGCGCCCGCTCGTACAGCGCGGCATCGGCATTGGCCTGCGCGACGAACTCCGGGGCGGGCGGGTAACTGGTCACAAGATCTCTCCTTCGAAAAGCATGGGGGTACAACCCGTGCCGGTGGGGCGAACCACCGGCACGGGCAGGGTTGGCGTCAGTGCGAGATCGCCTTCTCCGCACCGACGCCGGTCAGGGACCGGACTTCCATCTCCGCGGCCTTGGCCTGGTCGACCTGCTCACCGCGGCCACCCAGGTAGGTGCCGAGGATGCCGAGCACGAAGGCCAGCGGAATGGACACGATGCCTGGGTTGGACAGCGGGAACCAGTCGAAATCCGCGCCCTTGATCATCGCGGTCTTGTTGCCCGACACCGCGGGCGAGAACACGATGAGCACGATGGTCGAGATCAGGCCGCCGTACATCGACCACAGCGCACCGGTGGTGTTGAAGCGCTTCCAGAACAGCGAGTACAGGATCGTCGGCAGGTTCGCCGCCGCCGCCACCGCGAACGCCAGCGCCACCAGGAACGCGATGTTCTGGCCGTTGGCGAGGATGCCGAGACCGATCGCGAGGACACCGATCACCACCGCGGTGATCCGCGAGACCCGCACCTGCTTGACCTCGTCGACGTTGCCCTTCTTGAGCACGCTGGCGTAGATGTCGTGGGCGAACGAGGCCGACGCGGTGATGGTGAGACCGGCCACGACCGCGAGGATCGTCGCGAACGCGACCGCCGAGATCACCCCGAGCAGGATCACCCCGCCGAGTTCGAACGCCAGCAGCGGCGCCGCCGAGTTCTGGCCACCCGCCGCGGCGAGGATCCTGTCCGGGCCCACGATGGCCGCCGCGCCGTAACCGAGCACCAGGGTGAACAGGTAGAAGGCGCCGATCAGGCCGATCGCCCACACCACCGAGCGCCGAGCCTCTTTCGCGGTCGGGACCGTGTAGAAGCGCATCAGCACGTGCGGCAGACCCGCGGTGCCGAGGACCAGGGCCAGGCCCAGCGACAGGAAGTTCAGCTTCGACATCTCGCTGCCGCCGTATTGCGCGCCGGGCGCGAGCACGTCGCGGGCGGCGACCGCCTTGCTGGTGGACTCGCTCACCGATTCCTGTGCGGCACCGAGGATGTCGGAGAAGTTGAAGCCGAACTTCGCCAGCACCATCACCGTCATCAGCGCGGCGCCCGCGATCAGCAGCACCGCCTTGATGATCTGCACCCAGGTGGTGCCCTTCATGCCACCGACCAGCACATACACGATCATCAGCACACCGACGGCCGCGATGACGATGGATTGCCCGGTGCGGCTGGAGATATCGAGCAGCAGCGCCACCAGGCCGCCGGCGCCCGCCATCTGCGCGAGCAGATAGAACAGCGAGACGGTGAGGGTGGTCAGCGCGGCCGCGGTGCGCACCGGGCCTTCCTTCAGCCGGAAGCTGAGGACGTCGGCCATGGTGAATTTGCCGGTGTTGCGCAGCATTTCGGCTACCAGCAGCAGCGCGACGAGCCAGGCGACGAGGAACCCGATCGAATACAGGAACCCGTCGTAGCCGTAGACGGCGATCGCGCCCGCGATGCCGAGGAAGCTCGCGGCCGACAGGTAGTCACCGGCGATGGCGATGCCGTTCTGCGGACCGGAGAAGCCGCGTCCGCCGGTGAAATAGTCGGCGGCACTGGCGTTGTTGCGGCTGGCCCGGATCACCACCACCATGGTGACCGCGACGAACAGCAGGAAAATGGCGATGTTGGCGATGGGATTGCCCACCGTCGACGACGCGGCAAGGGTGACGCTCATGATGCCTGGCCCCCTTCGAGTTCTTCGCGGATGGCCGCGGCGCGCGGATCCAGTTCACGGTTGGCGAAACGGACGTAGAGCCCGGTGATGAGGAACGTGGAGACGAACTGCCCGAGTCCGAGCAGTAGGCCCACGTTGATGTTGCCGAAGACCTTCTGGGCCATGAAGTCGTGCGCGTACGCGCCGAGCAGCACATAGCTCAGGTACCACACCAGGAACAGCGCGGTCATCGGGAAGATGAAGCGGCGCAGCCGGTTTCGCAGATCTTGGAACTGCGGACTCGCTTGTACCGCGAGCCATTCGTCGGCACTCGGCGTGCGCGGATCTGGCGCCTCGGTGTCGGTTTGGGTCATGCCGGTCGTCCTAGCGTGAAGGGGGGTCGTGCGTGGAGATGACGGTAGGTCCCCGGACGCGGGCGCATGAGGGTGTGGCGTGGGTCACTCGGTGAAGGTGGCCGCCCGTGCGGTGAGCGGTCGGTGTGGTGCGACGAACGGTCGGTGCGAGATCACCGATGAGTGGCGGTTTCGGGGTCGCGATCGGCACTCATCCCGAGCCGTTCGGGGGCGTGCATGCGCAGGAACACCCCCGCCACCGCCCGGGGGTCCTGACCCGTGGTGGCGAGGCTCACCAGGATGGTCACCGCGAAGGCCAGCGGAACACTGACCGCACCCGGATAGTCGACGATCGCGGCCGGCCAGCCGTTCGCCAGGTCGGGGGAGACGCCACCGAGCACCGCCAGCACGGTCGCTCCGCCCGCGGTGACCCCGCCGGTGAGCATGCCCGCGGCCGCGCCGGTCGCGGTGAGTCCGCGCCACCAGATGCCGAGCACGAGCAGCGGGCACAGCGTCGACGCGGCCACCGAGAAGGCCAGGGCGACAGTGCGCGACAGATCCAGGGACGCCACGGTGACCGCGAGCGTCAGCGGGACCAGGCCCGCGACCAGGGCGGCGAGGCGGAAGTCCCGGATCCGGCCGCGCAGCACGTCGGTACTGAGCACTCCCGCCAAGCTGACCAGCAGCCCCGACGAGGTGGACAGGAATGCCGCGATCGCCCCGGCCGCCGCCAGCGCGGCCAGCAGCTGTCCGCCGAGTCCACCGAGCACTGCACCGGGCAGCAGCACGACGGCCGCGTCGGAGGCGCCGGTGATCAGCAGTTGGGGCACGTAGAGGCGGGCGAAGACGCCGAGCAGGATCGGGAACAGGTAGAAGACGCCGACCAGCCCGATCACCGTCAGCGCGGTCCGGCGCGCGGACGGGCCGTCGCGATTGGTGTAGAAGCGGACGAGCACGTGGGGTAATCCCATGGTGCCGAGGAAGGTCGCCACGATCAGCGAGAACACCTGGTACTGCGGGTGTTCCCCGCCGAATCCGCCGCCGGGCACCACCCAGCCGGCGCCGTCGGCCGGTGCGCCGGCCACCACCGGAACGGCCGAGCCCGGCGCGAGGATCAGTTCGGTGCCTTCGTCGAGGGTGTGGTTGCCCGGTGTCAGCACGACCGGACCCGCGGTGGGGTGTCCGTCGAGTGTTCCGGTGATCGTCACCTGCTGCGAAACGTCGAGGTGCACGACGACATCGGTCGAGATGTCGACGGTGGTGCGCTCGTCGACCGTGGGTGGCACCGGGGTGGCGACCGGTCGTTCGTCGGCGAGGAAATGCATTCCGAGCACCAATGCGGGTACCGCCACCGCGGTCAATTTCAGCCAATACTGGAATGCCTGCACCAGGGTCACCGACCGCATGCCGCCGCCGATCACATTCGCCGACACGATCGCGCCCACCGAGACCGCCCCCACCCAGGCGGGTACGCCGAGCAGAATGTGCAGCGTCAATCCGGCTCCTTGGAACTGCGGAATCAGATACACCGCGCAGACCAGCACCACGAGACCGGCGGCCATGCGCCGCAACCGAATAGAACCCAACCGGAATTCGGCGAAGTCCGGCACGGTGTACGCGCCGGAGCGGCGCAGCGGGGCGGCCACGAACATCAGCAGGCCCAGATAGCCCGCGGTGAAACCCACCGGATACCACAGGGCGTCCGCACCGTATTTGGCGATCAGTCCGGCGACGCCGAGAAAGGAAGCGGCGGAAAGATATTCACCGGAGACCGCTGCGGCGTTCCATCGCGAACCCACCGTGCGTGACGCGACCAGGAAATCCGAAGTCGTGCGGGACAGGCGCACTCCATAAAACCCGATGCCGACAGTGGCGAGCGCCGCCAGCAGCAGTGCGGCGACCGTGAGCGCCGGATTGTCGGGGCTCATGAGCTCGGCCCGCCCGACGGTGCCGGTTTCGATCCGCGGGCGCGGTCAGGCCCATACGGCGCTGTCGACAGCTCGTACGGCATGTGTCAGTCCCCGGCCAGTTCCAGGAAATCGTCTTCGTTGCGCTGGGCGAGGCGAACATACGACCACCCCACCGCGTACAGCGCCGGGAACGCGAGCACGCCGAGAATCAGCCAGGGCAGCCGGATGCCGGCCACCGTCGCCTCGGCGATCGCGTCGACGCGCAACAGCACCGGCAGCGCGCCGAACCCGACCGCCACCATCAGGCCCAGGCGCAGTGCCAGGCCCAGCTGCGCCCGGATCAGCCCACCGATCAGCGCCGTGCCGAGGTCGGTCTGCTCGACCATCTCCGTGCGCGTGCGCACCTGACGCGCACCCCGCCGCTGCGCCAGCACCACGCGTTCCCGCGGCGGTCGCTGCGGACCCGTCACCGCTGTGACCAGTTCTGCCGAGGTCCGTGCACCAGCCGCTGCTTGAGTTCGCGCACCTGGCGACGACTCACCGGCAATTCCACCGCGCCCGCCGCCCCTTCGGCCCGCAGACACACCACCGTCGCGTTCCCGGCGCTCCGCAGCCCGGTCACCAATCGCAAGGCCACCAGATAGGACCGATGCACCCGCAGAAATCCGGCATCCTCCCACCGTGATTCCAGCGCCGACAGCGGAATTCGCACCAAATGCGACCCGCTGCCGGTGTGCAACCGTGCGTAATCCCCATCCGCTTCGACCCACGCCACATCAGCCCGGTTCACCAAGGTGGTCACCCCGCCGAGCTCCACCGGAATCACCTCGCTCGGATGCGCGGACTGCGCCACGACCGTCGCGGGCACCGAAATACGCCCCGCCAGAATCCGTCGCACCGCCTCACCCAATCGAGCACCTCGCAGGGGCTTCAACAGGTAATCCACGGCCCCCAGATCGAAGGCTGCCACCGCGTGATCATCATGGGCGGTCACGAACACCACCGCGGGCGGCTCAGCGAATTCCGACAGGATTCCCGCCAATTCCATCCCCGTGAGCCCCGGCATATCGATATCGAGAAATACCGCGTCGATCGGATGTGCCCGCAACAACCGCAAAGCCCCGGTCGCTTCACCGGCCCGATAGATCTCACCGACTCCCGCCTGCGTGCTCAGCAGATACACGAGCTCGTCCAGCGCCGGTTTCTCATCATCGACGGCGAGCACCCGCAGAGCGGTCGAGGGTTCATCGGTGTTCCAAGTCACAACCCATCCATCGTAACCGGCAGGGTCGGCGGCGGTGCCGAACGCCGCCATGAGACCGGGATCAGGCGCGAATACCGGCGCGAAACTTCGGGACCCGCATGCTGACTTTCGTGCCTGCGCCGGGTGCGGTTTCCACGACCAGGCCGTAGTCGTTGCCGAAAGCGGCGCGGAGGCGGTCGTCCACGTTGGCCAGGCCCACGTGGGCCGCCTCGCCGGTGCGGGCGGGGCCGGAGCCGGTGTCGACGGCGTCGAGTGCGCCGGAGCGCAACAGGTCCGGGTCCATGCCGATGCCGTCGTCTTCGACACTGATCAGGCAGTCGGTGCCGGCGTCGGTGGCGACGATGCTCAGCTGGCCGCCTCGGCCGCCGCCGGCGAGGCCGTGCCGGACCGCGTTCTCGACGAGTGGCTGCAAGGCGAGGAAGGGCAGCACGACACCGAGAACTTCTGGTGCGATGCGCAGCCGCACGTCGAGCGCGTCGCCGAAGCGGGCCTGTTCCAATGCCAGATATCGCTCGATGTTGCGTAGTTCGTCGGCGAGCACGGTGAATTCGCCTGCGGCGCGGAAGGAATAGCGGGTGAAGTCGGCGAATTCGAGGATCAGTTCGCGAGCCCGATCCGGGTCGGTGCGGACGAACGAGGCGATCGTGTTGAGCGCGTTGTAGATGAAATGCGGGCTGATCTGGGCTCGCAGCGCCCGCAATTCCGCCCGGTCGACCCGCGCCCTCGACGCGTCGAGCTCGGCGAGTTCCAGCTGTCCACACGCGTAGCGCGCCACCTCCGCGACCGCCCCGAGCATGCCGGGCCCCGGCTTCCCGGTCGTCACCATGCCGAGCGCCCCGACCGCCGCCCCCGTGTCGATCGGCAACGGTTGCGCGATCAACGTGTGCTCGTCACCGGTGACCAGCACGGGCCGCTCATCGGCGACGGCGCGGCGCGCCGCCTCGGCGAACGAGGCGAACATCCCGGTCTGCGGACCGTCCCACGCCAGCAGCGTCCCCTCGGCGTCGGCCACACCCAGCGCCTCGGCACCCGCGAGCGCCCGCAGGTGTGGCGCCGCTTCACTCGCGGACTCCTCGGTCAGCCCGCGCCGCAACGGCACAGCGGCCAGCGACGCGGTGTGCAGTGCTTGGTGGACGGCCCGCTGGGCGGGTGTGGTGACGACCCGCTGGGTTCGCCGCCAGACCAGCAACGCCACGACCAGCAGGGCGAGGGCCGCGGCGGCCACGATGAAGGGGGTCATCGAGTCGGCCGATCGGTGTGCACCGATCGATTATGTCGGGGCGAGCGCCGGAATCGGATCAGGCCGCCTTCTTCGCGAGATCGAGGGCCTGTCGGTGACGTTCACCACGACACGCCGCCCCTCGCCCAGGCGCGGTTCGTGGCGTGCCGAATCTGTCGGACCCCCGTGCATAGAATGCCAAGGCCAACCCCCGCCGACTCTATGGGAGGAAGGACCGTCTTGGCTCCGTCCGGATCGTTCGTTCACCTGCACAACCACACCGAGTACTCGATGCTCGATGGAGCGGCGAAGATCTCGCCGCTGTTCGCGGAGGCGGATCGGTTGGGCATGACCGCGGTCGGCATGACCGACCACGGCAACATGTACGGCGCCTCGGAGTTCTACAACTCGGCCAAGAAGGCGGGCATCAAGCCGATCATCGGCATCGAGGCCTACATCGCACCGGGCTCGCGCTTCGACACCAAGCGGGTGAAGTGGGGCGATCCGGGTCAGAAGGGCGACGACGTCTCGGGCTCGGGTGCCTACACCCACATGACGATGGTCGCCGAGAACGCGACCGGCCTGCGCAACCTGTTCAAGCTGTCCTCGCTCGCCTCGATCGAGGGCCAGCTCGGCAAGTGGGCGCGCATGGACGAGGAGATCATCGCCCAGCACGCCGAGGGCATCATCGCGACCACCGGCTGCCCGTCGGGTGAAGTGCAGACCCGCCTGCGTCTGGGCCACGATCGCGAAGCGCTCGAAGCCGCCGCGAAGTGGCAGGAGATCTTCGGCGCCGACAACTTCTTCCTCGAGGTGATGGACCACGGTCTGTCCATCGAGCGCCGGGTCCGCGAGGGCCTGATCGACATCAGCAAGCAGCTCGGCATCCCGCCGATCGCCACCAACGACTGCCACTACGTCACCAAGGACCAGTCGGTCAACCACGAAGCGCTGCTGTGCATTCAGACCGGCAAGACGCTGTCGGACCCGACCCGTTTCAAGTTCGACGGTGACGGCTACTACCTCAAGTCCGCCGCGGAGATGCGCGCGATCTGGGATGCCGAGGTCCCCGGCGCGTGCGACAACACCGAGCTCATCGGTGAGCGGGTGCAGTCCTACGACGACGTGTGGGCTCACCGCGACCGGATGCCGATCTTCCCGGTGCCCGAAGGCCACGACCAGGCCAGCTGGTTGCGCAAGGAAGTCCTCGACGGTCTCGATCGCCGCTTCCCGGACGGTCCCTCGCGCGAATACCTCGACCGTGCCGACTTCGAACTCAAAGTCATCTGCGAGATGGGTTTCCCGGCCTACTTCCTCGTCGTCGGTGACCTGATCAAGCACGCGCTCGAGGTCGGTATCCGGGTCGGTCCCGGTCGTGGTTCGGCCGCCGGTTCGCTGGTCGCCTACGCGATGGGTATCACCAATATCGACCCCATCCCGCACGGTCTGCTGTTCGAGCGATTCCTCAATCCCGAGCGCGTGTCGATGCCCGATATCGATATCGACTTCGATGATCGCCGCCGCGGTGAGATGGTCCGCTACGCCACCGAGAAGTGGGGCAGCGACCGCGTAGCCCAGGTGATCACCTTCGGCACCATCAAGACCAAGGCCGCGATCAAGGACTCCGCGCGAGTCCTGTTCGGCCAGCCCGGTTTCGCCATCGCCGACCAGATCTCCAAGGCGCTGCCGCCGCCGATCATGGCCAAGGACATCTCGGTCTCCGGCATCACCGATCCCGACCACGAGCGGTACAAGGAAGCTGCCGAGGTCCGCGAACTGATCGGCTCCAATCCCGACATCGCCAAGATCTACGAGACCGCGAAAGGCCTGGAAGGTCTGATCCGCAACGCGGGCGTGCACGCCTGCGCGGTCATCATGTCCTCGGAGCCGCTCACCGACGCGATCCCGGTGTGGAAGCGCGCCCAGGACGGCGCGATCATCACCGGCTGGGACTACCCGTCGTGCGAGGCCATCGGCCTGCTGAAGATGGACTTCCTCGGCCTGCGCAACCTCACCGTCATCGGTGACGCCCTGGAGAACATCAAGGCCAACCGCGGCATCGATCTCGACATGGACAACCTGCCGCTCGACGACCCGGCCACCTACGAACTGCTCGCCCGCGGCGACACCCTCGGCGTGTTCCAGCTCGACGGCAGCGCCATGCGCGACCTGCTGCGCCGCATGCAACCCACCGGCTTCGGCGATATCGTCGCCGTCCTCGCGCTGTACCGCCCCGGCCCGATGGGCATGAACGCCCACAACGACTACGCCGACCGCAAGAACAACCGGCAAGAAGTCAAACCGATCCACCCCGAACTCGAAGAGCCACTGAAAGAGATCCTGGCCGACACCTTCGGCCTGATCGTCTATCAGGAACAGATCATGCAGATCGCGCAGAAGGTGGCCGGGTACTCGCTCGGCCAAGCCGATATCCTGCGCCGCGCCATGGGTAAGAAGAAGCTGTCCGTCCTGGAAGAGGCTTACGCCGGCTTCCGTGACGGCATGCTGGCCAACGACTTCTCCGAGCCCGCCATCAAGGCGCTGTGGGACACGATTCTCCCGTTCGCCGGGTACGCGTTCAACAAATCGCACGCCGCCGGCTACGGCCTCGTCTCCTTCTGGACGGCCTACCTCAAGGCCAACTACCCGGCCGAGTACATGGCCGGTCTGCTCACCTCCGTCGGTGACGACAAGGACAAAGCCGCCATCTACCTGTCGGATTGCCGCAAGATGGGTATCACGGTGCTGCCGCCCGATGTCAACGAATCGGAGCTGAACTTCGCCTCCGTCGGCACCGATATCCGGTTCGGTCTCGGCGCGGTCCGCAACGTCGGCACCAACGTGGTCGGCTCGATCATCACCGCGCGCAAGGAGAAGTCGAAGTTCACCGACTTCTCCGACTACCTGAACAAGATCGACGCGATCGCCTGCTCCAAGAAGGTCACCGAATCCCTCATCAAGGCAGGCGGATTCGACTCCCTCGGGCATCCGCGCAAGGGCTTGCTGCTGATCCACTCCGACGCGATCGACGCGGTGATGTCGACCAAGAAGGCCGAGGCGATCGGCCAGTTCGACCTGTTCGGCGGCCTCGGTGACGGCGACGACTCGATGGCGTCGGTCTTCAATGTCAAAGTCCCCGAGGACGAATGGGAGACCAAGCACAAGCTCGCCCTCGAACGGGAGATGCTGGGCCTCTACGTGTCCGGCCACCCGCTCAACGGCGTCGAGCACGTGCTGGCAGCGCAGGTCGACACCCCTATCCCGGCGATCCTGGAAGGCGACGTCAAGGACGGCGCGCAGGTGACCATCGGCGGCATTCTCGCCTCGGTGAACCGCCGGATCAACAAGAACGGGTTGGCCTGGGCTTCGGCCCAATTGGAAGACCTCACCGGTGGCGTGGAGGTGCTGTTCTTCCCGCAGTCGTACTCGGTGTACGGCATGGATGTGGTCGAAGACGCCGTGGTGCTGGTGAAGGCCCGCGTCTCGGTGCGTGACGACCGCATCTCCCTGATCGCCAACGACCTCGTCGTTCCCGACCTCTCGGCCATCGGCGTGGCCAAGCCGGTGGCGGTGGTGATGACGACCCGGATGTGCACGCCCGACAAGCTCGGTGAGCTGAAGAAGGTCCTCACCCGGCACCAGGGCACCTCGGATGTCTTCATCCGTCATGTCGGCGCCCGGGAGAAGACCACCATGCTCAAACTCGACGACGCCTGGCGAGTGTCTCCCTCCTCCGCCTTGATGGGGGACCTGAAAGCGCTACTCGGCCCGGGCTGCCTGGGCTGAGCCCGAGACGTCGAAACCACCCGTATCTGTCGCGGGTGGTTTCGACGTCTCATGACCTACGGGTGGGTGAGCGCTGGTAGTCGCGGCTCGGAAGTGCCGGCGGCCGTGCGGGGTTCACGTTCCAGCCGATGGGACAGCCCGACGGTGGCGAGCATGGCCAGACCGAGTCCGGCGCCGATCCAGCCGACCGAAGCGAAGCCGAGCCCCGCGCCGATGGCCAGTCCGCCCAGCCATGGACCGACGGTGATTCCGACATTGAACGCCGAGTAGTTGGTCGCCGCGGCCAGTGTCGGGGCGCCGTCGGCCAGCGTGAAAACGCGGGTGTTCAGGGCCGGGTTCGTGGCGAAACCGACAGCGCCGAGCAACAAGACGAGCACGATCGTCGGCGCCGGGAAGCGCGCGGTGACAGCGATCGTGGCCGCGATCACCGTCATCCCCGCGGCGCCCACGTACAGCGTGCGGAACGGGTGCGCGTCGGCGAATCGACCGCCGATCGTGATACCGATCAACCCGCCGACGCCGTACAGACCCAGCACCGCCGGGACCCACGCCGCCGAGATGCCGGTGGTGTCGGCCAGCATCGCGCCGAGGTAGGCGAAGGTGACGAACGCCGAACCCGTCGACAGCGCGGTGGCGGCGTAGGACACCCACAGCCGCACATTCGCCATCACCCGCAATTCGCCCCGCAAGTCCGCGACCCTGGCGGGTCGACCGCCGGGAATCTTCGTGAACACACCGATCATCGTCAGTGCGGACAGCCCGGCGACCGACCAGAAGGCCGCGCGCCAGCCCAGATGCTGGCCGATGACGGTGCCCGCGGGCACCCCGATGATCGTGGCGATGGTGAGTCCACCCGCGACGATGCTCATCGCCCGTCCGCGTAACTGCGGGGCCACCAGGCTCACCGCGGTCGCCGCCGCCAGCGCCCAGAACCCCGCGTAGACGAAGGCACTCACCACCCGGGTCGCGAAGATCACCGAGTAGTCGTCGCTCAGCGCGCCGACGACGTGCGCCGCGACGAAGATCGCGAGGAAGGCCAGCAGTGCGTCACGGCGTGGCCAGCGCAGCGTCACCACGGCCAGCAGTGGCGCGCCGACCAGCATGCCGAGCGCGAAGGCCGAGATGAGCAGTCCCGCACGGGGAATGGAGACTCCCAGGTCGGCGGCCAGGTCGGGGAGAAGTCCGGCCAGCATCAGCTCGGAGGTGCCCTGGGCGAAGATGGACAGGCCCAGGATGTAGACAGCGGTCGGCATGACAACCTCTCGTACGTCGAACTATTTTGGATCAATCAGTTCAAAATCAAGCCATGATGAAAGGCGATGGGGGCCGGTGGATCTCAGAGGCAGCGCATCGCGGTCTCGGCGATCGCGGTCAGGGTGGCGTGATCCGCTCCGCCGCGCGCCGCGACGCGCATGCCGCTGATGGTGGCGGTCAGGAACTGGGCGATGGCGCGGGCATCCCGATCGGCGGCGAATTCGCCTGCGCGCTTACCACTTTCGACAGTCGCCGTGAGTGCGTCGAGACGGCGCTCGCCATCGGCATCCAGGAGCGCGCGCGCAGCGGCATCGTGGGGGGCGAGTTCGACGATCGAGTTCACCACGAGGCAGCCCGACGGTTCGGTTTCGGACGCCTCGGCGGTCCGGCGCAGGATGTCGGCGATCCGCTCCCTGGCCGGTGCGTCGTTGTCGAGGATGTCGAAGAGGGGGGCGTTCTGGGTGGTCATGTAGTGGCGCAGAGCTCGATCGAACAGATCGCGCTTGCTGGTGAAGGTGTTGTAGATGCTGCTGCGGCCCAAGCCTGTCGCGGCGCAGAGGTCCTGGGTGGAGGTCGCCTCGTAACCGGCGGACCAGAACGCCCGCATCGCGGCGTCCACGGCGCGGTGCTCGTCGAATTCTTTGGGTCTGGCCATGCCGACGACCGTAACACATTTTGAACAGATCAGTCCAAAACTGGACTGTCCGCGAACACAGCCCCTCGGTGACTCCCCTGTGGTGGGTCGTGATGGCCGCCTCGCGAACTACGGGCTAGCGTCGAGAGACGTGACGTCCGTGCCGCTGCTCGACTCGCCACCGCACTCCCGTGACCCGTCGCGGCCGGTGCCGTGGCGGATCACCGGGCGGACGGTGCTGCTCGTCGCGGCGGCGCTGATCGTGGCGCAGCTGGTCCTGCGCGGCTGGGTGGCCGCGTCCGGATTCTTCTACTGGGACGATTTCCTGCTGATCGGCCGGGTGAGCAGCCAGCCGGTGTTCTCGACCGAATTGCTGTTCACCAGTCATGACGGGCACGTGATGCCGTTGGCGTTCGTGCTGACCTGGCTGGTCACCGAGGTGGCGCCGTTGAATTGGGCAGCCGCCGTCGTGGTGCTGATCGGGTTGCAACTGCTCGCTTCGCTGGCGGTGCTGCGACTGTTGATCGTGCTGCTCGGGGTCCGCACCCGCCTGCTCGGACCCCTGGCGTTCTACCTGTTCGTCCCGCTGACGGTGCCCGCGTTCGCCTGGTGGTCGGCGGCGGTGAACGCGCTGCCGTTGCAGATCGCACTCGCGTGGGTGAGCGCGGACGCGGTGCTGTTGGTGCGAACCGGGCGGCGTCGATATGCGGTGTCGGGGGCCGCGGTGTTCGCGGTGGCGTTGCTGTTCTTCGAGAAATCGGTGGTCGTGCTGCCGGTGGCTTTCGCGGTGGCAGTGCTGGCCGCGCACGTGACGGGCGGATCCGTACAGAAGGCCGCTCGGCGTGGGGGCGCGCTGTGGACGGCGGGCGGCGCGGTGCTGCTGACGTGGTCGGCGTGTTTTCTGCTCGTCATCCAACGTCCGAGGGGGCTCTCGGCTCCCGAACATCCCGGGTCCCTGTGGAGCCGCGCGCTGTCCGACGGGTTGGTACCCGCGCTGTTCGGCGGTCCATGGCGCTGGGAACGCTGGCAACCCGCCACGCCGTGGGCGGACTCGCCGAGCTTGCTGGTCGCGCTGAGCTGGCTGTCGCTGATCCTGTTCGCGGCGTGGACGATTCGTACCCGCTGCCGGGTCATCGCGATCTGGGTGAGCGCCGCCGGATACGCGGTCCTGACCATCGCGCCCGTCGTCCTGCTGCGTGACGGCCCGAGTACCGCGGGTCTGCTCCTCCAATCGGTGCGCTACTTCGCCGATTTCGCCGTCATCGCGACCGTCGCGCTCGCGTTGATCACGCTGGCACCCCGTCGGCGCCGGTCGAGTTCTGCATTCGGATCGAACGAGCCCGCACACCGGCGAATTCCGGCTGACATCGATCCGGCCCGTGCGCGCACCGTCAGCGGATCGGCTCCGGTCGCGGTGGGGCGTGATGGCCGAGCTCGGCAGGCAGTGGGTATCTCGGCGATCATCGTGTTCCTCGCGAGCAGTGTGTACTCGACGATCACCTTCACCAGGTCCTGGGAACCGAGCCCGGCCCGCACCTACGTGAGCGGCGTGCGAGCCGCGCTCCCCGGCGCCGCCGACGCGCCGCTGCTGCCCCAAGAGGTTCCGTGGAATGTCTTGAACCCGTTGGCCTTCCCCGAGAACATGACCGACCGTGTCTTCGCCCCGATCGCGACCCCCACCACCTTCGCCCTTTCGACTCCGCGCCTGCGGATGATCACCGATGAGGGCGCCGTCGTCGACGCGCAGGTCTGGTGGAACCGCGCCATCGTCGAGGGCCCCGAACCCCGCTGCGGGTACCGCGTGCACGGCACCGCCGGCGCCAACCTCCCCCTCGACGGCCCCATGCAGATCCGCGACTGGACCGCCCAGGTGAACTACAACGCCGAACGGGACGGCCGGATCGCGCTGTCCTTCGAGGGCCAGACCGAGACGATCGCCGACGTGCGCGCGGGCTTGAACACCGTGTACGTCCGGCTGCTCGGCGGTGGCGACACCCTGCGGATCAGATCCCTCGACGAGCGGCAGTCGCTGTGCGTCGGCGCGGGACCGGTCGGGGTCGCCGCGCACGCGCGGTGAATCGTTGATCGAGCACACCGGCGCGGGGCATGCGATGCTGGGCCGATGAGGCAGTTTCGGGTGTGGGCGCCGGAGGCGGGGGCGGTGCGGCTGCAACTGGACGGGGTCGAGCACCCGATGCGCAGAAACGGTGGCGGCAATTGGTCGGTCCGCGTCGACGCAGGTCAGGGTGCCCGTTACGGCTTCCTGATCGACGACGACCCGACGGTGTTGCCCGACCCGCGCTCGGCTCGCCAACCCGACGGCGTGCACGAAACCTCCGCAGTCCACGATCTCGATCAGACGGCCTGGACCGACCGGAACTGGACCGGCCGACCCGTGGCCGGCTCGGTGTTCTACGAACTCCACATCGGCACCTTCACCCCCGCGGGAACCTTCGACGCGGCGATCGAGCACCTCGACCATCTCGTGACACTGGGCGTCACCACCGTCGAACTCATGCCGGTGAACGCCTTCGACGGCACCCACAACTGGGGCTACGACGGCGTCGGATGGTACGCGGTACAGGAAAGCTACGGCGGTCCCGACGGCCTGCAACGCTTCGTCGACGCCTGCCACGCCCGTGGTCTCGCGGTCTGCCTCGACGTGGTCTACAACCACCTCGGCCCGTGCGGCAACTACCTGCCGCGCTTCGGCCCCTACCTCACCGCGGGCCGCAACACCTGGGGTCAGAGCCTCAACCTCGACGGCCCCGGCTCCGACGCGGTCCGCGCCTACATCATCGACAACGCCCTGCGCTGGCTGCGCGAATTCCACCTCGACGCCTTGCGTATCGATGCCGTCCACGCGCTGGTCGACCGCACCGCCACCCACCTGCTCGACGAGCTCGTCGTCGAAACCACCGCGCTGGCAGCACATCTGGGCCGACCGCTCAGCTTGATCGCGGAAAGCGACCTCAACGACCCCCGCCTGATCACCCCGCGCGCGGCAGGCGGCTACGGGCTCACCGGCCAGTGGAACGACGACCTGCACCACGCCGTGCACACCGCGGTCTCCGGCGAAAGACAGGGCTACTACGCCGATTTCGGCTCACTGGCCTGCCTCACGCAGACACTCACCCACGGCTTCTTCCACGCCGGGACCTATTCCAGCTTCCGCGGCCGCACCCACGGCGCGCCGCTGCGTCGCGACCTCGTCCCCGGCAGCGCGTTGTTCGGCTACACCTGCAATCACGATCAGATCGGCAATCGCGCGACCGGTGATCGCCCCAGCGCCTACCTCACCCCGGGTCAACTCGCGGTGAAGGCGGCGCTGGTGCTGCTCTCGGCGAGTACGCCGATGCTGTTCATGGGGGAGGAGTGGGGCGCGCGCACCCCGTTCCAGTTCTTCACCTCCCACACCGACCCGGTCGTCGCCGCGGCCACCGCCACCGGGCGCCGCGCCGAATTCGCCGAGCACGGCTGGTCCAGCGACGAGGTGCCCGACCCGCAGGACCCGGACACCTTCACCCGCTCCAAGCTCGACTGGACCGAGGTCGGTCGCGAACCGCATGCCCGATTGCTCGCCTGCTATCGCGGCCTGCTCGCCCTGCGCAAGTCGCGGCCCGAGTTCGCCGATCCATGGCTGGAACGGGTGTGGGCCGACTATGACGAAGCACAGCGTTGGTTCGTCCTGCGTCGTGGCCGAATCTCGGTGGTGTGCAACCTCGCCGAGGACGAAGTGGTGATCCCGGTGCACGGTCGGGTGCTGCTGGCCTGGTCGCCTGCCACCGAAAGCGGTGCGGGAACACTGATTTCGGGTCACAGTTTCGCGGTGCTCGAGGAAGGTGACGGCGCGGGCACGGTGGTCACCGAGTGATGACGCCGGGCTACGGGTCGGCCACATTCCGAAACGTGGCGTTGCCGAATAGGCATAACGCCGTATAGTCGGATGATGAGCAACGACGCTTACGGGCAGGACAGCGCTGCCCTCCCGGCCGGTGTCGGGGGTTTCGCCCCGGCCGGATTCGGTCCGCTGGTGCGCGCTTTCGCCACCTTGATCGGCCATCGCCGCGACGCGGGCGGTGCGCTCGCGATCTATCGGCACGGTGAACCACTCGCCCATTTCTGGACCGGTAGTGCGGGTGACCGACCATGGAACGCCGAGACCGGCGCGATCGTGTTCTCCGCGACCAAGGGTGTCACCGCCACCGTCATCCACCGGCTCGCCGACCGCGGACTGATCGACTACCAAGCGCCGGTCGCCGAATACTGGCCGCGTTTCGCCGCGCACGGCAAGGGCGCGATCACCGTCGCCGACGTGCTCACCCACCGCTCCGGGCTGTCGTCGCTGTCCTCGGTCGCAAACACCGCCGCGGAAGCCCTCGATCACGAATTGATGGAGGACCGCCTGGCACTGGCCACCCCGGACCGGATGCTCGGCACCCCCACCTATCACGCCCTGACCTACGGCTGGCTGCTCGCGGGCCTGGCCAGGGGCGTGACCGGCCGGAGTATGAGCGAGCTGATCCGCACCGAGGTCACCGATCCGCTCGGTATCGACGGCATCCACCTCGGTCGCCCCGCCGCGGACTCGTCGACCGAATACGCCCGGCTGGCCGGCGCGCACCTGAGCTTCGCCGCGCATCCCGTCGGCGCCAGTTTCCTCGCCAATGTCGGATTCCGGCTGCCCGGACCGCTCGGCGCGGCCGCTCGCTGCCTGTTCGTGCCCGGCCTCGACGGCATTCTCGACGGTGACGACCCCACGATCCTGAACACCGAGATGCCCGCGGGCAACGGTGTCGCGACGGCCGCCGGATTGGCGAAGATGTACGCGGCGCTGGCCGACGGCGTCACCGTCGACGGCACGCCGTACCTGCAGCAGAGCACGCACGCCGCGATCCGCCGGGTGCAGAGCTACCGGCTCGACCACGCGCTGTTCTACCTGCCGATGATGTGGCACCTGGGCTATCACTCGTTGCCCGTCCCCGGCGCGCGGCACGGCTTCGGCCATATCGGGCTCGGCGGTTCGTTCGGCTGGGTCGACCCGCAGTCGGGCCTCTCGGTGGCCTACGTCCACAACCGTCTCGACCAGATACTGCTGCCCTACGACCAGCTCGCCATGGGCTGGCTACTGCCGCTGGTCGTGTCGAGCGTGCGCGCGAGTCGCACGTCAGGACACCGCGAGGACCGCGCGGCGGCGTGACCGCCGCGCGGCGGACCTACGTCAGGTAGCGATAGGCGGGGGAGCCCGGTTCCAGGCGTTCGGCCTGGATCGGGGACTCCTCGATACGGTGCATCAGCGACGCCAGATTGTCGGTGGCACCGAGCTCGATGCCGACCAGTGCGGCCCCGGTATCCCGGTTGTTGCGCTTGACGTACTCGAACATGGTGATGTCGTCGTCGGGGCCGAGAACATCGTCGAGGAAGCGGCGCAGCGCACCGGGCTCCTGCGGGAAGTCGACCAGGAAGTAGTGCTTGAGACCACGGTGCACCAGTGAGCGCTCGATGATCTCGCCGTAGCGCGACACATCGTTGTTGCCACCCGAGACCAGCACCACGACCGTGCTGTCGGGCGCGATGTCGATCTCGGCCAAGGCCGCGGTGGCCAGCGCGCCCGCGGGCTCGGCGATGATGCCTTCGCTCTGGTAGAGGTCGAGCATCGCGGTGCAGATAGCGCCCTCGTCGACCAGCATCACCCGGAAAGCCGCTGTCCCGGTGGAGGATCCGGGTGTGGTGAGCAGGGGCAGCGAGGCATGCGAGACCATCCGGCCGCCGAACGACGCCGCCGCCCGGTAGGGCAGTTCGCCGATGCGGCGCACGGCGGCGCCGTCGACGAACGGGTCGATCTCGGGCAGCGTCACCGGTGCGCCGGCGACCAGCGCGGCGGTCAGCGAGGCCGCGCCCGCGGGTTCGACGGCCAGCAGACCGGTGTGCGGTGCGCGTTCGCGCAGGTAGGTGCCGATGCCGGCGAGACAGCCGCCGCCGCCGACCGGGACGATCACCAGGTCGGGGGCCGTGCCGAGCTGGTCGAGGAACTCCGCGGCGATGGTGCCCTGACCCGCGGCGGTGCGCGGGTCGTCGAACGGCGGCACCATGGTGGCGCCGGTGCGGGCGACATCGTCGGCGGCGGCCGCGGCCGCGGCGTCGTAGGTCTCGCCGACGGCGATCAGCTCGACGAACTCGCCGCCGTGCACGCGGATGCGGTCGCGCTTCTGCTTGGGGGTGGTGGTCGGCACATAGATGCGCCCGCGCACACCCATCGCCCGGCAGGCGAACGCCACGCCCTGCGCGTGATTGCCCGCGCTGGCGGTGACCACACCGGCCGCGCGCTCGGCGGCGGTGAGCTGCACCATCAGGTTGTAGGCGCCGCGCAGCTTGTAGGAGCGAACCGCGGTGAGGTCTTCGCGCTTGAGGTACACCTGCGCACCGGTGCTCGCCGACAGCCGCGCGCTGTACTGCAGCGGAGTCGGCTCGATGATGTCGGAAATTCGCTTGGCGGCGGCGTCGATCTCGTCCGCGGTGAGCGGCGGACGGATTACGGACACTTCGGCGACGTCAGCGATGGGGGACACCCGGACAATGCTACCGAGGCGGTTCGCGCGCTCGGCGAGCGGAACCATCCGCCGTGGCGACCACGGCGGATGGGCTCGGACCTGCGGTTCAGCGCGGCGTGAGGACGAAGACCGGGATCACGCGATCGGTCTTCTTCGTGTACTCGTCGTAGTCGGGCCACACGGCGACCGCGCGCTCCCACCACTGCGCTCGCTCGTCGCCGGTGAGCTCGCGCGCGGTGTAGTCCTTGGTGGTGGTGCCGTCGCGCAGTTCGACGTGCGGATCGGCCTTGATGTTGTGGTACCAGACGGGATTCTTCGGCGCCCCGCCCAGCGACGCGACGACGGCGTACTCGCCGTCGTGCTCGACCCGCATCAGCGGCGTCTTGCGCAGCTTGCCGGTCTTGGCGCCCTTGGTGGTGAGCAGGATGACGGGCTTGCCCTGCAACGAGGTGCCCTCGGCGCCGCCGGAGTTCTCGTAGGTCTCGGCCTGTTCGCGTGCCCAGTCCGAAGTGCTCGGTGCGTACTCTCCTGTGAGTGGCATGACCTGCACAACGAACCATCGCCCTGTGATGTTCCCGATAGAGCCACTCGAACAAGTTCGGTGGACCGAACTTCGATGTACGCCTATCCTGGTCTGCATGGCAGTGCTCACCTCATCGGCAGCATCCGCGACCGTCGACATCGCGGGTAGTGCTTGGCCGGTCTACAAGCTCGAGGCGCTCGTTGCCGCGCTCGTGGTCGCCGCGCTGCTGCTGCTGATCATCGGGTCGCCGCAGGTCGCGGTGCTGGCGGCCGCCGCGGTCGCCGCCGTTCGCTGGACCGTCGGCGCCACCCGCACCGCGTCGCGCCACTGATTCGGGCACCAGGCCAGGTTCGTGCACCCCGGATGGCGGATCATTCCGTCAGGTCGAGCGAACTCAACTCACCGCGCGACAGCACGCCCAGCTTCGGATACGCCTTGTACAGGTGATGGCCGACGGTGCGGTGACTCAGGAACAGCCGTGCCGCGATCTCCCGATTCGACAATCCCTGCGCGGCCAGCCGCACGATCTGTGATTCCTGCGGGGTGAGCAGGCTCAGCGGGCCGCCGCTCGCACGCGTACCGGTTCCGACACCGAGCGCGCCCAGTTCGGTGCGCGCGCGTTCGCTCCACGGTGCCGCGCCGAGCCGATCGAACAGCGCTGTCGCCTGTTCCAGCTGGGTCCGCGCGTCGACCTTGCGCTTGTCCCGGCGTAGCCACTCGCCGTAGAGCAGCCGAGTGCGGGCTTCGTCGAACGGCCGGTTGGCGGCGAGCGCGGCCACGAAATGCTGTTCGGCCGCCGGGCCGTCGGCCAGCAACGCCCGGCCACGGGCCGCCAGCGCCGCGATCCACTCCTGCTCGGTCCGCTGCGACCAGGCGGTGAGCCGATCCAGCGCCTCGGTCGCGCGGTCGGTCGCGCCGAGCCGAACCGCCACCTCGATCTGATCCGGCAGTGTGCGCAGCCCGATGACGTGGTGCCGCGCCGGTTCGATCGTCATCTGCGCGAGCTCGGTCCTTGCCTGCTCCAGCCTGCCTTCACCGAGGGCCAGCAGCGCCACGGCCGCGTGCGCCCACGACGCACCGACCGCGCCCGGCCCGCCGAATTCCTCGGCCGCCGCCCGCTGGGCATGGTCGCGACACGCTGCCGAATCACCCTGTAGCGCGGCGAGATACGCGAGAAATGCGTGGATCTGACTGATCCACTGCGCCTGTCCGATGTCCTGTGCGATCCGCAGCCCTTCCTCGGCCGCGATCCGGCTCTCCCTCGGTCGCCCGCCGAACAACAACCCCTCCGATCGGAAGAACAGCAGCGGCGCCAGCAACCCGATCCGCCCCTGCTCCCGGCATTCCCTGATCAACTCGCCGGCCAGTTCCTCGACCTGCTCGTCCTGCCCGACGACCAAACCGCTGCCGCACAGCTGCACCAGGTCGGCCGGACTGTCCGCCCCGCCGGTCCGGGCGGCGGCCGCCGCGTCCCGCAGGTCGGCGACCCGCTGACCCGTCACCGACCCGGTCAGGTAGCGCGCGATCGGCGTCGCGGGGTCTTCCTCCATCAGCCGCAGCGTCGCCAGGACATCGGCGACCTCGTCGAGCTCATCGGGTCCGAGGTACCAGGCGGTGTGCACGGCCTTGGTCAGAATCCGGGCCGCGCCACGGGGATCGGATTCGCGCATCGCGACGGCCGCTGACATCAACCGCCGATGCGCGGAACCCGGTTTGCCGCCCGCGAATTCGGCTTGCGCCCGCACCAGGTCCAGCCGCAGCGCGAACGCGGCTCCGCCTTCCTCGGCCGCACTGCCCTGCTCGCCGCCCCCGCCGACTACCCCGGCAGCGCCGACAGCCTTTCGTTCGCCAGGTCGCGCCGCCTGCTGCGCCGGGCCGCCGGTTGCTGGCGCGCCGGGGGCATCGCCCGCCGGCTCGCGGACGTCGCTCCACAGGGACGCGGCTCGCTCGGCCAGTCGCTCTGCGCGGTCGGTGAGGCCCGCCTCCGTCGCGGACTCGGCGGCGAGGACGAGTCTGCGCACGCGGGCGTTCGTGTCGATGCTCAGCGCGGCCGCGCGATCGTAGGCGGTCACGGCGGCATGGAGGCCGTGGCGGCGCCGGGCACGGTCGGCTGTGTGCTCGAGTGTGGTGGCGGTGTTCTCGTCGGGACCTGTTGCGGCACTGGCGAGATGCCATGCCCGCAGGTCCGCGGTGTCGTCGCCGCTCAGTGCGTCGGCCAGGGCGCGGTGGGCGGCCAGCCGGTCGGTGAGCGCGGCGCCTTGATACACCGCCGACCGCAGCAGTGGGTGGTGCCAGGTCAGCACCTGACCGTCGGTGCCGATCATGCCCGCGTCCTGGGCGGGTTGCAGATCCCGCAGTGACGCACCGAGACCGGCCGCGGCACGCAGGATCGGCGCCAGGTCCGCGGCACCGGCCGCCGCCGCGACCAGAAGCACGGTCCGCGTCGACGCGGGCAAGCGGGTGACGCGGCCGTGGAAGGCCAGCTGTAACCGCTGCGACAACGGCAGCGGATTCGCGTCGTCGACACTGCCGTCGCCGACAACTGCCGGAAGCTCCAGCAGCGCAAGGGGATTACCGCCCGACTCGGTGAGCAATCGATACCGGACGGCCGGACTCAGCGGGGTCGTACCGGCATCGAGCAGTGCCGCCGACGCCTCGGGACGCAGACCGGACAGGGCGAGTTCTGGCAGCCCGGGCGCGGGAAAATCCTGCGGTCCCGAGCGCGTGGCGAACAGCATCACCACTCCCTCGGCCTCGAGCCTGCGCGCCGCGAACAGCAGTGCCTCCGCGCTGGCCCGGTCCAGCCAATGCGCGTCGTCGATGAGGCACAGCAGCGGCCCGTCGGCTGCCTCCTCGGCGAGCAGGGTCAGTACCGCCAGCCCGATCAGCATCCGATCGGCGGGTGCGCCATCGCCGAGCCCGAACGCCGACTCGAGCGCGTCACGCTGCCGCGACGGCAGGTGGCGCACGAGCTCCATACCTGGCCGGACCAGCAGATGCAGTGCCGCGAAGGGCAATTCGGCCTCGGACTCGATCCCCGCGCTACGCACTGTCGGAACACCTTGCGCTGCCGCGTAATCCAGCAGCGCGGTCTTCCCGATCCCGGCCTCGCCGCGCACCACCATGGCCCCGCTTCGCCCCGCGCGCGCCCCGCTGAGCAGGTCATCGATCCTGGCCTGTTCGGCATCGCGTCCGTGCAGCATGGGCTCCACCGTATCGCCGTACCGGTACCGCGGGCAGCCGCGCCGGGAAAAGTACCTATACGCGACTGATTCGACCGACCCCCCTCGCGCCATAACGTTGTGCCCATCGCAGGAACTACCAGCGAAACACCAGCTCACAACCTATTTCGGAGGTCGAGATGAACACCGTCGTCGCACAGTACCTGGAAGCGTGGAACACCCGCGAGCCCGCCGCCCGCCGCTCCGCCGTCGCCCGTCTGTTCACCCCGCGGGCCCGCTACGTCGACCCGCTGGTCGCGGTCACCGGCCACGCCGAACTCGAGGCCGCCATCGCCGGTGTCCAGGCTCAGTTCCCCGACTGGACATTCACCCTGGCCGGTCCCGTCGACGCCCATCACGACCAGGTCCGCTTCACCTGGGGCCTCGGCCCCGCCGACGCCCCCGCCGTGGTGATCGGCTTCGACGTCGCCGTCCTCACCGACGGCCGCATCGACAGCGTCTACGGCTTCCTCGACCAGGTTCCCGCCACCACCTGACCCCTTCGCAGCCAAGGAGATCCGCCATGACCACCACCGCTCCGTCCCGCCTGTCCGCGTTGTTCGCCTCCGGCGAGAACCTGCTGCGGCTGTCGCTGCGCCTCGACGCCGTCGTCACCACCGCCAACGGCCTGGCCTACCTGGCACTGGCGCAACCACTGGAACGGCTGCTCGGACTCGATGCCGGTGTCGGCCTCGCGATCGGCGCGTTCCTCACCGCCTACGGCCTGGCCGTCGCCGTCGTCGGCCGATCGGCGCCGGTCAACCGGGCTGCGGCGTCGGCGGTGGCGATGGGCAACACCGTCTGGGTCGTGGCCAGTCTCGCCGCGCTGTCGACCGGTGCGCTCGGTCTCACTACGGTGGGTGTGGTGTGGGCGGTGATGCAGTCGGTGACTGTCGGCGGTTTCGCCGCGCTGCAGTATCTGGGACTACGTCGTAGTCGCTGAGCTGGACACGAGGGACCGGCTCGCGCAGTGTCGGTCCCTCGCGGGTGCGCGCCTTCTGGCCCGTGAGTGCTGTCAGCGCACCAGCAACGCGACAGGAAGTCGAGCGAACAGTTTGTCCACCCGCGCACTCCCCGCGAAGGTGTTCCCGGTGAGCCGATCGGTCCAGTTGCCCTGCGGCAGCGGCAAAGTGGTGTCCAGCCAGCCCGTCGTGCCGAGCCCGACCGAATGCCGGGTCGCCGCCACGATCACCTCCGGCGCTTCGCCCGCGGGCCCCCGCCCGTAGGCGATGAACCGATGCGCGTGCTCACCGATGGCATAGAGCGGGCGGTACATCCCGCCGACGAAGCACTCCGGCCGCTCCCGGCGCAACCACAGCGCGTAGGCGACCACCCACATCTTCGCCGCGCCGGTGGTGTCCAAAGTCGGTGTGTCGGTGAGTGACTGGAGCATCCCGACCCGGGTGGCGAAGTTCACCGGCCGCCGGTTGTCGGGGTCGACGAGGGAGTCCTCCCACAACTCGGTGCCCTGATAGATATCGGGAATCCCCGGCGCGCCCAGCTGCAAGAGCTTCTGCGCCACCGCGTCCGACCACGCGTGCGGCGCGAGCTCGTGGGCCAGATCGCCGATGCCGGTACCGACCGGTCCATCGATCACCGCGTCGAGCCAGCCGTGCACGGCCGATTCGAACGCCGCGTCCGGCTCCTCCCAGGAAGTCTTCGTGCCCGCCTCGCGAATCGACTTCTCCGCGAACATGTGCAGCCGGTCCCGCAGCCCCGGCACCGACGAGGCGGGTCGCCCGTCGGCGGGCCACACCCCGAACATGTTCTGCAACAGGAACAACGCGGTCGCCCCGTCGGGCGCGGGGGTGGTTTCCAGCCAGCCTCGAACCCGCTGCGACCAGACATCGGCGACCTGCGACAATACCCCGATCCGGGCACGCACATCCTCTCCGCGTTTGGTGTCGTGGGTCGAGATCGTGGTCATGGTCGCGGGCCAGCGCTGCGCGCGTTCACTGTTGGACAGGTGGAAGTCGTTGACGGAGTGGCCGAATCGGGCCGGATTGCCGCCCACCTCCTGCAGCGACACCAGCCGCGCACCCTGATAGAACATCGTGTCCTCGACCGATTTGGCGGTGATCGCCCCACACACCTGCGAGAACCTCGTCGCCGCTTCACCCCCCACCGACAGCGCGGTCACCAGCACCGACAGCGGCGCCGTCAGCTCGGCGTTGCGCTTCTCCACCTCCGCCACGACCGCGGCCGTCATCCCGGCCAGCGGTGCGTAATCCACCCGGTACACCGGCATGAAAGCCAGTACCTCGATGGTCGCGTTGCTCACCGCGAGAGTGTCGAAACTGCCCGCGTTGCCGTCGCGTTTGATCGCGGCGACCAATCGCCGGATCTCCGGCGCCAGAATGGTTTCGGCGACAGCGCGTTTGATCCGATGCTCGGTTTCACCGAACCACGCCCGGTCGCTGCCGTGCCCCGCGACGTGTTGGGACAGTTCGGTCAGCGTCGCCTCGCCCGCCGGATCGATCAGCACTCCACCGAGATCGGCGAGCGCGTCGTAGCCGGTGGTGCCGTCGACCGGCAGCGTCGCGTCCAACGGCTCGCGATTGGCGAGGATCTTCTCGACGAGCAGGAGCCGTTGCGGCCCGATCAGCCTGCGCAACCGGGTCAGATACGCGCTCGGATGCGACAAGCCGTCCGGATGATCGACGCGAACGCCGTCGATCAGATCGTGTTCGCACCAGGCCGCCAGCTCCCGGTGCGTCGCCTCGAACACCTCCGGGTCTTCCTGCCGGATCGCGGCCAGACTGTTCACCGCGAAGAACCGCCGATACGTGCACACCCCGGCCTTCCAGCTCACCAGCCGGTAGTGCTGGCGGTCGTGGATGCGCAGTGCGTTGTCACCGTCGGTGCCCGCCGCGATCGGGAATCGCAGATCGTGCAAGGCCAGCATCGGTTCCGCGCCGGACCGGTCGACGGTGAGCGCGGCCGGGTCGTTCTCGTTCTGCAGGACCGGCAGCGCCAGCCGCCCGCCCGCGCCGTTGCCCGAGCTCCAGTCGATGTCGAAATACTTGGCGTACTGCGACTTCTGGCCGTTGCGCAGCACATCCCACCACCACCGATTCTGTCGCGGATCGGCGACACCCACATGGTTGGGCACCAGGTCGACGATCAATCCCATACCCCGGCTCCGCACTTCGTCGGAGAGCGCTTTGAGGCCCGTCGGCCCGCCGAGCGCGGCGGAGACCGTGGTGGGGTCGGTGACGTCGTAACCGTGCGTCGACCCGTGCGTCGCGGTGAGGATCGGCGACAGGTACAGGTGCGAGATACCCAGTTGCTGCAGGTATTCGGCGATGGCGCGGGCATCGGCGAAGGTGAGCGCGTCGGGGCGCAACTGCAACCGGTAGGTGCTGCGCACCGTGCCCGCCCGGACGGGCGCGCGGTGCAGCATGGTCAGCGGGTCGGTCACATAGGTCTCGGTCATCGTCTCGCTCGGCGGCTAGGTGGTTCGGCGCAATACGAGCAGGCAGCGGCTGGCGACCGGCAGCGTCGCCGCCGCGGCGTACACCGCGTCGGCCGCGCCGGTCGGGGTCGAACTATCCAGGGCGAGCGACCACTGCGCGCCGAACTCCGGTCCGGGCAGTACGAAATCGATCGCTTCGTCGTGCGCATTGAAGCACAGCAGGAACGAGTCGTCGGTGATGCGCTCACCCCGTGGACCCGGTTCGGCGATGCCGTCACCGTCGAGCAGCACGGCCAGTGATTTCCCGAAGCCGCTGTCCCAGTCGTCGTTGGTCATCTCGGTGCCCGCGGGCGTGAACCAGGCGATCTCGCGTCGGTGACCCTGATCGTCGCTCGGCCCCGCGGCCAGGAAGCGGCGACGCCGGAAGATCGGATGGTCGGTGCGCAAGGCGATCACCGTGCGGGTGAACTCGAGCAGGTCGGCATTCGACTCCGCCAGCGACCAGTCCATCCACGCCACCGGCGAATCCTGGCAGTACACATTGTTGTTGCCGAGCTGCGTGCGTCCGATCTCGTCACCATGGGCGAGCATCGGCGTGCCCTGACTCAGAATCAGCGTGGCCAGCAGATTGCGTTGCTGACGTGCACGCAGCGCGAGGACCCGGGGATCGTCGGTCTCACCTTCGACACCACAGTTCCAGGATCGGTTGTGGCTTTCACCGTCCCGGTTGCCCTCACCGTTGGCGTCGTTGTGCTTCTCGTTGTAGGACACCAGGTCGCGCAGCGTGAAGCCGTCGTGCGCGGTGACGAAGTTGATGCTGGCACCGGGCCTGCGGCCCGTCGACTCGTACAGATCCGACGACCCGGTGAGCCGAGAGGCGAACTCGCCCAGTGTCGCGGGCTCCCCGCGCCAGTAGTCACGCACTGTGTCCCGGTATTTGCCGTTCCACTCGGTCCACAGGCTGGGGAAGTTGCCGACCTGGTAGCCGCCTTCGCCCACGTCCCACGGTTCGGCGATGAGCTTGACCTGACTCACCACCGGATCCTGGTGTACCAGGTCGAAGAACGCGGAAAGCCGGTCCACGTCGTGCAATTCGCGTGCCAGGGTGGCGGCGAGGTCGAAGCGGAAGCCGTCGACGTGCATGTCCAGAATCCAGTACCGCAGCGAATCCATGATCAGTTGCAGCGTGTGCGGATGCCGGACATTGAGGCTGTTGCCGGTGCCGGTGTAGTCCTTGTAGTGCTCGGGGTCGGCCTCGTCGAGCCGGTAGTAGGCGGCGTTGTCGATCCCGCGCAGGCTCAGGATCGGCCCGTTGTGGTTGCCCTCGCCGGTGTGGTTGTAGACGACGTCGAGAATCACCTCGATGCCCTCGGCGTGCATCGCGCGCACCATCGCCTTGAACTCCGCGACCGCACCGTCGCCACGCGGCCGGGCCGAATACTGGTTGTGCGGTGCGAGATACCCGATGCTGTTGTAGCCCCAGTAGTTGCGCAAGCCCTGATCGGTGAGCACGTGATCGTGGAAGAACTGGTGCACCGGCATGAGCTCGATCGCGGTGACGCCCAGCGACTTCAGATGCCCGATGATCGCCGGATGCGCCAGGCCCGCATAGGTGCCGCGCAGGTCCTCCGGGATATCCGGGTGCGTCATCGTCAGGCCCTTGACGTGCGCCTCGTAGATCACCGTCTCGTGGTACGGCCGGTTCGGCGGGCGGTCGGGGCCCCAGTCGAAGAACGGGTTGATCACCACCCCGGTCATCGTGTTGCCCAGCGAATCCAGCCCGTAGGTATAGAGCGAGGGATCGTTGACGAATTCGCCGTCGAACGCTTTCCCGTACGGGTCGAGCAGCAGTTTGCTGGGGTCGCAGCGCAATCCGAGCTCCGGATCGTACGGACCGTGGACCCGAAAGCCGTACCGCTGCCCCGGGGTGACGGAGGGCAGGTAGGCGTGCCAGACATAGCCGTCGACTTCGTCGAGGTCGACGCGGGTCTCGGAGCCGTCCTTGGCGATCAGGCAGAGCTCGACCTCGGTGGCGACTTCGGAGAACACCGAGAAGTTCGTGCCGCCGCCGTCGTAGGTCGCGCCGAGCGGATACGGGGTGCCCGGCCACACCTCGGGTCGGTCGTTCGGGCTCGACATGCTACGACAGTAATGGAACCCCGGGCCCCACCGCGCACGATGTGACCGGCCGCTCGCTGACCGCCGCTCAGGCCGATGTGGTCGCGAGCAGCCGCCGCGCGTAGCCCGTGCGCCGCGCGAGCCCGGCCAGTCCGCCGAAGATCAGCCGTTGCAGGAATGCGGGCGGACCGGCGAGATAGCCGTCCTGGTACTCCCACAGCAGCCCGAGGGCGAGCGGATTGCGGGGCAGTTTGCTCGTCGTCGTCTGGTTCGCGTTGTCGAGGCCGCTCCAGAACGCGAACATCTCCCAGTGCCGCAGCGGCGGACGGATCACGTGGTCCATCACGGTGTCGCCGGCTTCGTTCCAGAACTCGTGGACGACGCGCGGCGCAGCGGTGACCGTGTCGCCGGGCTTCGCGACGATCTCTTCGCCGCCGATCCGGAAGCGCACCTGACCGGTGCGAACGGTCCAGGTTTCGCTGATCTCCGGATGCCAGTGCGGGCCCGCTTCGCGGCCGACGTGGGGCAGTACGTGTTCGAGTCGGAGATAGGCGCCCTGCGCGTCGGCGCCACGATCGACGAGCGTGACCCGATGCCCGTTGCGAAAGGTGAGGACGGAACCGATGTCAGCCATGATCCAGGTATAAAGGTAACCTTCCTATTATGTCAATGGCTGAGCGGTCCTCCTTGCTGAAACTGCTGGTCCAGGCGGCCGATGCCTACGAGCGCGCGCTGAACCCCGCGCTGCGCGCCGGGCTCGGAACCGATCTGCGCCCAGCGCACTACGCGGTGTTCCGATACCTCGCACCGGAAGGCTCCCGGGTGACCGCGCTGGCCGAGGCCGCCGGAATGACCCAGCAGTCGATGGGGGAGTTGGTCACGCACTTGGAGAAGTGCGGATACGTGGAGCGCGCGCCCGATCCCGCGGACGGGCGCGCGCGGCTGGTGGTCACCACCACGGCCGGTCGGGAGGTGATGGCGCTGGCCGGGCAGCACATCCAGCGCATCGAACGGATGATCGCCGCCGAGCTGGGCGCGGAATCGCTCGCCGTGGTCCGCGACGCCCTCGCCCGGCTCCCCGCCGCGATCGCCCATCATGCCGACACCCCGCCCGCCGATGACGGCAGGTGATAACTTGAACAGTGTTCAAGGCTGTCGTCTCGGCAGCACCGGGCGACGACGAGGAAACCTGTGGACCTGACCCCCGAGCAGATCACCGCCCTCGATGCCGAACACGTCTGGCATCCCTACGGCGGATTCCCCGCGACCACCGAGCCGCTGGTCGTGGCGAGCGCGGCAGGAACGCGACTCACTCTCGCCGACGGCCGCGAACTCGTCGACGGGATGAGCTCGTGGTGGGCGGCCGTCCACGGCTACTGCCACCCGGTCCTCGACGCGGCCCTGCTCGCGCAATCCCAGCGCATGAGTCACGTGATGTTCGGCGGGCTCACCCACGAACCGGCCACCCGGCTGACCCAACTGCTGGTCGAACTCACGCCCGCCGGTCTCGACAAGGTCTTCCTCTGCGACTCCGGCTCCGTGTCGGTCGAGGTCGCGACCAAGATGTGCCTGCAGTACTGGCGCGGCGCCGGGCGCCCGGCGAAGAACCGGCTGCTCACCTGGCGCGGGGGATATCACGGCGACACCTTCACCCCGATGAGCGTCTGCGACCCCGATGGCGGCATGCACTCCCTGTGGACCGACGTCCTCACCGAGCAGGTCTTCGTCCCCGCGCCGCCACGAGAGTTCGAACCCGGATACGTCGCCGAGCTCGAACGCGCCGTCGCCGATCATCGCGACGAACTGGCCGCGGTGATCGTCGAACCGGTCGTCCAGGGCGCGGGCGGCATGCGCTGGCACGATCCGCGCTACCTCACCGAACTGCGCCGGATCTGCGACGACAACGACGTGCTGCTCGTCTTCGACGAGATCGCCACCGGGTTCGGCCGCACCGGCGAGCTGTTCGCCGCCGACCACGCGGGCGTCGCGCCCGACGTGATGTGCGTCGGCAAGGCGCTGACCGGCGGCTACCTCACCCTGGCGGCGGCGCTGTGCACCACGCGGATCGCCGAGACCATCAGCGCGGCACACGGCGGACTGATGCACGGGCCGACCTTCATGGGCAACCCGCTGGCCTGCGCCGTCGCGGTCGCCTCGATCGAGTTGCTGCGCTCGCGGGACTGGCGAGGCGAGGTGTCCAGGATCGAGTCGGAGTTGCGGGCCGGCCTCGCGCCGCTGGCCGAGCTGCCCGGTGTCGCCGAAGTCCGCGTGTTCGGCGCGATCGGCGTCGTCGAACTCGACGAACCCGTCGATATGCGCGCCGCGACCGATGCCGCCGTCGACGCGGGCGCCTGGCTGCGCCCGTTCCGCAATCTCGTCTACACGATGCCCCCGTTCATCAGCACCAGCGCCGACATCGCCGCCATCACCGAGGCCGTGGGCGCGGCGGTGAAGGCCTCGATCGCATGAGCCCGACCGTCCTGAACGGTGTTCAAGTATGCTGCTCAACTGTGAGTACGGATCCGTTGAGCTGGTTGGACGAGCGTGCGGCCGAACGGGTCGACGCGGGGCTACGCAGGCATCTGCGCGAGCGCGTCGCCGAGTCGTCCGCGATCGACCTCGCCTCCAACGACTACTTGGGCCTGCACCGGCACCCGGAGGTCGTCGAGGGCGCGATCGAGGCGGTGCGGCGCTGGGGAGCAGGCTCCACGGGCTCTCGCTTGGTCACCGGAACGACCACCGAGCACGCGCTCCTCGAACTCGAACTGGCCGAATTCGTCGGCGCCGAAACAGGATTGGTCTTCGCGACCGGCTACGCCGCCAACCTCGGCGTGGTCACCGCGCTGGCCGGACGCGGCACCCTCGTGGTCTCCGACGCGGGCTCGCACGCCTCACTGGTCGACGCGTGCAGGCTTTCCCGTGCCAGAGTCGCGATCGCTGCGCACCGCGATGTCGCCGCGATCGAACGACTGCTCGCCGAGCGCACCGAAGAGCGCGCGTTGGTGCTCACCGATTCGGTCTTCAGCGCAGACGGCGATCTCGCACCACTGGCCGACCTGCATCGCGTCACCCGTGCGAACGGCGCGATCCTGATCGTCGACGAAGCGCACGGACTCGGGGTCCGTGGCGAGGGCGGACGCGGGCTCGTGCACGAGCTGGGCTTGGCGGGTGAACCGGACCTCGTGATCACCGCGACGCTGTCGAAGGCATTCGCCGCCCAGGGCGGCGTCGTCCTGGCCGATGCCAGAATCCGGGCCCACCTCATCGATGCCGCGCGCACCTTCATCTTCGATACCGGCCTCGCTCCCGCCGCCGTCGGTGCGGCTCGCGCCGCGCTGTCGCTGCTGCGCCGCGACCCGTCGATGGCCACCCGCGTCCTCGACCGCGCCGCCGACATCGCCCGGATCGCCGGGGTCCCCGAACCGGATTCCGCGGTTGTTTCCGTCGTCCTCGGCGAAGCTCGAGTCGCCTTCGATGCCGCGCAGGCATGCCGCGCCCGCGGCCTCGACGTCGGCTGCTTCCGCCCACCGTCGGTTCCCGAAGGCACCTCACGGCTGCGGCTCACCGCCCGCGCCGACCTGACATCCGCCGAACTCGAGACGATCGCCGAGGTCCTCGGCGACGTTCTCGCGTCGGCCCGCGGCAAGGAATCGGTGACGGCATGACTGTCCTGCTGATCAGCGGCACCTCGACCGACGTCGGCAAAACCGTCGTCACCGCGGCACTGGCCGCGGCCGCACAGGCGGCGGGACGCACGGTCGCTGTCTGCAAGCCTGCGCAGACCGGCATCGCCCCCGGCGAACCCGGCGACCTCGCCGAGGTCATCCGCCTGACCGGGGTGACCCGCACCCTCGAGCTCGCTCGCTACCCGGAACCACTCGCTCCCGACACCGCCGCGCGGCGCGCGGCCATGCCGCTGCTGACCCTGAGCGAGACCGTCGCCGCCGTCGAATCGCTCGCCGATGCCGATCTGGTGCTGGTCGAAGGCGCGGGCGGACTGCTGGTCCGGATGGGCGAGTTCACCCTGCTCGACCTCGCCCAGAAGATCGGTGCACCGGTACTGGTTGTCGCCGCGGCCGGCCTGGGCACCCTCAACCACAGTGAACTCACCACCCGGACCCTCGCCGCGGCAGGTGTTCCCTGCGCCGGCTTGGTCATCGGCTCCTGGCCGACCGATCCCGACCTCGCGTCCCGGTGCAATCGCGACGACCTTCCGCGAGTCACCGAGACCCCGATAGTCGGCGCGATCCCCGCCGGCGCTGGACAGTGGGACCGCCACCGCTTCACCGCGGCCGCACCGAGCTGGTTCACCGCCGGTCCGCTGCTTGGAAACCGCCCTTGACCAGCCGATTTGACTTCGCGTTTGTCGGCACGTAACTTTATTCGAGTCAGAGCGACACGGACACCGACTCAGCCGCCCAGCGGCCGGGACACGAGGTAGGACGTTGAGCGCCTGACTGATCATGTGTTCAGGGTTACTTGATCGGAACTTGCTTCCGGTGAGCTTCCTGAGCTAAAGTTTGAACCCTTGCCTCACCGAAACCCCTACGAGAAGTTGTGGGTAGACGTGTGTGCGTGTGTTCTTTGAGAACTCAATAGTGTGTCGATGAATGTCAGTGCCAATATTTATATTGGTTCCAGCTTTCATGTACCCCCCGGTCATGGAAGTTGGACATTGAAAAACAACAGCGAAACTTTTTTGCTGGTGTTTGGCTTTGCTAGGTTTTCGGACTCTAGTTTAGATATTTCTGATTTGTGTCTTCGGACATGAGTTGAGAGTCTTCAACGGAGAGTTTGATCCTGGCTCAGGACGAACGCTGGCGGCGTGCTTAACACATGCAAGTCGAGCGGTAAGGCCCTTCGGGGTACACGAGCGGCGAACGGGTGAGTAACACGTGGGTGATCTGCCCTGTACTTCGGGATAAGCCTGGGAAACTGGGTCTAATACCGGATATGACCCAAGGTTGCATGACTTTGGGTGGAAAGATTTATCGGTACAGGATGGGCCCGCGGCCTATCAGCTTGTTGGTGGGGTAACGGCCTACCAAGGCGACGACGGGTAGCCGACCTGAGAGGGTGACCGGCCACACTGGGACTGAGACACGGCCCAGACTCCTACGGGAGGCAGCAGTGGGGAA